>CANFVD010000001.1 GCA_947450345.1 Actinomycetota bacterium
CTTGAACCTATGGTTCGCGAGGCACTGGGCGCCTATTTCGACATCGACGACGAGGCATCTTTCGACTTGCGCATGGAAATTGTCGACGCCGAGTCGACCGCCTAACGCGTGCCCGAGGGACATTCGGTTCATCGCATCGCCCGACAGTTCGGGGCGAACTTTGTGGGGCAGCGCGTTCGCGCGTCATCACCGCAGGGGAGATTCGCCGACGGCGCCGGCCGGGTAAACGGACACGTGATGGTGGATGCCTTCGCTGTGGGCAAGCAGATGTTCCTCGAGTTCGACACGGGCGACTGGATTCGTGTTCACCTCGGCATTTACGGCGCGTGGGATTTTTTGGGTGACATCTCGCTCGACGCCACCATCGCGTCCGCCAACGGGCGCATGGGGCAAACCAACATGCGCGGCACCGTGTCGGAAGCGACCGATGCCGTTTTTGACCGGGCGGGTGAAAACTCGTTGAGTTCGATTGGTGCGCCGAGGAGAACTCGCTTACGCATGGGGGAGCAGACCACTGGCGCGGCGTTGAGCAGTGCCGAGGACGCCCGCCTGTTGAGTAGCGCCGAAGGCGCTCGCCGGTTGAGTAGCGCCGAAGGCGCGTATCGAAACCCGTCAGATGCAAACTCTGCCGACCAGTTTCCGCCCGATCCCGTCGGCGCCGTGCGACTGCGGCTGTTCACCGATACGACCTGCGCAGACCTGCGCGGGCCAACGGCGTGTGACCTGCTCGCGCCCGAGGAGGTTGCCGCGGTCATCGCCAAACTTGGCCCGGACCCTGCACGCGACAAGAGTAAAGCCGCCGAAACGCGTTTCGTTGGCACCGTCACCGCCAAGCCCACTCCCATTGGCCAGTTGCTCATGGACCAGGCGGTGGTTGCCGGCATCGGCAATGTGTATCGAGCCGAGATGCTCTTTCGCGCTGGCATCGACCCCTACCGTCCCGGTCGCCTCGTCACCACCGACGAGGCACGCGCGCTCTGGCGCGATTGGGTCAAACTGCTGGCCGTGGGCATCGAAACCGGGCAGATGATGACGCGCGACGGGTTGCGCGGAAAAGCGTGGCGAGACGCCATGGCCCATCGCGAAGATCGGCACTGGGTATACAAGCGCGAGGGGTTGCCCTGCCGGCGCTGCGGAGCCGCCATTCGACTCGACGTGATGGCGACACGCAAGCTCTACTGGTGTCCCCAGTGTCAGGTGTGACCCACCAGACTTGAGAAGTGACCCTGCATCTGACCAACGCCCGTATTCCGGGTGAACGTGGTCTTCTGGGAAACCTCATCAACATCGCCATCGACGATGGCATGGTGACAGCCCTCGACTTCATTGGTCACACCACTGCTCTGACACTTCCCTCGGAAACGCGCGCCGCGCGCGTGGTGCAGGGCGATGATCAGGTCATCGATCTCGACGGCCGCTGGATCATGCCCGGTCTGTGGGATTCCCACGTTCACATGGGGCAGTGGGCGCAGGCCCGTCGACGACTTGATCTTGCGGGAGTGGCATCGGTTCAGGAAATTCTGCAGCGCGTCTCGTCGCGCGTCGATTCAACGGATCCTGCCGTCGTCGGGTTCGGTTGGCGTCCCGCTGAAATTTCAGGGCAGACCTCGCTTGAGGCTCTCGATGCGGTGACCGGCGGCATGCCGGCCTATCTCTTCGCGGCGGATTTGCACAGCGTGTGGGTGAACTCAGCAGGTTTCGCGGCCCAGGGCATTACTCCGTCCGCTTCGGGTGTCGTGACCGAGCAGGCCTGCTTCGACATTGGCAAGAGTGTGTCGCGCATTGATGATGACACCCTCGACTCCTGGATTGACGAGGCCGCGCGCGAGGCGGCAACGCGTGGCGTCGTGGGCATCGTGGATTTTGAGATGGCGCCCAACGCGGCTGCGTGGCGACGTCGAATCTCGCGAGGATCCGATTCCCTGCGCGTGGAAGCCGCCATCTACACCGAATATTTGGACACCGCCATCGAGGCCGGCATGCGCACCGGTGACACCGTGGCATCGACGGGTGGCCTGTTGCGCGTGGGGCCGCTGAAGATCATTCTCGACGGCTCGATGGGGTCTCAGACGGCTCGATGTTTTGACGCCTATCCCGGAGTCACGGGACCGGCATCGCGCGGCACCCTGAATATGTCATTGCCGGAGCTCGCGAGTCTTATGGGTCGCGCGTGGGCGGCCGGTATTGAACCCGCCGTGCACGCCATCGGTGATGAGGCCGTGTCGCTCGCGCTCGATGCCTTCGACGCCGTCGATTGCGTGGGTTCCCTCGAACACGCCCAGTTGGTGCGCGTTGCCGACGTGGAGCGCTTCGCGAAGCTCGACGTGTTGGCCAGTGTGCAACCCCGACACCTGATTGATGATCGCGCGAGCGCCGAGCGACTCTGGGCCGGTCGCACGGCACAAGCGTTTCCGTTGCGCCAGATGCGTGACGCGGGCGTGGATTTGCGTTTCGGCTCTGACGCGCCGGTGACCGTGCTCGACCCGTGGCAGTCGATTGGCGCGGCCGTCACGCGAGCCGCCGAGGGTGACGAACCCTGGCACCCGCACGAGTGCCTCGCGACGGATGAGGCCATCCGATGTTCGGTGCGGTCTCACGTGGCCGTGGGTCAGCCGGCCGACTTTGCAGTACTTGAGGCAGATCCTCTCGACGTTTCTCCCGGCGACCTCGCGCGCATGACCGTGGCGGCGACGTTCGTGGGCGGGCGCGCAACGCACTCACTGCTCCAGGAAGGCTCGTCATGACTGTCACGCCCGCGGAAGAAGTGACACCCACCGGTCGCCCGCCACGCATCGGCCCACTCTTTGAGTGGCTCGTGTGGGGTTACGCGATCGCAATCATCGTTGGCGAAGCATTCAGTGGGCGCTTCGCCACTTACGGGGCGGGGTATATCGTCCTGGTGTTACTGAGTTCGGTGCTTGCGGTGGTGGCCGGACTCGTCGATCGATTCCGTCCCGGGGGCATTGTGGGCTGGTGGACCGTCTTCGCGCTCATTATTGGTGTGCTTGTTGTTTCGGCTCCCACCGCTGGTTCGCCGGACATCAACATCCCGCTGTTCTTCGCAACCGGCATCGACGCCACGGGGGCCCGAGTGACCTACATCCCGCTGTTGCAGACGTTCTCGAGTGTGCCCACAACGCTCTTCCTGACGGTCGCCGGTCTCGCGTTCTGGGCGCTCGTCTGGGCCTGGGTGCTGTCGCTGCGCACGTGGCGCCGGGCTCCGCGCAAGAAGGGCGAGCCCGTCGTTCGGCGCTAGCTGCCGCTTAAAATCATAGGTGTTGCACCTACGAGAGTGTTACACTACTTTCATGCCCACCGCGCGACCTCGACACATGATCACCGAAACGGATGAGATTGCCGGCGCCATCGATGCCGCCGCTCTCCTGTGGCCCGAGGCCAAAAAGAACCGTGCCGAGTTGTTGCGTCGACTCATCGCGGAGGCTCACACCTCCATTGATGCCCGCGTCACTGATCGTGTTGCCGCTCGGCGCAAGGCGATTCTCGAGGGGGCGGGCAAGCTCAGCGGCGTGTGGCCGGCAAACTGGCGCGAAGAGCTTCGAGACGACTGGCCCGAATGATTGTTCTCGACTCCGGCGTTCTCATCGCCTACGCCAACCCGGATGATGCCCATCACCGCGGCGTGCTGGACTTGCTGTCGCGTGCGTCTGACGAGTCATTCTCGGTAACGGCCCTGACGTTAGCCGAAGCGCTGATTCATCCGGTTCGGGCTGACATCGTGGGAGAAATGGTCAAGGCCATCGCGGCCCTCGGGCTCTATGTGGAAGACCTGCGGGAACAGGATGCCGTTGCACTGGCGCGGGTTCGAGCGGCAACGGGCCTCAAGATGCCCGACGCCCTGGTTGTGCACACCGCCGAGCGATTCGGCGGCTCGGTGGCAACCACGGATGCCCGGTTGGCTGCTGCTGCCGAAAGCCGAGGTCTCGTGGTTCACAAGTTTTAGGGCAACACCGGGTTGGCGCTCGCGCTGCTGAGGTCGGTGACGAAGGCCTGTTAGCCCAAGCTGCTCATGAATTGCAGGGAGATTGCCTTCGCCCTCGGTGAAAAGCGAGGATCTGGTATTTCCCGAAGGCGTTTGCTTACACGTTCTGGTGTCACCAGCCCGGCCTCCACTAGCGCGGAGACAAACTCACGGTCCTTGCTGTCATTACGTCCCATCTTGGCAGCGCAGAGGTCGTGAGCTTCAAGGCACAGGCCCATCACTTCTGGGTTCACTGTTGGGCGAACTTCGATCAGTCGCTCCTCCCAGCCGTTGGGCAGGAATGCGGTCCGAACACTCACCCCTTGGATGTAGAAACCGTGCTCGCGGTCGAAGTCAGACCATTCGCCAGCAAGCACGTCGATGCGCGAGGCGAGAGACTCAGCCACGTCGTCGTGAAGAGGCGCCATATCGATTTCTTGCGAGGCGGTGGCTCGGGCCGGGAGTGCAGTTTCATCGAAGCTGCCAAGAATCGCCTGCGACCCAATAACGAGGATTCTCGGCTGCGCAATGATGTGTGTGGCAGTGACGATGGCCAACTCGAGTTCGGTGCGTTTCACTCGGATGCCCTGGCGATGGCGGCTAGGCGCTCGTCGTTCGAGAGAACACCCATGAATGGCGATGTTTGGCGCATGGAGATGGACCGTGAATCAGTGCCAAGCATTCGGTCGATGAGGGCTCCTATTCGCTTACCGTTCGCGAGACGTTCCCACTCCGCGATGTCGGCGAGGGCGGACGTGCCTCCCACGCGTGTGCGAAGTTGTTCGAGATTAGCGTCGACCACCGACATAACGTCGCTCGATTTCCACACGAGTTTCGCAGCCACAGCGCGATGGAGTTCACGTGTCACGCGATCTTCACGGCGTTCCATGAGCTCGTTGACCGATGAGGGGAGTTCGCTTTCCGGCGACGTCCCCATCGCGGTGAGCGCCCGCGCAATCGTTTGCGGTCGTGCCGTGCCGCGCCGTTCGGATGCTTCCCACTGAGTTATCGCGCCTGGCGTCACATTCGCAAGGCGGGCTAGCTCGCGCACACCAATGCCGCGCCGCTCGCGGGCGAGGCGGATAACTGATTCAGTGACCTGCTCAGTGCTCACAGCGACATCCTTCATGTGTTTAGTTAAAAACTATACATTGTTTTCGAGCGGGTAGCAATGGGAATTGTGAAGAGTCCTTCACTAGGCTGATGGGCGTGAGGGGAATCGCATGAACGCCTTAAGTTTCGGGGGGGGCTTCCCTTTCTGAACTTGCGACTTCGGTAACGGCAGTTGTTGCGCTGATCGCGCTCTGTGTTGCCGTTGTTCAGATCCGGCAGTCGAGTCGGATTCACCGGGCGCAAACGCGCCCCTACGTCGTTCCAGAAGTCCTCTTACACCAAACATCGCGGGGCAACGACGCCCTGTATTTGCAACTCAGCAACTTTGGCAAAACTCCAGCGCGGACTGTGACCGTAAAATTTCCGCCTTCTGCCAAGTGGTGTTTGGTGAAAACGGGAACGCACCCGCTGGACGCGGGTAAGCTCCCCATTTCCCTGATAGCGCCTGGCGCGTCAGTTACTTACTTCTTGGGCCAGACCGATGGGGCGGCCGAATTCATGAGCACCTACGCGACCGGGTTTGACGTTGCTCTGACATATGTCGACGCTCCCGGAGGAAAACCATTTGAAGATAAGTACCCACTTCGGTGGGACACAACATACGTCCGCAAGGGCAACCAAGAAAAGGGGAATCAATGAGTAACGATTCGAAAAAAGGCTCGAGCACGTTAAGCAAAAAAATAACGAGCAAGGGAGTTTTTGCCAACAAAAAGCTTCTGATAGTCGGAGGTGTAATTTTTGCTTTAGTGCTTGCGGGGTCCAGTGTCGCAATCGCAACCGTAGCGGTTTCGAATGCTAAGGCAGCAGAAGAGTTTGCAGCCCTGTCCAAGGACTGTGAGAAAGTGCTCTCAAACCTTCAGGGTCTCAGTGATTGGCCTGCTGTCTTGGCGCCTTTGGAGAATGCAACCGATGGCTTTATTGCGACCAACCTCGGAATCGAGAGCAGGGCAAATTACAAGGCAAAGATCATGGAGGCCTTTCCAGACTTGCAAGTCGCTGCCTTGCCGAATTACGCGCAGGATGAGCAAAGAGAAAAGTCGGGGGTCCTAACGTACTTAGCACGGACGATTACGGCGGCGGACGGAACTCGATTTCAGTATGACTTTAGCCAGTCGGATATCGCTACCCTGGTCACCGGCGGGTACGGTGCAATGGGAGCATTTGAGGGCGAGGTCTTGGGCAGCCGATACGGACTCGTCACTATCGAGACATTGTGCACTGGCGTAGACAAGAAAGAAGGGCGCGGGAATTTTGAAAGTGACAATAAAGAAGAAACAACGAAAGAACTGTTGACGCATTGGGACGACAATGCAATGGCCATTGTAGGAATCCTCAACACAATCAACGACTGTCAAGAAGACGGACTTTGGGCGAATATTCCCTGTGCTGCTGGGAACTACGATCCCTCTCAGCACTCTTATGACGACTGGACTCCGGCCTTGCGAGATCCATTCCTGAACCCCTATTCGTCTAAATCAAGTCAATCGCTGGCCGTAGTTTCCTGGTGCATTAACGTTCTCGGTCTAAAACCGAATAAAGATTTGACGGGTTGCGAGTAGGCCGAACATCTGCAGATGTCTTTCACGCGGAGCGCGTGAGAGGCATGCTTTCACGCTGAGCGCTCGCAGGCGCGTGGGCCCAGGGAATCTTCGATTGCGCAACCACCGACAATGTCAAAAGCCTGCCATATGAAGGCGGGCTTTTGACATTGGAGGGGATGACGGGAGCGCCGTCGGAATTGTCACGCCAATTCCTCCTCCTCGATTCGCACATCTCGACAATGCAAAACGGACCCCACAAGGAGGTCCGTTTTGCTTTGGAGGGGATGACGGGAATCGAACCCGCGTAATCAGTTTGGAAGACTGAGGCTCTACCATTGAGCTACATCCCCGATGCACCAATTCTAGGTGATGCGGGAGGGTCGCACGCGACCCCGGCGCCAGAGCAACAGGGCTCTCAGCAGATTCCACCCTATACGTATGAGCGGTGATAACGTGGGCATCGCTTGGAATCGACTTAAGGATGTGCTGTGACTCAGAACGTGCCCACCAACGACGCCTCGGACGCCAACGAGCCCGACACCACTTCTCGCTCGCTGACCCGACGAACGCTCATCGCTGGAGGTGTGGCTGCAGCCGGAGCTTTGGCGCTCGCCGCGTGCGCTCCCGGTGGCTCGTCTGTGCTTCCTAGCGGTTCGGCTGGCGGCACGGTGCGCAAGATCACACCCCCGCGCCTCGACACGGCTTACCTCGGGGAAAAGGTGCTCTGCTACCGACCCATGCGTCGCGGCGCTCCCAACATGAGCGTGGAGACCGTGGGTTCGCAGGTCATCGGCCACAATTACGGTCACGGCGGCAGCGGATGGACGCTCGCGCCTGGCACCGCCAAGTACGTGGTCGACCTGGTTGAAGACACCGAGCAGGGCAAAGCGTTTAGCAAGGGCGAACCGGTGACGGTCGTCGGGGCGGGAGTCATTGGCCTGTTTACGGCATACGAGCTGGTGCAGCGCGGTTACTCCAACATCACCGTGATGTCGGAGAAGTTCGACAAACTCACCTCGCACAATGCGGGCGGTCTCCTCGCGCCTGTATCGATGGATAACGCACCCGAGATTCAGGCCATTATCGACAGGGTGGGCATCGACGCCTACCGTTTCTACGCGGCCGTCGCCAAGGGGGAGCAGCCCGATTTTGAGGGCGGCGCAAAGATTGTTCCCTCGTACTTTGAAACGCGTGATGAATCCGGACTTGAGGCCTACGTGGGCCAGGTCATGGAACCCGCCAAAGACGTCGTTGTCGACTTTGGCAACGGCACCACTCGCAACATGGTGGTCTACGACGACGGCATCTTTATGGACACGGCCGTGATGATGCAGGAACTGCACGACTATCTCGATGCCCACGTCACGTTCGTCGAGAAGAAGGTGGCCAACTTCGCAGACCTGTCATCCACCATCGTCTTCGATAGCGCAGGTCTCGGTTCGGGAGCACTCAACGGTGACGCCGAGATGGTCTCGGTTCAGGGCCACCTCATCATGCTCAAGGATCAGGTTCCCGCCGACATGGAGTACATGATCCTCGTCTACTTCAAGGAAGGTCACACGGAAGCCGGCCAAAAGGTTAAGCGCTCGCTGTACGTGTTCCCCAAGCACCTTCCCGGCACCGGTCCCAACGACATCGGCGTTGTCGGCGGAACGTTTGTTGAGGGTGGCACGCCCGAAACGCCCAACCTCTCAGAGTTTGAGACCCTTCTGCAGGGAGCAAAGGACTACTACGGCATCGCCTAGTTCTTCTGGCGCGTCCGTACCATGCTCGCGGCGACAGCCCGTCGGCAGGCTCACACGGGCAATACGTTAGGATTTCTTTGGTTGCGTCGCCATTCGTGGCGATCCGTTCGAAGCTCGGTCGACTTATCGCCCGCGTGTTTTGTTCCGGGGCGTAGCTCAGCTTGGCTAGAGCGCCCGCTTTGGGAGCGGGAGGTCGCAGGTTCGAATCCTGTCGCCCCGACCACATTTCCCTGCACGAGAAACACACGTAACTCCCGCAACACACCTCCACTACCACCAGCCCCACAACCACGAGCCCCACAACAAGGAGCAGACCTCAAGTGAAGACCACGGTCGAGAAACTCAGCCCGACGCGCGCCAAGCTCACCATCACGGTGAGCCCCGACGAGCTCAAGCCTTCCATCGCACACGCTTACGAGCACATCGCTGAGCAGGTTCAGATCCCCGGTTTCCGCAAGGGCAAGGTTCCCGCGCCGCTCATCGATCAGCGCGTCGGTCGCATGGCAGTTCTCGAGCACGCCGTGGGCGAGGGCCTCGAGGGCTATTACCGCCAGGCCGTGCTTGACGAGAAGGTGCGCCCCATGGGCCGTCCCGAAGCCGACGTCACCACGTGGCCCAACGAGAAGGACTTCACGGGCGACCTCGTGGTCACGGTTGAGGTGTCCGTGCGTCCCGAGATTACGCTCCCCGATGTTTCCAAGCTCAAGGTTGAGGTTGAGCCCATCGCGATCACGCCCGATGAAATTATGGATGAGCTTGACCGCGTGCGCAGCCGCTTCGGCTCGCTCGTCACCGTTGATCGCCCCGCCAAGAAGGGCGACTTCGTTCAGCTTGATCTCACGGCGTCCATTGGCGGCAACACGGTCGACACGGCCGAGTCCATTTCGTACGAGCTCGGCTCGGGCGAACTGATTGAGGGCATTGACGAGGCACTCGACTCGCTGACCGCGGGGGAGTCGACCACGTTTGAGTCGGTGCTGCTCGGTGGAGACCACGAGGGTGAGACCGCCCAGATTGCGGTGAGCGTCACTGCGGTCAAGGAGCGCGAGCTGCCCAAGGCGGATGACGAGTTCGCTCAGCTTGCCAGTGAGTTCGACACCATTGCCGAGTTCCGCGAGAGCCTCAAGGGTGAGATCACCCGTCGCAAGGGATTTGATGTGGGGCGTGAGGCCCGCGGCAAGCTCATCGACGTGTTGATTGAGAAGACCGAGATTCCGCTCCCCGACGGAATCGTCGACGACGAGGTGCACCGCCACCTCGAGGGTGAGGGTCGCCTCGAAGACGACAAGCACCGCGCCGAGGTCATCGAAGAATCCACGAAGACCTTCAAGCAGCAGATTCTGCTCGACACCGTTGCTGAGGCCGAGGGTCTCGAGGTGAGCCAAGAGGAACTTTCGGGATACATCTTCCAGGGGGCCATGCAGTACGGCATGTCTCCCGAAGAGTTCATGAAGGTGCTCACCGAGAACAACCAGATCGGCTCGGTTGTTGCTGACGTGGCTCGCAACAAGGCGCTCACGATTCTCGTCGAACGCGCCAACGTGGTCGACACCAAGGGCACCAAGATTGATCTGGCCGAACTCGCCGGCACCAAGAAGGTGGATGCCGCGGACGCTGGCGACAGTGCCGACGCTGCTGAGCCTGCCGCCAAGAAGCCGGCCAAAAAGGCCAAGAAGTCCGGCTAGAGGGAATGGGCGTCATGACCGGGCCTGTCGGACTCCTCCTTGTCGATATGCAAGAGGATTTTTTCGCTCGTGACATGACGCCGTCGCGCGACGTGGTCATCTCAGGTGCGGCCGAGCTGCTTCAGGCGTTTCGCGCGGCCGGGGCTCCCGTCGCGCACATTCACACCATGTGTGCCCCCGATGGCTCGGATGCCATGCCCCACTGGCTGCCCGACAAGATGCTCTGCGTCGCCGGGACTCCCGGCGTCCTGGCCCCCGAACCCCTTCGTCCGGCTGGCGACGAGTTCGTGGCGGTAAAGCAGCACTATGACGGCTTTGTTGATCCCGGACTCGAGCCGTGGCTGCGCCAGCACGGTGTTGAGACCGTTGTCGTCTGTGGGGTCTATACGCAAACGTGCGTGCGCGCAGCAGTGCTCGGGGCATACCAGCGCGGTTTTCACGTTGTCATGGCCACCGACGCCTTGGGTACCGACGACGTCGACTTCGCCAACATGAACCTCACGTGGCTCGGTGCCCGTGCCGCGAAACTTCTCGGCAACGCCGCCATTCTCGAATCCATCGCCTAGGTGCGCCCACGGCGAACATCGCCGTGCCGGTGTGTCTGCCTCGGCTAGTGTCGAAAGCGTCAAGACATCGTCGATGGAGGATGTCGCGTTACGTCGAATGGAGCATCACATGGCCGACATGCAGGCCCCCAACTCGGTCTTTGACCGGCTTCTCAAAGACCGCATCATCTGGCTCGGCTCAGAGGTGCGCGACGACAACGCCAACGAGATTTGCGCCAAGATGCTGCTCCTCGCTGCGGAAGACGCGAAGCGTGACATCTACCTCTACATCAACTCGCCCGGTGGCTCCATCACCGCAGGCATGGCCATCTACGACACCATGCAGTTTGTGCCCAACGACATCGTCACGGTGGGAATCGGCATGGCGGCTTCGATGGGTCAGCTCCTGTTGACGTCTGGCACCAAAGGCAAGCGCTACATCACGCCCAACGCGCGCGTTCTGTTGCACCAGCCCCACGGTGGGTTCGGTGGCACGGCCAGCGACATTCAGACGCAGGCCCAGCTCATCAACTCGATGAAGACGCGACTCGCGGAAATCACCGCCGGCCAGACTGGCAAGAGCGTCGAACAGATCAATGCCGACGGTGACCGTGACCGCTGGTTTACCGCCCAAGAGGCACTCGAGTACGGATTCGTCGACCACGTGCGCGAATCGGCCGGCGATGTCTTCGGCGGCGGCGGAACGAACCAGGGCGCGTAAGCGTAGAAGGCGACGAGGAGAATTATGTACACCCCCACTTTCGGCGGTTCGGCCAACAACGACTCTGGCGTTGAGGTGCCCAACTCGCGCTACATCATCCCGCAGTTTCAGGAGCGCACCTCGTATGGCTTTCGCCAGCAGGATCCCTACGGCAAGCTCTTCGACGACCGCATCATCTTCTTGGGCGTTCAGGTAGACGACACCTCGGCCGACGACGTGATGGCCCAGTTGCTCGTTCTTGAGAGCCAGGACCCCGACCGCGACATCACCATGTACATCAACTCGCCCGGCGGATCGTTCACTGCCATGACGGCCATCTACGACACCATGCAGTACATCCGTCCCGAAGTTCAGACGGTGTGCCTCGGCCAGGCGGCATCGGCGGCCGCCGTTCTGTTGGCCGCGGGAGCCCCCGGCAAGCGCCTCGCGCTGCCCAACTCGCGCATCCTGATTCACCAGCCCGCAATGGGCGAGTCGGGTCGTGGACAGGCCAGTGACATCGAGATTCAGGCCCGTGAGATTGGTCGCATGCGCACGTGGCTCGAGGAGACCCTGTCGCGTCACTCCAAGAAGACCCCGGAAGAGGTCAACAAGGACATCGACCGCGACAAAATTCTCTCCGCGCAGGAAGCGTTTGAGTACGGCCTGATTGATCAGGTTCTCACCACGCGCAAGAACACTCCCGTCGTTTAGCACGCGCCGCCGGGTGTAACCCGGCACAATGGGGAGCGTGTCTCAGGTAACCAAGCAAAAGGGTGAGGCGGGTCTCGACCCGTCCAACATCCCGTGGTTTGTGCTCTTTTTTGACCTCGTCGTGGTTGCCGCCTTCAGCCAGACGGCCAAGATGTATCAGGCCGACCCCACGTGGTTCACATCCGCCTTCGTTGCCGGATGCATCCTTCTGGTCTATTCGATCTGGGCTGTGACGACCATTGAATCGCTCGTGGTTGCCACCGAGACGTGGACCCATCGCATCATTGGCTTCATTCAGATGTCGGCCATTATCGTTGCCGCCCTCTCTCTGGGTCACGGCAAGGGTTTACAGGATGCGTGGGGCTTTGCCGCGCTCTCGGTCGCCCTGGGTTGCGCCGCTGTTTTCACGGGGTTGCACCGCAACTCGTGGAACACCACGACGACGCACACCCGTCGCCGCGTCATTCTGTTGTCGCTGGCCGCGGTGATCTTTTTCATCGGCGCATGGATTTCCCCGGACGCCACCTTGGGGGGAGTAGAAGTACTGCTGTTTGTCTTCTTCCTCGGGGCTGCTGCTACCGTCGCGGGAGCACTCACGCTCATTCCTCAGATGGTGGAAAGCTCGAGCGCGGTCCGCGGTCACGTTGTTCAGGAGCGTTTCGGCCTCATCCTGCTGATTGTGTTGGGCGACTCGTTTCTTCTCCTGCTCACGAGCGTTGGGGCGGAAAGAACAATTCCTCAGCCGCTCTACTTCGTTGCATCGATTCTGTTGGTCTTTGCGATCTGGACTCTGTACTTTCCCGCGCTGGCATCGAGCGAACTCGCCACCAAATTGGGCCGGTCATACGCGCGCATCGGCGCACACTTCCTGCTCGTACTCAGCAGCACGGTCGCCATCGTGGCGTGCACGTCCCTCGCCAAGTCAACCCTGGAGCAAGTACTTGAGGTCAGCGACGAAGGTTCGTGGACCGCTCTGCCCATCGCCAGTATCGCGGCATCTTTTCTGTGGTTGACGCTGCTCCGGGATAACCGAATGTCACCGGCCGCCATCGTTCATCTCGTCAGTTTTGTCGTGCTCTTCATGCTCGCGATGCTCGCGATTCCCGCATCTAACATGCAGGCCTACTGGCTGTTGCTTATCGCTGTGGGCGTTCTCGTGATCGAGGCGGTGCTCTCGCTCGTCGTGTCGCCGCGCGCACGACAATAGACACACCTGGGGACACGTTCAGACCGATGCGGGCGCGCCCGGGGATGTGTCATTTGTTGTCCGAGTTTGGGTTTAGGCTCGCCCTAAGCGCTGTTGCGAATCACTGCACAGCCGTGACACAGCTGGCATAAGGAGGACACGTGACGCGCATTGGTGAGAGCGCCGAAATGCTCAAGTGTTCCTTCTGTGGCAAGAGCCAGAAGCAGGTCCAGCAGCTGATTGCCGGCCCCGGGGTCTACATTTGCGATGAGTGCGTAGAGCTCTGCAACGAGATCATCGAGGAACGTCTGGCTGAGGCCAAAGAGACCGAGACCGAAGATTTCGAACTACCCAAGCCCAAAGAGATTTTTGCGTTCCTCGATGAATACGTCATCGGCCAAGAACCGGCTAAGCGTGCACTCTCGGTAGCCGTCTACAACCACTACAAGCGCGTGCGGGCCGCCGCCACCATTGCGCCCGCCGATGTCAAGGCCGACGAAATTGAGATTGCCAAGAGCAATATTCTCCTGATCGGCCCCACCGGTTGTGGCAAGACTTACTTGGCACAGACCCTCGCCCGCCGGCTCAATGTGCCGTTTGCGGTGGCGGACGCTACGGCGCTCACGGAGGCTGGCTACGTGGGTGAAGATGTCGAGAACATCCTCCTCAAGTTGCTCCAGGCCGCCGACTTCGATGTCGCGCGCGCCGAGACCGGCATCATCTACATCGACGAGGTCGACAAGATTTCGCGCAAGGCCGAAAATCCGTCGATTACTCGTGACGTGTCGGGCGAGGGCGTTCAGCAGGCGTTGCTCAAGATTCTCGAGGGAACCGTCGCGTCGGTGCCACCGCAGGGTGGCCGCAAGCACCCCCACCAGGAGTTCATCCAGATTGACACCACGAACGTGCTGTTCATCGTGGCCGGCGCCTTCGCCGGTCTCGACGAGATTGTCTCGCAGCGGGTGGGCAAGAAGGGCATCGGCTTTGGCTCGCCCATCCACAGCAAGGATGAGTCGCGCGAC
Organism: Actinomycetota bacterium; assembly: GCA_947450345.1. Classification (GTDB taxonomy): domain Bacteria; phylum Actinomycetota; class Actinomycetes; order Actinomycetales; family Microbacteriaceae; genus UBA963. Next base: position 14,231 of record CANFVD010000001.1, read on the forward strand.
CTCTACATGGAGGTCTTGCCGGAAGACCTGCACAAGTTTGGTCTGATTCCCGAGTTCATTGGCCGCTTACCCGTGGTCACGTCTGTATCCCCCCTCGATCGCGATGCGCTCATGGAGATTCTCACCATCCCCAAGAACGCACTCGTCAAGCAGTACCAGCGCATGTTCGCTCTCGACAACGTCGAACTCGATTTTGAGACGGATGCGCTCGAGGCCATCGCGGATCTCGCGGTCACCCGTCAGACGGGCGCCCGTGGTTTGCGCGCCATCATGGAAGATGTGCTGGGGCCCATCATGTTTGAGGTGCCCTCCACGGAGACCATCGCCAAGGTGATTGTCACGCGCGATGCCGTTGTCAACAATGCGGCACCCACCATGATTTCGCGCAAGGCTGCCGCCAAGAACGACACGCTGCCGCAGGCTGAGTCGGCTTAGTTTCCTGCGACCGAGCCTTACTGCCGGCCAGGTGCTTACGCCGAGAGTGCGGTACTCGCGCTACCGGCCACCCACATCTGCAGGCTGCTGCTCCAATGGACCAGCCCGAGTTCCGTGACCTGGTTGCGATTGGGGCTCCGAAGGGCGAAGCCCACTTCCGTGGTGAGCAGGCCACTGAGCGCAATGGCGCTGATGAGTTCCTTCGTCACCTCGTGTGCGCGCCACCCCGGGGCGTAGATCTTCGAAAAGTTGGGGTAGTTAGCATCTCCCGGCGTCGGTGGAATAAATCCGAGAAAGGTCAGTGAAGAGCTCACCTGAGGATTCGCGGCACTCAGTGTGGGGCCGAAACCTACCTCGGCGGTGAGGCGTCCATCGCGTTCGTGATAGACCTGCACGTAGGGCCCACTCACGGGGTGCGAATAGCCCCACTCATCAATGCCAAAACTCATGAAGTCGGCCACCGCGAAAGTCTTGAGCGGGAGCCGCTCGATGACGTGCGCGATGGATCTGGCGATGGGCAACCACTCTCCGGCGAGAATGGGATTTACGGACGGTGCTTTTCGTGTCATGTTGTCCCTCCATTCGCACACTACGCGGAGGGAGGGACAGCAAAACGGGGCGGAAACTACTCCGGCGTGGGTGCCAGTTCGATCGACGTGACGGCCACCTCGGGGCCTTCCACAATGTCGAGCGCGTGGATGCGGCCCACGGCCTTGAGGTCGTCGGCTGCAGCCTCGAGCCAGGCCTGGGCGGTTGCCGGAGCGGCAATGGCGCAGGAGGTTACTTCGGTTTTCTGAGAGGCCTTTGCGTCGGTCTTGGCGCGACGAATACCAATCAGGGCTGCCGATGCGGTGGTGAGCACGCCGGTGTCGCCACCCTCGGGGAGTTCATCCACGGTTGGCCACGCCGCACGGTGCACCGACCCTGAAGCAAACCACGACCAGGTCTCCTCCGTGGCAAACGGCAGCACCGGTGCAAACAAGCGCAGTAGTACGGTGAGGGCAATCCGCAGCGCGGCCGCAGCGGAACCCTGGTCGGCGTGCGTTGCGTCGTAAGCGCGCTCCTTGACAAGTTCGAGGTAGTCATCGGTGAAGTTCCAGAAGAACGACTCGGTGACTTCCATCGCCTTAGCGTGGTCGTAGGCGTCGAGTGCTGCGGTGGCATCTGTCGCGACACCGCGCAGGGTGGCCAGCATCGACAGGTCAACCGGATTCGTCACGGCAGCGCGGAGATCGCCCGCGGGAACCTCGAATCCCAGAATGAACTTGGACGCGTTGAGCACCTTGATGGCGAGGCGGCGACCAATCTTGATCTGGGTGGGGTTCTGGGGGTCGAAGGCGGCATCCGTGCCGAGTCGAGACGAGGCGGCCCAATAGCGCACCGCGTCGGATCCGTGCTGTTCGAGCATGTCGCTCGGGGTCACCACGTTGCCCTTGGACTTTGACATCTTCTTGCGATCAGGGTCCACGATGAAGCCCGAGATGGCGGCATTGCGCCAGGGCATCTCGCCCGACTCGAGAACGGCCCGAAGCATGGTGGAGAACAGCCAGGTTCGGATGATGTCCTGGCCCTGAGGACGTAGGTCAAACGGCCACACGAGGTTCCACAGTTCGGTGTCGCGTTCCCAACCGCCGGCCAGCTGGGGCGTGAGCGAGCTGGTGGCCCACGTGTCCATCACATCGACCTCGCCGATGAAGCCGTTCGCCGCACCCCGCTGCTCCTCGGTGTAGCCCTCGGGCACATCGCTCGAGGGGTCAACGGGCAATTGGCCGTCGCGTGCCACGAGGGGCTGGTCAAAGACTGGGTTACCGTCGGCATCGAGCGGGTACCAGACGGGAATCGGCACACCAAAGAACCGCTGGCGCGAAATGAGCCAGTCTCCGGCGAGTCCGCCGACCCAGTTTTCGTAGCGCACGCGCATGAAGTCGGGGTGCCAGGTGAGCTCCTTGCCGAACTCCAGCAGTTGACCGCGCAGTTTTTCGTCGCGGGCACCGTTGATGACGTACCACTGACGCGTGGACACAATCTCGAGTGGCTTGTCGCCCTTCTCGAAGAACTTCACGGGGTGCGTGATGGGCTTGGGGTCGCCCTCCATCTCGCCAGACTCGCGCAGGAGGACCACCATGGCCTCTTTCGCCGAGAAGATGGTCTTTCCGGCAATCTCGGCAAACGCGGCTTTGCCCGCATCGCTCGTAATCACGTCGGGAGCGTCACTCAGAATGCGACCGTCGAATCCGATGATGGCGCGGTTGGGCAGGTCGAGCTCGCGCCACCAGATCACGTCGGTGACGTCACCGAACGTACAGATCATTGCGATGCCCGACCCCTTGTCGGGCTGAGCGAGGTGATGAGCCAGAATCGGCACCTCAACGCCAAAAATGGGCGTGGTGACGTTCGACCCAAAGAGTGGCTTGTAGCGCTCGTCCTCCGGATGCGCCACGAGGGCCACGCACGCCGCGAGCAGTTCGGGACGCGTGGTCTCGATGAAGATGTCGTCACCACCCGAGCGGTGGAAAGCCAGGCGGTGGTAGGCGCCGGGCATGTCCTTGTCTTCGAGCTCGGCCTGAGCCACGGCCGTGCGGAAAGTCACGTCCCACAGTGTGGGCGCCATGGCCTGGTAGGCCTCGCCGCGCTCGATGTTGCGCACGAAGGCCAGCTGCGACGAGCGAATCGAATCGCTGCCGATGGTGCGGTAGGTCTGGTTCCAGTCGACCGATAGCCCGAGAGTGCGCCAGAGCGCCTCAAACTGCTTTTCGTCTTCGACGGTCAGCTTCTCGCACAGCTCGATGAAGTTGCGCCGGCTGATGGGCACCTGATCGGCAGCCTTAGTGCTCTTGTTGTCGCCACCCTCAAACGGGGGAGTGAATCCGGCCTCGTAGGGCAGCGACGGGTCGCAGCGCACGCCGTAATAGTTCTGAACCCGTCGCTCGGTGGGCAGGCCGTTGTCGTCCCAGCCCATGGGGTAGAAGACCTCTTTGCCACACATGCGCTGATAGCGTGCCATCACGTCGGTGTGCGTGTAGCTGAACACGTGCCCCACGTGCAGCGAACCCGAGGCCGTGGGCGGCGGGGTGTCGATGGAGAAGATACTGGCGCGGGTTTGTCCCGCGCGCTCGAACCGATAAGTGCCCGCGGAATCCCACGTGGCGGTCCACTTGTCTTCGAGGCCCTCGAGGGCGGGCTTTTCGGGAACGCCGGCAGCATTACTCGTCATGATGAACCTCGAATTTCTATGAGCGGCACCGCGTCGTTTACCGGCTCGGCCGGCGAGTGTGCCTCAGATGTGGGTGCCTCGAGTTTACCGCCTGACGTATTAGGCTGATGCATAGAGACAGTGATCCGGCAATCACCGGGGAGTCTTCGGAAGAAATTTGCCGAGTGAACCCGTTCACATCGACGAAGAGTAGAACCGAACGGGTCTGGCCCGTTACAGCCAAAGAACAAGAGGGTCTCGCTTGCGAGATCAAGCTCAGGTGGTACCGCGCGAAAATCCCGAAATTTGGGCGAATCGCGTCCTGGCGAAGTAGATGAACCATCCTTCGTTTCAGGAGAAACCGTGACCTATCCCAAGTCGGCCAAGAATGTGGCTTCGACAGGTTCAGCCGGCGAGCCCGCGAACTCTGAAGTCGTGCCCTCGCCGTCATTTCCCGCCATCGAAGAGCAGGTGCTCGCCTTCTGGAAGGCAGATGACACGTTTCGCGCCTCCATCGCGCAGCGCGCCGAGCAGGACGCCGAAGAGTGGGTGTTCTACGACGGTCCGCCGTTTGCCAACGGCCTGCCCCACTACGGTCACCTTCTGACGGGCTACGCCAAAGACCTCTTCCCGCGCTACCAGACCATGCGCGGCAAGCGCGTGGAGCGCCGATTCGGGTGGGACACCCACGGTCTGCCCGCCGAACTCGAAGCCGAGCGCCAACTGGGCATCACCGACAAGAGCCAGATCGAAGAGATGGGCATTGCCGCCTTTAACAAGGTGGCCCGAGAGTCGGTGCTCAAGTACACGCAGGAGTGGCAGGAATACGTCACGCGCCAGGCGCGCTGGGTCGACTTTGATAACGACTACAAGACCCTCGATATCACCTTCATGGAGAGCGCCATCTGGGCGTTCAAGCAACTGCACGACAAGGGTCTCGCGTACGAGGGATACCGTGTGCTGCCCTACTGCTGGCGCGACCAGACGCCGTTGAGCAATCACGAACTGCGAATGGATGACGACGTCTACAAGATGCGTCAAGACCAGTCGGTCACGGTCGCATTCCCGTTGATGGGAGAACGCGCCGATGCCCTTGGGCTCGGGGGAGTGCAGGCACTCGCCTGGACCACCACGCCCTGGACACTGCCCACGAATGCGGCGCTCGCCGTGGGGCCGGCAATTTCGTATGTGGTTGTGCCCGCTGGGCCCGCATTCAGCCTCGCGGGTTTCAATACGTCGACTGCGTCGACTACTCAACCGGCATTCTTGATTGCCGAAGACTTGGCGGGTGCCTACGCCAAAGAGCTTGGCTTCGCTGACGCGGCAGAGGTGCAGGCTGCGGTGACGTCCACCGTGCTCGGCAGTGACCTGGTTGGCATGGCTTATGAACGCCTCTGGGACTACTTTGCCGACGAGCCCGAGTATCAGACCAATGCGTGGCGCATTCTTAGCGCCGAGTTTGTGACCACCGCCGACGGAACCGGAATTGTGCACCTAGCACCCGCCTATGGCGAGGATGACCAAAAGGTGTGCGAGGAAAACGGTATCCCCGTCATGATGTCGCTGGACGACGGTGGTGTCTTCCTCTCGCGCATTACCGAGGTCGCCGGCCAGCAGGTCTTCGACGCCAACAAGCCCCTCACGGCCATGCTGCGCGACATGGGCCGACTGGTTCGCGTGGCCAGCTACGAGCACTCGTACCCGCACTGCTGGCGTTGTCGTAATCCGCTGATCTATCGGGCCGTTTCGTCGTGGTTCGTGCGCGTCACCGAGTTCCGCGACCGCATGGTCGAACTCAACCAACAGATCAACTGGGTGCCCGACAACGTCAAGGACGGTCAGTTCGGCAAGTGGCTCGAAGGTGCCCGCGACTGGTCCATCAGCCGCAATCGCTTCTGGGGTTCGCCCATTCCCGTCTGGAAGAGCGACAACCCGGAATACCCTCGCGTCGATGTCTACGGTTCGCTCGACGAGCTCGAGCGCGACTTCGGGGTTCGTCCCACCGATCTGCACCGGCCCCAGATTGACGAGCTGACGCGACCGAATCCAGACGACCCTTCCGGTCAATCCACCATGCGCCGTATCTCTGATGTGCTCGACGTGTGGTTCGACTCGGGGTCGATGCCGTTCGCTCAGGTGCACTATCCGTTCGAGAATCGCGACTGGTTTGATACGCACAACCCGGCCGACTACATCGTGGAGTACATCGGACAAACGCGTGGCTGGTTCTATACGCTCCATGTGCTGTCCACCGCACTCTTTGACCGCCCGGCATTCAAGAACGTGATTAGCCACGGCATCGTGCTTGGTAACGACGGCCAGAAGATGTCGAAGTCGCTGCGCAACTATCCGGATGTCAATGAGGTCTTTGACCGCGACGGCTCCGACGCCATGCGCTGGTTCTTGATGAGTTCGTCGGTGCTGCGCGGCGGCAACCTGATTGTCACCGAAGAGGGCATTCGCGAGGGCGCTCGCCAGATGCTGCTGCCCCTGTGGAGCACGTATTACTTCTTCACGCTCTACGCCAATGTTGCCGGCGACGACGGTGAGGGTTACGACGCGACGTGGCGCACGGATAGCACCAACCTCCTTGACCGGTACCTCCTGGCCAAGACCGGGGATGTCATTCGGGCGGTGCAGGAGCACCTCGATGCGCTCGACTCGACACTTGCTGCTGCGGCTCTGCGCGACTTCGCGGACGTCCTGACCAACTGGTACGTGCGCCGATCGCGCGACCGTTTCTGGTCGGGCTCCTCAACCGCCGACGGACGCGATGCCTTTGACACGCTGTTCACGGTGCTCGAAACCCTGACCCGCGTGGCGGCACCGCTCCTGCCGCTCGTGACAGAGCGCATCTGGCAGGGTCTCACCGGTGGCCGATCGGTGCACCTCACCGACTGGCCGGATGCCGGCGCCTTCCCGCAGGCCGATGACCTGGTTGCCGACATGGATGAGGTCCGCGAGATTGTCTCCACGGCGCTCGCGCTTCGCAAGCAGACGGGCCGACGCGTGCGGTTGCCCCTCGCGGAACTCGTTGTGGTGACCGAACGCGCCCACGCGCTCGACGCCTACGCCGACATCCTGCGTGATGAGCTCAACGTCAAGACCGTGACCAACACCGCATGGACCGAAAACAGCGCCGCCGAGTTCGGCATCACCTCGCGACTGTCGGTCAACGCTCGCGCCGCCGGACCGCGCCTGGGCAAGGATGTTCAGCGCATCATCATCGCGGCCAAGAACGGTGACTGGTCCGAGAACAACGGCGTCGTTGTCGCCGGTGGCACGCCACTTGAACCCGGCGAATTCGAACTGACCCTCGAAACGGCCACGGCCGGCGCTGACGCCGAGCGGGCTCTGGCACTCATCCCCAGCGGAGGATTCGTTCTGCTCGATGTCACGACGACACCAGAGCTCGAAGCCGAGGGGCTGCAGCGCGACCTGATTCGCGCCGTGCAAGACACGCGTAAGACGGCGGGCTTCGATGTGAGTGACCGCATCGTGCTCGATGTGGTGTGCTTCGACGTGAAGGATGCGGAGGCACTGGGGCACGCGACCGGCGCCGACATCGCCGCCGAGACCCTGGCCACCACGTTTGCCATTCACTCTCCGGCCACCTTTGATCTGTTGCCCACGATGAGCGGGCAGCTGGCCTCCGAGTGGCTGGGCAACGTGGCGAATGCCGACGTTGAGCATTTCGCGCGTTTTGACGCGGGCGCCTTCGCCAACATGGGCGACTTCGTGGTCGCGGTATCGCGAACGGAGCGCATCCAGAGTGTCTGAGTCTCACGAGGAATCCGAGTACGCGCGCGCTGCCGAGCTGGCCTACCAGGAGCTCCTGTCGCGCATGGGGGAGGGCGAACCCCAACCGCGCCTCGAGCCCACGCGGCGTGTGGTCGAGCTCCTCGGCGATGTACATCGGGCGTATCCGGTGATTCACGTGGCCGGCACGAACGGCAAGACCTCCACGGCTCGCATGATCGAGACGATTCTGCGAACGTTTGGCCTGCGCACCGGCCTGTTTACGAGCCCCCACCTGATTTCACTCAACGAGCGCATTCAGATTGATGGCGAGCCCATCAGCGATGAGAATCTCGTGGCCAATTGGGTTGACATCAAGCCCTACGTGGAGATGGTCGATGCCGAACTTGAGGCCAAGGGCGAACTGCGATTGACCTTCTTTGAGGTGCTCACCATTCTCGGATTTGCGGCCTTCGCCGACGCTCCGGTCGACGTTGCCGTCGTCGAGGCCGGAATGGGTGGCGAGTGGGACTCCACAAACGTTGCCGACGGCGTGGTGGCCGTGTTCACGCCCATCGCGCTCGACCACACCGAGCGACTCGGGCCAGACATCACCACCATCGCACGCACGAAGTCGGGCATCATCAAGCCAGCGGCCATGGTGGTGTCGGCTCCGCAGGAGCCCGAGGCGGAGGCCGTTCTCCGCGAGGCCGCCGAGCTCACCGAGTCGATCATCAACATCTTGGGGTCGGGTGGCACGTCGGTAGTATCGGAGGTTGCCGTCGGCGGTCAGCTCACCTCAATCATTGGGTTGGCCGGCACCTATGACGACCTCTTTGTGGGGCTGCTGGGTGACCACCAAGCGGTCAACGCCGCCGTGGCGCTGATGGCCGTGGAGAGCTTTTTGGGTGGCGCTAACCAGTCAATCGACCGAGACCTGCTGGCCGAGGCCTTTGCCACGGTGACGTCACCCGGACGCCTTCAGCGCGTGGCGAGCAGTCCGCCCGTCATTGTGGACGCGGCTCATAACCCGCACGGCGCCCGGTCACTGGCCGAGGCGCTGTCATCGTATTTTGATTTCGACGACATCACGCTGGTTTTTGGCACACTCGCCAATAAGGACTATGCCGAATTTCTGGCAACCCTGGCACCGTTCGCCTCCCGCGTGATTCTCACGACCCCACCCAGTGACCGCGCTGTGACGGCGGCGCAGGTGGCGGCGACGGCACATCTGCCCGACGATGTCACGGTGAGTGTGCAGCCGGATCCTTTGGTGGCTTTGGCAGAAGCCCGAGCGTATGCGGCTCAGAGCGCCAAGGGCGCCGTTGTTGTGTCAGGCTCAATATCGCTCGTGGGTCTCACCTTGGCCTGCGCAATCGAAGAGAAGTGGTCATGAGTTCATCGCCATCCCAGCCACACCCGCGTTCAGCGTCGCCGCGATCACCGCGCCGGCAGCGTGGCACGCGTGAAACGCTGATCTCCATCGTCTTGGGGTTTGAAGCGATTGTGGTGGGCCTCGGGGCTCTCACCATGCTGGGGCTCAAGGCGCTTGATTTCGTTCAGGCACTCGTGGGTGGCGGGCTCGTCATTCTGATTCTCGTCGCCGCCGTGGTGTGGGCCCGCTTCACCGCAGGACTCGTGCTGGGGTGGCTTGCCCAGGCCGTTATTCTGGCGAGTGGCTTTATCGCCGGCGCCATGTTTGTCGTCGGCGTGGTCTTTACCGCCATCTGGGTGTTCGCCCTCGTTCAGGGCACAAGAATTGATCGAGCCAATAATTCACACAACGAGATAAACGCCACTGGAGAGGACAACGCACGATGAGCGCACACACGGAAGAAACCCTGGTCCTGGTAAAACCTGACGGAGTCGAACGCGGACTGACCGGCGAGATACTGCGCCGGATTGAATCTAAGGGTTATGAGATTGTCGACCTCCGCATGGTGACTCCCACGCGTGACCTTCTCGCTGCCCACTACGCCGAGCACGAGGGCAAACCGTTCTTCGAGCCCCTCGTCGAATTTATGGCCAGCGGCCCGGTTGTCGCCGTCCGCGTGCGCGGTCAGCGCGTCATCGAGGGTTTTCGCTCTCTCGCGGGAACGACGGACCCCACAACGGCAGCCCCCGGCACGATTCGTGGTGATCTCGGTCGCGATTGGGGTGCGCCGGTTCAGCGCAACCTCGTGCACGGTTCGGACGCGCCGGAGTCGGCCGCTCGCGAGCTCGGGCTCTGGTTCGCCTAAAACCGAGGCACGCGGACGTTGCCCCGCGACGTGACGGGCTGAACTCTCAGCCCAGGCCTTAGAGGTTGTGAATCCAGTCCAGTCGAACCTGGGCAATCAGGGCCTCAATGAGCAAGATGCCGATGATGATTGTTGGCGACCACGACAGCGTCTTGGCGCCGACGGCCAGGATCCACGGGCGCGTGCCCCACACGCCGTTCTTGATTGTGTAGCCCTTGACCACGATGGTCAGGGTGATGGTGGCAATCCAGGTCACCATGCACCAGGGGCACAGGGTTCCGAGAACGAAGACGCTTTCGGCGAAGAGCCAGACGGTGAACAGGAAACCGATGCTGGCAACGATGTCAAAAGCGCGCCAGTACCAGTTGGCGAATCGCGCCCCAGCGAGGATGCCAACACCCGTAGCGGCAACGACGGGCCAGCCCATCAGGCCGAGCAGCGGGTTGGGGAAGCCGAGGAGCGAGCCCTGCCACGAGGCAAGGTTCTTGCCACACTGCACGATGACGCTGAAGTCACAACTCGCTGCTTCGCCGGGATTTGTGAGCGCATGAATCTTCTCGAGGGTCAGCGCGAACGCCGCCAAGAGCCCCAGCGCTGCAACCAGGATGAAGAGAACGGATACGGCAATGGGTTTACGGGCCGAAACCTCTGAAGTGTCACTCACGCGCACGATTATCGCAGTTGGAGCAGGGAGATTGCTGACCCCACTTCCGGCGCGCGAAACAAATCCGTGCGATACTAGAAATGTTGCAACCCCTTGATGGGGCGCAACGCAAAGACTTTTGAGTAATCGCAAGGTTGCTCGTGGGCTGGTTTGCCACCCACATCTCGCCTAACCAACAGGGTTCTGGCGGGCACGAAGCTATTTTTGGTAGACGCGACAGCGTTGGCCACGAGGATTAAGCACCACCCGAGGAACGTTGAAAAACGCTCTCGCGGTGCGGAGAGTTGCACCACTCATGGTGAAAAAGAAAAATTCTGACGTCAGCCCATTTAGCCACGGAGAAAGCGCTGACGTGTGGCTCGAGGCCCACGCGGATCGAATTCCGGCACTTGTGTCCACCGCACCCGTTGAGGACGCGGTGACCGAGACGGCCGAATCGATTGCCGCCGAAGTTGGCGCTGCAGCGGGTATCGACATCCCGACACTTTCGGCGAGCGAGATCACCGACCTCGTGTTTTATGCCCCTGCGCTGCCCCGCCGCGAAGAGCGTTTACGCGATCGTTGGGAACGCGATGGCGATCCGTTTGACGAGCAGAGCTCGCTGCGTCGCCGGCAACGGCGTCGCGCGGGTGACGATCGTCCGCTCTCCGAAGACGAGGGCCGCACCGTGGTCAAAGTTCGCATTCCTCGCGAGCCCGAGCTCATCACGGAACCCCAGCGCATTCGTGGATCCACGCGACTCGAAGCCAAGAAGCAGCGCCGTCGCGACGGACGCGACGTCGGTCGGCGTCGCACCGTGGTCACCGAGAGCGAGTTTCTCGCTCGACGTGAGTCCGTCGACCGCGTCATGGTGGTTCGTGAGCGTGAAGATCGCACGCAGATTGGCGTCCTCGAAGACACCGTCTTGGTTGAACACTACGTGGCACGGGCATCCGAGGCGAGCCTCATTGGCAACGTTTACCTCGGCAAGGTGCAGAACGTGTTGCCGTCGATGGAGGCTGCCTTCGTTGACATCGGCAAGGGCCGTAACGCCGTGCTGTACTCCGGCGAAGTTGATTGGGACGCGGTCGAAAACAAGGACCAGTCTCGCCGTATTGAGCTCGCGCTCAAGCCGGGCGACAAAGTTCTCGTTCAGGTCACGAAGGACCCCGTGGGCCACAAGGGCGCGCGTCTCACGTCCCAGGTTTCCCTGCCGGGCCGCTACCTCGTTTACGTGCCTAACAACACCATGAACGGCATCAGCCGCAAGCTGCCCGAACCCGAGCGCCTTCGCCTCAAGAAGATTCTCAAAGAGGTGCTTCCCGAGAACGTCGGCGTGATTGTTCGCACAGCAGCCGAGGGCGCCAGCGAAGAGCAGTTGCGCAGCGACGTCGACCGTCTGCGTTCGCAGTGGGCCTCCATTTCGAGCAAGGTCGAAAAGGGCCAGGCACCGGCGCTGCTGCACAGTGAGCCCGACCTGTTGGTCAAGATCATTCGTGATGTCTTCAACGAGGACTTCACCAAGGTGATCATCGACGGACCCACCGTGGGCGAGACGATTCGCACCTACCTCGAGGGTGTGGCCCCCGAGTTGCTGGAGCGCGTCATCGACCATGCCTCGTCGATGGATTCGTTCGCCGAATTCCGAGTGACCGAGCAAATCGAAAAGGCGCTCGACCGCAAGGTGTACCTGCCCAGCGGTGGTTCGCTCGTGATCGACCGCACCGAGGCCATGACCGTGGTCGATGTGAATACGGGCAAGTTTGTGGGATCCGGTGGAAACCTCGAAGAAACCGTCACCAAGAACAACCTTGAGGCGGCCGAAGAAATTGTTCGCCAGCTCCGGTTGCGTGACATCGGTGGCATCATTGTGGTCGACTTCATCGACATGGTGCTCGAATCAAACCGCGACCTCGTTCAGCGGCGATTGATCGAGTGCCTGAGTCGCGACCGCACGAAGCATCAGGTGGCCGAAATCACCTCGCTCGGTCTCGTTCAGATGACCCGCAAGAAGTTGGGTCTCGGCCTGCTCGAAACGTTCAGCGAGCCCTGTGAGGTGTGTGCCGGTCGCGGCGTTGTTGTCTTTCATGAGCCCGTGACCCGTAATCGCGCGGCGGACAAGCCCGCGGAGAAGAGCCGCCGCGGTGGTTCGGGTGCCGGAGCCAGTGGTGGTTCTGGTCGCAGCCGCGGCGCCGTTGCTCCGACCGGTGAAGTTCACATCATTCCCGAGGGAGCGTCGAGCGCGTTGGCAAAGATTGCGGCCAGCACGATCAACCACGGAGACGAGGGCGCTGAATCGTCGGCAGAGACCACTGAGGTTGTCGAAATCCTCGACATTCCGGTCACCGTCACCAAGGGACGGCGTAAAAAGACCGAAGTCGACTCGACTGCCTTAGACAGTGTGTTGGATGCTCTTCCCGAGCCCTCCGACCCCGGTCAGGGCCGCGGGCGTCGTCGTCGCGTGTCCACGGCGAGCATCACCGCCGAGGCGACCGACCCCGTTGACTGACCACCAGTTTGACCGCACACCAATTCCCGGGATATTCTTGAGTGTTGGTGTGTGTTCCCGGTAGGGGAACGATCCAAAGTTTTCTTGGCGAGACAGTCTCGTCCCCGTTTACGTGAGGTATGCACAGTGGTTTTCGCAGTAGTCAAGTCAGGTGGCCGCCAGGAAAAGGTTGAGGTCGGAACCATCATCACGATGGACCGCATTTCGGCCGACAAGTCGGGCATCATTACGCTTCCCGCCGTGCTCCTCGTTGACGGTACCAAGGTCACCTCCGACGCCGCGTCGCTGGCCAAGGTTGTTGTCACCGCTGAGGTGCTCGAAGACCTCCGTGGCCCCAAGATCGTCATTCACAAGTTCAAGAACAAGACCGGATACCGCAAGCGCCAGGGCCACCGCCAGGAGCTCACGCGTGTCAAGGTCACCGGAATCAAGTAAGGCCTCGAGGGAGTAACGCGAAATGGCACACAAAAAGGGAGCGAGTTCCACTCGCAACGGTCGTGACTCGAACGCCCAGCGTCTGGGCGTCAAGCGCTACGGCGGCCAGAAGGTCAAAGCAGGCGAAATCTTGGTTCGCCAGCGCGGAACGCACTTTCACCCCGGCGTCAACGTCGGACGTGGCGGCGACGACACGCTGTTCGCTCTTGCCGAGGGTGCCGTTGAGTTTGGTGCGAAGGGTGGCCGCAAGGTCATCAACATCGTCACCGTCTAACCACCACTCATGCACAAAGGGCGAGCTTCGGCTCGCTCTTTTGCGTTAGTCCCACGAGTACTAGCAATCAGACACGAGGATTCACATGACCACGTTCGTTGACGAGGTGACCCTGCACCTCCGCGCGGGTCACGGTGGGCACGGGTGCGTCTCGGTGCGTCGTGAAAAGTTCAAGCCTCTGGCTGGCCCGGATGGCGGCAACGGCGGCAGTGGCGGCGACATCGTCTTGGTGTCTGATCCGCAAGAGACAACGCTCTTGTCGTACCACCGCCACCCGCACCAGACGTCGTCGAACGGCGAACCCGGGCAGGGAAGTAACCGGCAGGGCGCTACCGGGGCGCCGCTCGAACTCAGCGTTCCGGTGGGCACCGTGGTCAAGGAACCCTCGGGCAAGGTCATCGCCGACATGAATGTGCCCGGCATGCGTGTCGTTGTGGCGCCCGGCGGGCTGGGCGGTTTGGGCAACGCGTCGCTGTCCTCAACCAAGCGCAAGGCTCCGGGATTCGCCCTGTTGGGCACCCCCGGCTTTGAGGGCGACGTTGTGCTCGAACTCAAGACGCTCGCGGATGTTGCCCTCGTCGGTTATCCGTCAGCAGGCAAGTCGAGCTTGGTGGCCGCGTTGTCGGCAGCCCGACCCAAAATTGCCGACTATCCGTTCACCACGCTTCACCCCAACCTGGGGGTGGTTCAGGCGGGCGAGACGCGCTACACAATCGCCGACGTACCCGGTCTCATCGAGGGCGCCAGCGAAGGCAAGGGACTCGGTCTCGAGTTCCTGCGTCACGTTGAGCGCTGTCGCGTGCTGGTGCACGTCATTGACTGTGCCACGCTCGAGCCCGGCCGCGATCCGCTGTCTGATCTCGACATCATTTTGCACGAGCTCACGGAATACCCCGTACCCGCGGGTCAGATCCCGCTGGCCGAACGCCCGCAGATCATCGCGCTCAACAAGATCGACGTTCCCGACGCCAAAGACCTTGCGGAGATGGTCGATCCACTGTTTGTCGAGCGCGGATATCGCGTATTCCCCATCTCGACGGCGTCGCACGAGGGACTCAAGGCGCTGTCCTTTGCTCTGGCCGAGATGGTCTCCTCACAGCGTTCAGCTGAGGCAGTTGCCGACGTGCCGCGCATTGTGATCCGACCACAGCCCGTTGACGAGAAGGACTTCTCGATTCGCGTCGAGGGTCCCATCGATGAGCGCATGTTCCGCGTGCTGGGATCGAAGCCCGAACGCTGGGTGGCGCAGACGGATTTCTCGAACGACGAAGCCGTGGGTTACCTGGCCGATCGGCTCGCACGCCTGGGTGTGGAAGAGGCGCTGTTCGCCAAGGGTGCCGTACCCGGTTCGGCCGTGGTGATTGGCGAGCGCGGCGGCGTGGTGTTCGATTGGGAGCCCACGCTCACGTCAGCCGCTGAGCTCACTGTGGGACCCCGCGGATCCGATGACCGACTTGCCGGTCCGCCACGACGCAGCACACGCGAGCGTCGTGAAGAATATACCGAGCGCATGGATGCCAAACAGGCCGCGCGTGATGAACTTGCTAGGGAGCGTGAAGCCGGTCTCTGGACCGAGGAGGACGACAATGGCGCTGGATGATCGACGCGACATACCCACAGCTCGTCGGGTCGTGGTTAAGGTGGGTTCGTCATCGATCAGTGGCGTGAATGCCCACCGCATTGCCCACATCGTCGACGAGCTGGCCGGTGCCTATGCGCGCGGAACTGAAATCGTGCTCGTCTCGTCTGGTGCCATCTCAACCGGTATGCCCCTGCTCGGTCTGGACGCCCGTCCGGAAGACCTCGCCACGCAGCAGGCGGTAGCCGCCGTCGGCCAGAATGCGCTGATTCACCGATACCAAGAGAACCTCGACCGCTACAACATCGTGGCCGGCCAGGTTCTGCTCACCGCGGGTGATCTCGAGCACGACGAGACCCGCGCCAATGCCGAACGCGCGCTTGACCGACTGCTCACGATGCGCACTCTGCCCATCGTCAACGAAAACGACACCGTGGCCACCTCGGAGATTCGCTTTGGCGATAACGACCGGCTGGCAGCCCTCGTCGCCGTCCTCGTGCGTGCCGACGTGCTCATCCTGCTTTCGGATGTTGATGCTCTGTACACCAAGCCTCCGCACGAAGTGGGTGCCGAAAAAATCGACTATGTCACGTTTGGTGACGACCTTGACTCGGTTGAATTTGGCGACATCGGAGACGCGGGTGTGGGAACCGGGGGAGCCGTGACCAAGGTGGCAGCCGCACACCTCGCGAGCGCCTCGGGCACTGCCGTGCTCATCACGGCTTCAGAGCTCGTGGGCGATGCGCTGAGCGGAGCGCGCATCGGGACCTGGTTTGAGCCAAATCCCGACCGAGCGGCCTAGATCTGCGCCTTCGCGAGCCCTCGGCACAGTGGGGACTCGCGAGAGCCACCGTTAGACTTTCCTCATGCCACTAGAGGAGCTCGCTGCGTTTACACACAAGCTCGAGTCGGCGCAGGCTGCGTCAATTGTCTTGGCAACGCTTAACACCGATGCGAAGAACGCTGCGCTGCACGCCATCGCCGATGCCCTTGATGAAAATAGCGCGGGCATTGTTGCCTCCAACGCCCTTGACCTCGACAACGGTCGCGCCAACGGCACTTCCGAGGGGCTCATGGATCGCCTCGCACTCACCCCCGCCCGCATTGCTAGCCTCTCGCAAGCCGTCCGACAGGTGGCCGCACTGGCAGACCCCGTGGGTCACGTTGTTCGCGGAATGGACATGCCCAACGGAGTTCACCTCACTCAGGTGCGCGTGCCCTTTGGCGTTGTGGGCACAATCTACGAGGCCCGCCCGAACGTCACGGTTGATATTGCCGCACTTGCCCTCAAGAGTGGCAACGCCGTCGTCCTTCGGGGCGGCTCTGCGGCGGAGAACAGCAACCGCACGCTCGTGGCCATCATCCAAGAGGCACTCACATCGGTGGGCCTTCCCGCTGCAGCCGTTCAGACGATCGACGAGTTTGGTCGTGAGGGTGCCCGTCGCCTGATGGCAGCACGCGGCCTGGTGGACGTTCTCGTTCCGCGCGGCTCGGCCGACCTCATCAACACGGTCGTCATGGAATCGAAGGTTCCCGTGATCGAGACGGGTGCGGGCGTGGTTCACCTCGTGCTCGATGAGAGCGCCAACGTGGAATGGGCCGTCGACATCGTGCACAACTCCAAGGTGCAGCGACCGAGCGTGTGTAACGCCCTCGAAACCCTGCTGGTCCTTGAATCAGCCGCCGAGCGACTTCTGCCACCGGTTCTGTCCAAACTGCGCGAGTCGGGCGTCACGATTCACGCCGACGAGCGGGCGCACGCCATCTTTGCCGACTCGGTTCCCGCCACCCCCGATGACTTTGGCCGTGAGTACATGAGCCGCGATATTGCCGTCAAGGTTGTTCCTTCGCTGGATGCGGCCATTGAGCACATCCGCCGCTATTCCACGAAGCACACCGAGTCGATCATCACGAACGATGCCGCTAACGCCGAGCGTTTTCTCGCCGAGGTCGACTCCGCTGCCGTGATGGTGAACGCGTCGACGCGCTTTACCGACGGCGGCGAGTTTGGTTTCGGCGCCGAGGTGGGAATCTCCACTCAGAAGCTCCACGCGCGGGGTCCCATGGGCTTGCCCGAGCTCACCAGCACCAAGTGGTTGGTCCGCGGCCAGGGTCAGATTCGTCGCTAGACTGAGCACATCACCAACAGACGTCACAGGAGTTGCGCATGTCATCACTCACCGTTATTGCCGAAGCAGCGCTTCACCCGCTCTTCCTCCCGGCCTGGGTCTTTGGTCTCATTGCTGTCGCGATCTTCACGCTTCTGGGGTTCATGACCTTCAGCTACCGCGATGTGGCAAATCGGCACGCCAACAAGACTGACAAGTCCGGCGCAGGCCACCACTAGGTAGCACGCGTGTCGAGAACCCGAATCGGCGTTCTCGGGGGAACGTTCGACCCTTTTCACAACGGGCACCTGAGCGTGGCTCGCTCTGTTCGAGACTCGGGTCTCGTGGATTGCGTGATTGTGGTTCCCGCAAACGATCAGTGGCAAAAGAAGGCTGTGGCCACTGCGCAACAGCGACTCGAGATGGCGCGCCGAGGCATATCCGTGGATGCCGTCGCCGGCACCGGCGACTCGATGAACGACGCCCTGTTCGTCAGTGACGTTGACATTCTGAGAGGCGGGCCCACGTACACCATCGAAACGCTTGAGGACTTGTCCCTGCTGCATCCCGATGCCGACTTCAGGTTTATCGTGGGCGTTGATGCGGCGTCCGGATTGCCGTCCTGGTATCGAACCGACGAGCTGAGAGACCGCGCCTCCTTCATTGTGGTGACGCGACCCGGCACGTCCCCGCCTCAGCTCGATGTGCAGGGCTATGACCTAAACTTGCTACACATCCCGCCCGTTGATGTTTCGTCATCGATGTGTCGGGAAGCAATACGCAACGGTGCGGCAGTTACCGATTTAGTTCCCCTCGCAGTAGCCGCCTACATCGAGTCCGAGGGTCTCTACAGGGAGTAACGGTGGCAAAGGACAACGGCAAGAAGGGCGACGAGGTGCCACCCCGCACCTACGGCGTTCACTGGCCGTCGAATCCTGCCCCGGGGAGCGACGCGCCGTCGCCCGACGCCGAGGCCCCCAAGACCGCGGCACCCAAATCTGCGGCGCCCAGATCTGGGGCGCCCGCGCCGGCACCTGCGCCCCAGGCCCCCGCGAAGAAGTCCGCTGCGTCTCCCGCCGGCCCGCCTCCGCCCCCGGTGATTCCTCCGCTTCCACCCACGTCGTCACCGTCACGCCAGCCCGCCCAGTCGCCCGCTCCCGCAGCAGAAATGCCCGCTGCGCCACCGCGCGAAGCAACCCCTGCGATGCCTGCGACCCCGTCTCCCGCCGCCGTTCCCGAGGTCGTTATTCCGCAGGTCGTTGCGCCTCCGGCAACGGTGGCACCCGAGGCTGTGGCACCCCCAGCCGTGACTCCCCAACCAGTGGCTCCCCAGGACGTGGCTCCTTCCATTGTCGCGCCTGAGCCCGTCTACATCCCTGTTGCCGAGGCCACCACGGCCCCTGAGCCCGTCTACGTTCCCCGGCCGGCAGACCTGCTGATTCCCGTCCCCTCGGGCAGCCCAGGGCTGCCCGTCGATCCTCTGACGTCTCCCGAGATTCCCGTCCTGCCGCCGGTGGCCACTCCGACCTCGGCGCCCCTGTCGGACACCTCGGGGCTATCCCGTCGTGAAATGCGCAAACTTCGAGAACAGGCAACGGCCCGCATTGGTGAGCCTGCGGATTCGCTGTCTCGTATCGAAGAGGCGGCGGCCATGGCCGCGATGCCACAGGCGGTGCAATCTCCCTATGTGGCAACCGGCCAGCCCGCTTCGTTGTTGCCTGCTCAGCCCAACCAAGTTGTCCAGCCCGGTTACGCTGCCCAACAGGTGCAGCCGACGCAATATGTCCCCGCAGTTCCCTTGTCGACAACGCTCCCGGGTATTCCAGCGGCTGCGGTTGAGATGGCGGCCATTACGGGTCGACTCGACATCATCGAGGCCACACAAACTCCCGTCGCGCCCACTCTGTCCTCCGGCCCGACCGTGGCTCAGCTCCGCGCCATGGAGGAGGCCAGCAGGGCTGCCATGGCCCGCGACGTTGTGCTCGAGTCAACGGTCCCCGGGCTGTCGACCACGGGGGGCCTGCCCACCTCGGGTCACTCACTGATTATGTCGAATGTGCCGACCGACATTCCAAGCGCGTTGAGTGCCATGAATGAGACGGGCGAAATCATCGTCACCGGCCAGATCATCCTGCCCGCCAGTGTGGCCCAAACCGGAACAGACATGAGACGTTTCGACACCGCCGAGATTGATGTGGTGGCTGAGCGCGAGCCGCAAACGGGGAATGTCGGCAATCTCGCGCCGGTCAGCGCCACCCGCGCCGTGAGCGCTTTTTCGTCGCACACCACCTCATCACTGCCACCTCGCGTGGGGTCGCATCGCCTCCCCATGGTGCTCGCACTCATCGCGGCGGGCCTCGCGGTGGGAGTCGTTGGTCTCTTCGTGGCAAATATCTTCCTCAAATTCTTCTAGGCTCACTTAAGTGACCGCTTCTCCAGAAACACTTGACGCCCTGAATGCCGCAGCTGTGGCCGCCGACGCTACCGGCGGTGACGACATGGTTGCGCTCGACGTCTCGGATCGGCTCGCCTTGGCCGACGCGTTTCTTCTGGTGACCGGTCGCAACGAGAGAAACGTCTCGGCGGTCGCCAACGAGGTTGAAGACAAGCTCTTCGAAATGGGAATTAAGCCACTTCGTCGTGAGGGGCGAGGCGAAGGTCGCTGGGTCCTCATCGATTTCGGGGGCCTCATTGTTCACGTTTTCCACGAGGAAGACCGCCTCTACTACGGCTTGGAGCGGCTCTGGGGAGACTGCCCCGTCATCCCGCTTCCGGAGGGCATCGGTTCGAGGCCCGCTGGTGATGTAGTAACCTAAACAAGGTCGTAATCACACCATTACGGGTCTGTGGCGCAGCTGGTAGCGCACCTGCATGGCATGCAGGGGGTCAGGGGTTCGAGTCCCCTCAGATCCACAAAATAAACAACCACCCTTATGGGGTGGTTTTTATTTTGTGTCTGTGTGCACGAGAACCCCGCGGTGGGCCCCCGCTAACACAGCCCGGGGCATTACTTTCCGCGGGCAACCTTGATGATTTGGTCGACGTAGGACGACCGAGCCATCTCAACTGTCAGGCCCTTGATGCCGCGGGTCGACATTTGCCGGGTCGCCGTGTGCTGACCCGTTGACCATGAGGCGAGTCCGTGCGTCATCCAGGCCACGTGTCCGGAAGCCACAACTTCGGCGGGGTGCAAGAGGAGGGATGCCGAGGGAACGGAATTCTCGTCGTAGTCGAGTGAGCTCACTTTGCCCGAACGAAGATCGATAATTGTGGTGGCCAAAAGGGCCAGGTGAAAGTCAAATATGTCCTGCATGTTTTTGCCGTACTTCTCGCTGACGATCACGTGCGAACCGGCAGATGCCAGGGGGTACTGGAGCAAGAGATACATGCCGCCCATGTGCTCGGCCCACTTGGTCTCCTCGGTAATGAACGCACGCAGGCGCTTCTCGGGGTCGGCGGGGGCGTTGCGCATCGAGTTGCGCACGTTCTGGGACCACTCGCGATAGGCCCACCAGGTGGCTTCCGCCAGAAGACCGTCGCGGTTTCCGAAGTAGTAGTTCACCATGGGGTGCTTGATGTCGATGCGGTCACACACCCGAAAAGCGTTGAAGTCTGCGGGGCCGACACGAATGATGTCTTCAATCGCGAGCATGATCATTTTCTCGCGGGTCGAGGGCTCGGCGACGGAGCCATACTTCAGCCAGTCTTTCGCCGTGTAAGAGAGGGCGTCTGGCTCTACGGGAGTTGCCATAATCAGACTCTACCTCCGAGACATTCGGTTGGCATGCAGGTTCCGCTCAGCGTGTGCTCACTAAAGCGCATTGCGCGATGACCGTTTTGCCCGGGGCTCGACTTTGGTAAGACAGATTGACCCACCGCGAAACAGTAAAATTGAGAAATCGGGCATTGACGGGAATAGCGTGCGCGCTGTCATGAGTTATGACATGTAGACGCATGTTTTCGCCGTCACACAAGGAGAGTTACGCATGTTTGCGGAATTGGAATTTGGACTGGACACCTTTGGCGACGCCACGGTGGCTCCCGACGGAACCCCGCTGAGCCACGCGCAAGTGATTCGCAATGTAATTGCCGAGGGTGTTCTTGCCGACGAGGTCGGCCTCAACTTCATTGGCATCGGGGAGCACCACCGCGAGGATTTTGCCGTCTCTGCGCCGGAAATTTTGATGGCCGCCATCGCAGCACGCACCTCGAACATCCACGTCGGATCGGCCGTCACCGTGCTGAGTTCTGATGATCCCATTCGGGTGTACCAGCGATTCTCTGAACTCAACGCGCTCTCCGAAGGACGTGCCGAGGTCATCCTGGGCCGCGGTTCGTTTACGGAGTCTTTTCCTCTGTTTGGTTTTGAACTTCGCGACTACGAGACCCTCTTTGAAGAGAAGCTCGATCTCTTTGTTGAGATCGTGAAGGAACAGCCTGTCACGTGGTCTGGTTCGATTCGTCCAGCGCTCAGTGAGACGCGCATCTTCCCGCCGATCGAAGCAGGACACTTGAAGACGTGGATTGGTGTGGGCGGAAGCCCAGAGTCGGTGGTTCGTGCTGCTCGCTACGGCTTGCCCCTCATGCTGGCGATTATTGGTGGTGACCCGCTGCGCTTCCGCCCCTACGTGGATCTGTATCACCGGGCGTTGACCGAGATGGGTAAGCCCCTTCTCCCGGTGGGTCAGCACTCACCCGGTTTCGTGGCTGCTACGGATGAGCAGGCCCGAGAACTCGCTTGGCCGCACTACCGCGACATGCACGCTCGCATCGGTGCACAGCGTGGCTGGCCGCCACTCTCCCGCGCGCAGTTTGACGCCGAAGCGGGGCCCGAAGGCGCCCTCATGCTCGGCTCTCCCGAGACGGTTGCCGCGAAGATTGCCCGGTCAATGTCGGGTCTCGGTGTGACACGCTTCGACCTCAAGTACTCGCTTGGGACGCTCTCGCATGAGAATCTCATGGAGTGTATTCGTCTCTATGGCACCGAGGTCGTTCCCCGCGTGCGCGAACTCGTCGCGACGGCGAAGGCAGCCTAAGCCGGGCGGTTCACCGTGTCGTGACCTCAGCGTGGGTCACTCATGCGCGCGAGGTCCTCGCACGTGTCGGTCGGCGCCGGGTAATTCTCTTAGGCGCGGGGATCGTGACCGCTCTTGTCGTGCTGTCGGCATCGGGCCTGGTAGCCACGGCGGTGACCTCTCCGCCAAGCCAATCCACGACTGATAATTCCGGCGGGGCAGAGGCGGAACAGAACACGAGCACCCTCGACCCGGTTGCACGCTGGGCACGCTTGCGACTCGCCAACATGTCAACCGCCGACAAGGTGCGCAGCCTCATCATCGGCCACGTGAGTGGCGTCAACCCCGAGGGTATGCGCGTCGCGGTGGCACCCAGTTCCAGCGGCGGATCAGGTTGGGGCGGCGTCATCCTGATGCGCGACAATGTGGTGGCGAGTGCCGAAGAGATGTCGGCCGTCACCGGGCTCGCCACGGCCGAACCGGAGTTGCCTCCCATTGTGTCGATCGACGAAGAGGGCGGCGAGGTCGTTCGATTGCCCTTCGACCCGTTTGCCGGGGCCGACGATCTGCGGAGTCAGCCGGTGAGCGCGACCACCGACGCGTTTGCCGGACGCGGCGCCCTCCTCGCTTCTGTGGGAATCTCGGTGAACTTTGGCATCGTTGC
The DNA here is from genome assembly GCA_947450345.1 of Actinomycetota bacterium. Classification (GTDB taxonomy): domain Bacteria; phylum Actinomycetota; class Actinomycetes; order Actinomycetales; family Microbacteriaceae; genus UBA963. The sequence goes on from CANFVD010000001.1 coordinate 37,064, forward strand.
CGACAGCACGGCTGACCCCGGCTCATTTATTTACCGTCGCACGCTGGGCGACGGACCGACGGACAGCGCCGAACGCGTAGGCGCTGCCGTGACCGCCGAGCAGACGTCGGTCGCGAGCACACTCAAGCATTTCCCGGGTCACGGACGCACGGCAGGAGATTCACACGTCGGCATTCCCGAAGCGAACGTCAGCCTCGAGCAGTGGCGGGCCACTGACGCCGTGCCGTTCGCGGCGGGAGTGGATGCCGGCGTGACGTTCGTCATGTTTGGGCATCTCGCCTTCCCGGCGGTGGATGCGGCTCCGGCGAGTCTGTCCGCGACGTGGCACGACGTGTTGCGTCGGGACCTAGGGTTCGACGGGATTTCGGTCACCGATGACATGCTGATGCTTCAAGCATCGGGAGATCCCCGTTTGGCGGATCCCTATGCCAACGCCGTGGCTGCCCTGGCCGCAGGAAATGACGCGCTCCTCTATGTTTTCCCTGCGGACCCCGCCACCGTCGGCATCGACGTGACCACTCTCGTGGCGACACTCGTTGCTGCAGTGGATTCGGGAGTCATTCCGCAGGCTCGAGTCGATGAATCCGCGCTCAAGTTGCTGACTTTTCGGCGCTCTCTGGCGCCGGGCGCAGAGAAGTGGCACGCCCCCTGTGACCTCGGTTGCGTGGTGCTCAATGAACCTCGGGGAACTGTTCCGGCGACAATCGCGCTGGCAGGTCCGTGAAAAATGCGCCATCTTCGGGAATAACCTGACGCGTCACGCACTTATCTGACCCGTACGCCAATTCGGCGTGTACTCACCAGACGTCCCGAGCACTCGTGTTCGGAGAACAGGACCACCATGACCATCACTGCAGAATCCATCCCCGGCTACAAAGCAGGCAGCTGGATTGTTGACCCGTCGCACTCCGAGGTGTCGTTCTCGGTTCGCCACCTCATGATCAGCAAGGTGCGCGGAACGTTCGGCAGCTTTTCGGCCACGATTCTCACGGGCGAGAACCCCGAGGAGACCAAGATCACGGCGTCGGCTCAGGTTGCCAGCATCAACACAAACGACGAGGGCCGCGACGGTCACCTGCGCACCAACGAATTCTTCGACGCCGAGAACTACCCCACGATCGAGTTCGCCTCGACCTCGGTGACGGCGGCCGGCAGCGATTACAAGGTGGGTGGCAACCTCACGGTTCGCGGCGTCACCAAGCCGGTTGTGTTTGACCTCGAGTTCGGTGGCTTCGCGACCGATCCCTACGGCAACTACAAACTTGCCGCCACGGTGACCGGTGAGATCAACCGTGAAGACTTCGGCCTGTCGTGGAACGCGGCACTTGAGACCGGCGGTGTTCTGGTCGGCGAGAAGGTCACCATCACCATCGAACTGCAGGCCGCCCTGCAGGTTTAGTTATGTCATGCGAAAGGGGCTTCGAGGCGACTCGGAGCCCCTTTCGCATGCTCTGGTGATTAGTCCTCCGTGAGGATGCCCGTAATTTCTTCGTTGACCAATCGCAGGTTCTCCACCAGAAAACCCTCGAGCACCCAGTTCTTGGTTGAGGGTCGGCTTAGTCGGATGGGTTGCGTGAGCACGGGAAGGTCGTGTGTCTCCGGGTGAGGAACGTTTATGGCCTCGAGCCCGGTGTCGCGCACCACAATGCGTAGGTCATGTCCGGCGCTTTTGAGCTCGGCAGCGATTTCGGCGATGTTGGCATCGTTCACGAGGGACTCGTCGTAGTGGTCGCGCACGCCTCGGGAGATGCCAATCGTTCTCGTGGTGACAACGGCGAGACGCGCCAACAGGTTTGACAGCTCATCGACCGCGGGCCGGTGCTTGTTGCGTCGAATCATGTTGAACCGCAGGCTCTCGCTGAGTGCGTTGACCCGATCGAGGGCCGCGTTGAGTTCGGCACGGAGTCCGCGCGCACGCCAGTAGAGCGTGTTGAGTACCTCGGGGCTCGTGCGTCGAGACAGTACCGCGCCGAGGTCTTCCAGCAACTGAGCAATGTCACCACCCAGTGTGGCGACGGCGGTGCGTGCCGGAGCGAGGGCGACCGGCGGCACAATCACCGCGTTGACGATGATGCCGATGACGGCGCCCAGGATTGTTTCGAGGATGCGCACGAGAGCGTAATCGGGCGCCGCGGCACCGATCACAATCGAGAGCATGGCGCTAATGGCGATTTGGTTGGCGGTGGCCGGTGTGAGTTTGAACGCCCATCCCGTGATGATCGCCGCAGCGATGGCGACGAGGACCAACCACGAGGGCGATCCAAAGGCCAAGCTTGCTCCCAGGGCAATTGCCACGCCAATCACGGTGGCCGTGGACCTCTCGAGGGCTTTGCCGAGTGAGGCGTTCACGCTGGGCTGCACCACGATGATGGCGGCGATGGCCGCGAACACGGGCGTGTCGGTCTGGAATAGCGGAACGGCAATCAACCAGGCAGCTACGGCGGCGCCGATTGACTTGAGCACCTGCAGAAAGGGGATGCGTCGTTTCGCCCGTACGTTTGCTCGGATGCTCACGGTTTTACGGTAGTCGCGCCGCCGGAGTACTCGTGGCGGCGCGCGCAGAACTCAGCCCAGAGCTGTTTGAGATCCCACGCCTGGATGGCTTCGATTGAAATGCCTCGTTCACCGGTGCGGCGGGTGCGGCCGCGAATCACCATGAGTTTGGTGCCGAACAACAGGGATCCCGTGGCCTGCTGCGCTTCTTCGAAGAAGGTCGCGTCGGCGCATCCGCTGCCGTCGTCGAGGCTGATAAACACGACGCGTTTGCCCGAACGCATGGGCGGAGTTTGTGTGGCGATGCGCACGCCGGCCACTAACACCTCGGTTTTACTCCGCAGTGCCAACAGTTGGCTTGCTGGAGTGACGCCCATGTCGTCAAGCAGGGGCCGGTAGGCCTCGATGAGATGCTCCGAGGCATCCATGTCGAGTACCCCGAGCTCGACCCGAGCGCGGTCGGCGGTCGTGAACTGGGGGTTTCCGCGCGGAATCGCGTGCCGGTCGTCGATGGTGAAGTTGAGCTGATTGTCGGGGTCGCTGCGCGCGGGGCGCATGGCGGTGAGCTGGCGTACGAAAGCGATCACATCGCCGCGTGTGGGGAGTGACGTCGCTTCTGGCGAGCCGGCCAACGCGTCAAGTGCCCCCACGAGGGCCAGTCGTTGCATGAGCGCGCGCGAGGGTCGGGCGCGCTCGTACAGGTCGGTGATGCCCGTGAACGGCTGACCGGCCAGCAGTCGTGCCAGTTCGGCCTCGCTGATGCCGTGCACATCGCGCAGCGAGAGGCGAATGCCGAGGGTGCCCCCGCGCAGGCGCTCCACGCGGTACTCGTCGATACTGAGGTTGGCATCCAGCGGCAAGATGGGCACGCCCATGCGGCGCGCTTCGGCCAGCAGGAGGCGTCGGGGATACATGCCCGGATCGTGCGTGAGGATTCCCGCGAGGAACTCTGCCGGATAGTGCGTCTTGAGCCAAGCGCTCTGATACGTGGGCAGCGCGAAAGCCGCACCGTGTGCTTTGCAAAACCCGAACGAACCAAAACCCTTAAGCACCGCCCAGATGCGCTCGATGTCGGCGTCGGTGAACAGGCGTTTGCCGGTTTCGGGGTCGCGTCGCTCCGCCGTGCGTTGGCGAAACGCGCGTTCGATTGACGCGGTTGACTTCTCCATGGCGCGCCGTAGCTCGTCTGCCTCGGCCAGCGTCACGCCCATGCACTCGTGCAGGATGCGCAGAATGTGCTCGTGGTAGATGACCACGCCGTAGCTGTCACGCAGAAAAGAGCGAAAGCGTGGGTGCAGATAGTTGGGGGCGGTAAAGCCGTGTTTGGCATCGAGGAAGGGTGCCACCATGTTGCCCTTCATGGGCCCGGGGCGAAACAGCGAGATATCGGCGATGAGGTCGTTGTACTCATCGGGCTGCATCTTGCCGATCAGTTCGCGTTGCCCGGGGCTCTCAATCTGGAACATGCCGAGCGTGTGGCCGGTGCGAATGTTGGCGAACGTGGCCTCGTCGTCGTGGGGGATGGCGTCGAGCTCGATAAGCCCGTTGGGCTTGATGTACGGGGCGTCACTGGGCAGCTTGCCCACCTCGGCCGCGTGCGGGCCGTGCATGCGCTGAATCTCGCGCAGGGTGTACGAGAGCGTCGACTGCATGCGCACGCCCAGTACGTCGAGTTTGAGCAGACCCACGTCATCGATGTCGTCCTTGTCGAACTGACTCATGGGCAGTCCCATGCCGGAGGGTTGCATGGGGCTCAGGTTGTATAGCTCGTTGTTGCCGAGGATTACGCCACACGGGTGCATGGAGACGTGGCGGGGGAGTCGGTCGAGGCGTTCGGCCACGTCGACGAGCAACTCGAGGCGGGCATCCTCCTCGAGCATGGTGACGAACTCACGCATCTCGGGCTTGGTGTCGAGTGCGCGCCGAAAGTCCCGGGCGTTGAAGCGCCAGATGTTCTTGGCGACAAAGCCAATCTGCTCGGGGGAGAGGCCCAGGGCCATGCCGGCATCGCGCGCGGCACCACGTGCGCGATAGGTGTTCTGCATCGCCATCAGGCTCACGCGGGTACTGCCGTAGCGCTCAAAGATGGCGCGGTAGACCTCGTGGCGCCTGGCCGACTCCACGTCGATGTCGATGTCGGGCAGTGTCTCGCGCTTGTTGCCCAGGAAGCGCTCAAACAGCAGGTCGTGCTCGAGGGGGTCGACGTTGCTGATGCGCAGTAGGTACGTGACGATACTGCCCGCGCCGCTGCCGCGCGCCTGGTTGCGGATGCCCATGCGCCGCATGAGCGCCGACACGTCGGCCACGGTGAGAAAGTACGAGGCAAAGCCAAAGTCATAAATGGTGTTCAGCTCGGTGTCGAGGCGTTCGGTGATGCGCCGCATCTCGGTGGCTCCCGCGTAGGGGTAGCGCTCACCGATGGCTGCTTCGGTGCTCTGGCGCAGAACTGCGGCGGGGTCACCGCTCAGGCCAATGACATCGTTCTCGGGAATCTTGGCCTGACGCCAGCCAAGATCGGTCTCGGGGTCGAGTACGCAGCGCAGGGCGAGGCGTTCGCCGGCCGCGAGCATGCGGTGCGCGGCTCCCTGATCGAGTCGAGAGGCACGCGCCACGCGCAGGGCGATCGCGTGCATTTCGGCCGGCGTCTTGAGCCACGCCTGGCCGTTGGGTTGTGGCGTGAACTGGCCCAACGCGCGCAGCATCGCCGCGGCATCCAACACGTCGCCGGTGACGGCATCGTCGGCCTCGAGGTAGCGTGCGGCATTACTGAGCACCGCGGGTGTCTCGGTGTCGTGAGCGAGCTCGAGCATGGCCACCGCGTGGCGCAGGCTGGCGGTGGTGCCCGGTGCGGTGTCGTGGCACACCACCTCGAGGGCGATGGCGCCGGGGAGTGTGTGGGTCCACCAGGCGAGCAGTTCACGCGCCCGTTCGGCCTCACCGCGGGCGAGCGCCTGCCCCACGTCGGAAGCGGGGCCGAGGAGGATAGTGACGGTGATGCCGTCGGGACCACGAAGCAGGGGCCTCAGACGCGTGCGGGCGAGCGCCGGGGGCGAACTGCGCGTGCTGCGTGCGTGGGCCGCGGTGATGGCTCGCGCCATGCTTGCCCACCCGCGCCCCTCGCAGTGCCCGTGGGCAAGTAGGGTGAGTCGACCCGCCGGCCGGCCGTCGCTCTCGCGCAACGCGAGGTCTACCCCCACAATCGGCTGAAGTCCGCTGGCCACGCACGCGCGAATGTGCCGCACGGCACCGTAGAGTCCGTCGCGGTCGGTGATGGCCGCCGCCCACGCGCCCGCGGCCTTCTGCGCCGCCACGAGCGCCTCGGGGCGGGCGGTGCCGTAGTGCGCCGAGAACGCCGAGGCGACGTGCAGGTGGGTGAAGTCGGGCATGCGTGGCGCTACGCAAACAGTCTCTGGTCGAGCTCGACCGTGGAGGCCCCGACGAGACGCCAGCCGTCTCCGTGTTGGGCGAGGTCGTACACGCCGTCGTCGCGCGGGGCTCCCGACGTGAGGGCAATCGCATCCACGCGCCACGTGGGCACGTCGAGGGGAAGTGTGCGGCCCCGGGTGACGCGGTCGCTCTGCTGCCACCAGGCACGGCGGCTCAGCCACGGTTCGGGCGCGCTCACTATGGCGTAGCTGATGCCGCGCCAGCGAAATGAGAGGGGAACTCCTCCGGCCGAGAGATCCACTCCGACGGGTTCGTCGATGTACATGGAGGCTCCTCGTGAAATTCGAATATATCTTCGAATACCACGTTAGAAAAAACCACGGACAGCAAAGTGTGGAGGACAGGTTGAGGGTTGTTCGTTCGGGGAAGTTCGGAACGTCCCCGAACTCATCTGCGCTGAAAATTAGGTTCAATCAAGATAATGTGAGCAGAGACGAGAGTGAAGAAATCTTCACAAAACATAAGGGGAAAATTATGGCGGGCGAGACACTGTGGGAGGGCGAACGGAATTCGCTCACGGCGGCAGCAACCGGGGGCAAGGTTGTATCGGAAAAATACCGACTTACCCCCGAATACATTTACGTCGAGCGGGGTCTGATTGGTTCTAAGGCTGATCAGTATCCGACTTGGGCAATACGAGATATCGACGTCACTTCCAGCCTCGTGCAGAAGGCCCGTAGCCTCTCCACACTTAAGGTCCATCTGCAACATGATGAATACACTGGGGCGGATCAAGTCAACTTGGAAAACATCAGTGGTGGCAAAGAATTACGCGACACTCTCAACCGCATTGCAAATGAGGCACGACTACTTCGCCAGCAACAGTCACAGACAGTCCACTACTCAGGTTCTGCCCCAATAGCCCAAGGGGCTCCCGCTTCACAAAGTGCTTTTGACCCAATTGAGCAACTAACAAAATTAGGGGATCTTCTATCAAAGGGCCTTATTTCTCAGGAAGAATTTGACGCTCAAAAAGCAAAACTCCTTGGCTAGGAACAGAACCTTCTAGTTATGATCAGCCAGGCGGGCTGCCACCATGTCGTGCAGGAGGTCGGCATCGACGTTCCAGTCGACCGGGACTTGGAACGTCCCCTTGCCGAGGGTATAGCCCGCCAGGCGACCGCGAAACGCGTCAAGAACACCGTCGCCCCAGGGGGCGAGCGTGAGGTGGTTTTTGGCGGCGCTCATGCCAAACACGTAGTCCTTGCCTCTATGAAGCTGAGGCACGTTCCACGCGATCTTTACCGTCAGGTCCGGGAATTCACTCGTGATGGCATCGACCACGGTCCGTAGCGTCGCTGCCTTGACGGCATCGAGGCTCGCTAAGTACTCATCCAGTGTGGTGAAACGCGGGGCAGGCACGCACCCAGCGTAAAGCAGTGGTGAGTGAGTCGCCTAGCTGTAGCGGCGGGTCGGCGCATCCCCGGGTTCGAGCACTCCGAGGTTGGTGAGTTGTTCGATCATGCCGGCACCGTCGTGCGCGTAAACCCAGGGCGCGGTGCCGCGCAGCTCCTTGGCGAGGCCCTTGCGTCGGCCACCGGCGAGCACGGCCTCGGAGGTCGAGAGCTGGCGAATGGCCACGAAGGCCACGTTGTCGGGGTGGTTCTCCTCGAACTCACCGTAGATGACCTCGTCGTGTTGGCCGTCGTCACCGACCATGATCCATTTGACGTGGGGAAAATCCTTGGCAATTTTTTCGAGCTGGCGCTTCTTGTGCTCTTGACCCGATCGAAACAGGCGATCGTGGGTGGGGCCCCAGTCGGTGAGCAGCATGGTGCCTACCGGATAAAGATTGCGGGACAGAAAACGGCGAAGCGTGGGAGCCACGTTCCACGCACCCGTGGAGAGGTAGAACACGGGCATGCCGGATTCCAACTGCGACATGCGCGACAAGAACACCGCCATGCCGGGAGTGGGAACGCGGGCGTGCTCGGTGAGCACAAACGAGTTCCACGCGGCCAAGAACGGTCGGGGCAGTGCCGTCACCATCACGGTGTCGTCGACGTCACAGATGATCCCGCGCGTGGCCGTGGGCGATGCCACGTTGATGAGCGCATCAACGGGGAGCGAATCTTCTACGGTCAAGTGGGCAACGTGCTCGCCCTGAGGTAGCGCAAAGGCGAGGTGCACATCGACCACGCCGCCACGGTCGGCCGTGACCGTCTCGGTGTAGCCGTCGATGCTGATGGTCACTTGGGCGCTGGCAACGGGAACACTGACGAAAGAACGCCAGCCGCGCACCGACTCGAAGCGGCGCGCAAACTTGCGTGCCCGGCGACTTCCTGGTTTCAGTACCGGTGCAAGCACGACCCGGCACAGCACGCGAATCTCGGTGGCGGTGCCGTATCCGCGGTACGGCACGATCGTGGGCAGAAGTCCGCGGCGTCGCGCGAGTCGGGCCCGAAGCTTGTGCATTCGGTCTTCAAACCGCGCGAGCGGATGAATCTTGGGCAGCTGCTGCGTTGCGTGCCGTACCCGTTGCGATGACGCCATGAGGTCAGTTTCCCACGTTTGTTCGGGCCAATTGTTCGTCGAGGTCTGCCAACTCAGTTCTCACCGAGTTCCTTTCGAGACAGGCGCTTCTTGGCGAAGTGGGTGATGAGAATAAAGACGACCACGCCGCCAATGAATACCCACCCCGCGCCCTTGAAAGTCGTGGCGAAAATTTCGAACTGCCCGGCGAGCAAGTACCCCACGGTGACGTAGAGCAGTGTCCACAGCACGCAGGCCAGAGCCGTCCATCGAATGAAGACTCGATACCGCATGGTGCTCATGCCACAAACGAGGGGAACAACCGAGTGAAGCACCGGCAGGAACCGACTGACAAAAACCGCCACGACGCCGCGTTTCGCGAGATATGCCTCGGTCAACGCCCACGTGTTTCCGATAAACCGCTTGCCCAGCTTGCTGTCGCGAATGCGGCGACCAATGGTGCGGCCTAAGAAAAACCCGAGAGTTTCCCCAGCGAGGGAACCCACCATCACCGCGCCGGCAAGCCAGAAGTATTCACTGACGTTGGAGATACCTGTGGCGGCAACAAAGACAATCGTGTCGCCCGGGATGACGAGTCCGACGAGCACCGAGGTCTCGCAAAACATTCCGAAGGCGGCAATGAGGGCCCGCAGTGTCGGATCGACCTCAGACACCGTGGTGATGAACCACGTGACAATCTCGTTCACGTTACTGATCCTCTCCTGCGAGAGTGGCGCGACTCCAGTAGCGCTTCTGCCAGGTGTCGAGACGGTCCTCGTTGACGACGAGGGTTGGTCCGTCTCGCCACTCCGTTACTCCCCGGATACCGTGCAGGGAGTTGAGCGCCCAGAGTTCGGCTCCGGCCAGCTCGGCGGGGGTGACGGCTTCGTCGCGAATCTCGCATCCGTCCTCCTGCGCCATCTGACGCACAACCGCAACCGTCACACTGTCGATGCGGTCGACGCTTTCGGTGGGAACTTGCAGCACGTCGCCGCGCCACCAGACGAAACACGTGGTTGCGCCGTCAGCGAGGCGACCGTCGCCATCAAGGATGACCGCCTCGTCGGCATCCGACTCTCGAGCCCGCTCGCGAAGCTGGGCCAACACCGGAATGTCCGGACCCTTGATCGTCGGCTCGGTGCGGGGGTCGTCGGGTGAGGTCCAGAGCGTTACCGTGCGGCCCAGCGGCGGAGCGGGTCGCAACCAGAGTTCCAATTCGCCCCGCTCAGTGAGGTCACACCGCGGAAACCACAGGCCCGTCTCGGGGAAATCCGCATAGGCGGCGTCGAGGAAGGCGGCGGGGGAGTTCACCATGCCCTGAGTGTCGGCATCGCGCAAAAAACGAGCGCGGTGCTGCTCGAGGGCAACGACGGCTCCGTCGCGCAGGAGAAACGAATCGGCCACAAAAAGCCCGAGCGTAGAACCCTCGACGGCGCGCAGTTCACTTCCGTTCCAGCGGTATCGGCCCTCGGTGAGTGTCACCGCTCTAGGCTAATACGGTGACACAGCCGGCCGTTCGCACGTTCGCGGCGGGATGGTGCGATCCCGAGCTGGTGTTTCTTGCGCACGTGGGCAACAGTCGCGATACCCGGGCCGACGCGTGGCCCTCTGTGGTGTGGCTGGATGCCGGACCTGATGCGAACGACGGATTCACTTACGTTGGGCTCGATATCGAGGAGCCGCTCACGCGATGGAGCGACGTGCGGGCCGCCGCAACGGTGGCCAGGCGTGCCGGTGGTGAGCCGCAGGCCACGCGCGATGGGCAGTTCGCCCTCGGCTGGGTGGGCTGGTTGCCCTACGACACCGGAGTGCGCTGGCAAGACCCTTCTCGGGCGGAGGTGGCCTCGGGCCGAGAGGCGTGTTTTTCGCGCGTGAACACCGTGATCGAATTCGACCATGCGCGTCACGAGATGACGGTGGTGACCTGTCTCGGTGACGCGGCCATCGCCCGGGCACTCGAAACGATCGCGCGTGCGAGCGCGTCCGAAATCACGACGGTCGACTACGACGAGCGAGTTGGCGAGATGACGGGCTCGTGGCGCGACACCGATGACGAGTACCTGGCACACATTGACGCGTGCCGTGCCGAGATTGCGTCGGGCAACGCGTATCAACTTTGTCTTACCAACTCCTACCGAGTCGACGCAACCTTCGATATGCCGAGCGCGCTCGCGGTGTATCGACGCCTCCGGCGCAGTAACCCCAGCCATCACGGCGCGTTCCTGTGTCTCGACGGCACGGCCCTGCTGAGCTCCTCGCCGGAGATTTTCCTTACGGTGACGGCAGACGGGAGCGCAACCACGAAGCCCATCAAGGGAACGCGTCCGCGCGGGGCGAACGCCGAGGAAGACCGGATGCTTCGCGATGAACTTGCTCAGAATGTCAAGGAGCGGGCAGAGAACGTGATGATTGTTGACCTCATGCGCAATGACCTCGGTCGAGTCGCTCAGGAGGGCACCACCCGCGTCGACTCACTGCTCACCGTGGAGTCCTACGCCAACGTGCACCAACTGGTGAGCACGGTGAGTGTGCAGTTGAAGCCCGACCGCACGGCTCTCGATGCCGTGGAGGCGTGCTTCCCCGCGGGCTCGATGACGGGCGCTCCCAAAATCAGCGCGATGCGCATTCTTTCCGACCTCGAGGGCGGTGAGCGCGGCATCTACTCGGGTGCGTTTGGATACTTCGGCGATGACGGTGCCGCTCAGCTCGCAATGGTCATCCGGTCGCTCGTCATTGACCACACGGGAGTCAGCCTCGGGTCCGGTGGTGGCATCACCATAGATTCAGACCCGCAGGAGGAGCTCGCCGAAATGCACCTCAAAGCAGCCCCGTTGCTTCGTGCGCTGAACGGCGACGATACGCCGGTAATCTAGAGGGCGATGAGTACCGAACAGGCAGGGACGCCCGAGAACGCCGGGGCTGACCCCCGCGACGCCGAAACCTTCGACTTTCGCTCCATTCAGGAGAAGTGGCTGCCCGTCTGGGATGAGCGCGAACCTTTCCGGGCCGACAGCCCCGCTGATGACCGCCCGCGCAAGTACGTGCTCGACATGTTCCCCTACCCCTCGGGTGACCTCCACATGGGTCACGCCGAAGCGTATGCACTCGGCGATGTCATTGCCCGCTACTGGCGTCACCGCGGCTACAACGTGCTGCACCCCATCGGGTGGGACTCTTTTGGCCTTCCGGCCGAGAACGCGGCAATTAAGCGCAACCTGAATCCCGTCACGTGGACCTACGACAACATCGAGCAGCAGCGCACATCGATGCGCCGTTATGCCGCATCCTTCGACTGGTCGCGCGTCATCCACACGTCTGATCCCGAGTATTACAAGTGGAACCAGTGGCTGTTCCTCCAGATGTACAAGAAGGGCCTCGCCTACCGCAAGGATTCCTGGGTGAACTGGGATCCGGTCGACCAAACGGTGCTGGCTAACGAACAGGTGATGCCCGACGGCACCTCGGAGCGTTCCGGTGCCATCGTCGTCAAGAAGAAGCTCACCCAGTGGTACTTCCGCATTACCGAGTACGCCGACCGCCTTCTCGATGACCTCGACAAGCTCGAGGGTGCCTGGCCGTCCAAGGTGCTCACCATGCAGCGCAACTGGATTGGCCGCTCGCGCGGCGCCGACGTTGCCTTCGAGATCGAAGGACGCCCTGAGCCTGTGACGGTGTTCACCACACGCCCCGATACGCTCTGGGGTGCCACATTTATGGTGGTTGCCCCCGATGCCGACCTCGCCAGCGAACTCGTGGCCGAAGCCGATGCCGACGTGCAGTTGGCCTTCACCGAGTACCTCACGGAGACGCAGAAAGCCACCGAGATCGAGCGGCAGAATGCCGATCGCCCCAAGACAGGAGTCTTCCTCGGGCGTTACGCCATCAACCCCGTGAATGGCGAGCGCATCCCCGTGTGGGCCGCCGATTACGTTCTGGCCGACTACGGTCACGGCGCCATCATGGCGGTACCCGCACACGACCAGCGCGACCTCGACTTTGCGCGCACCTACGACCTGCCGATTCGCGTTGTCGTGGAACAGGCACCTGTCGAGCCCGGTGAGACCAACGACCCCGCCATCACGGGTAAGGCGCTCGCCGGAGACGGCAAACTCGTCAACTCCGGACCGCTCGACGGTCTGACTAAGGTTGACGCCATCGAGCGCGCCATCGCCGTGCTGGCGGAGCGTGGAACCGGCGCGGCGGCCACCAACTTCCGCCTGCGCGATTGGCTCATCTCACGCCAGCGCTATTGGGGAACACCCATCCCTATCATTCACGCCGAGGACGGCACTGAGATCCCCGTTCCCGAAGACCAGCTTCCCGTGGTCTTGCCGCCCACCGAGGGCCTCAATCTGCAGCCCAAGGGCTCATCGCCCCTCGGCGCTGCCGAGGACTGGGTGAACGTACCGAGCCCCATCGATGGATCGCCCGCGCGTCGCGACCCCGACACCATGGACACCTTCGTCGACAGTTCGTGGTATTTCCTGCGCTTCCTGTCCCCGAACGACGACACCCAGGCCTTCGATCCAGCACAGGCCAAGCGCTGGGCGCCCGTAGATCAGTATGTCGGCGGCGTGACTCACGCCATTCTGCACTTGCTCTACGCCCGCTTCATCACCAAGGTGCTGTTCGACCTCGGGTTGGTCGACTTCGACGAGCCGTTCACCGCGCTGCTCAACCAGGGCATGGTTCTCATGGACGGTTCGGCCATGAGCAAGTCAAAGGGCAACATCGTCAAGCTGTCGGATCAGCTCGAGGAGCACGGTATTGACGCCGTGCGTCTCACCATGGCGTTCGCTGGTCCGCCCGAGGATGACATCGACTGGGCCGATGTGTCGCCCGCTGCGAGTAACAAGTTTCTTGCACGCGCCTGGCGTATGGCTGGCGACGTGACAAGCGCGCCGGGCACTGACCCGGCATCCGGTGATGCGGCCCTGCGCCGTGTGACCCACGCCCTCCTTGCGGATGCACCGGCACTCGTTGAGTCGTTCAAGTTCAATGTTCTCGTGGCCCGCCTGATGGAACTGGTCAACGTCACGCGCAAGGTGATTGACTCGGGTGCTGGTGGAGCCGATCCGGCGGTGCGCGAGGCCGCCGAGGTGACCGCCCTGATGCTTGATCTTTACGCGCCGTACACCTCCGAAGAGATGTGGTCGATGCTCGGCCATGAGCCGTGTGTGTCGCTCGTTGAGTGGCCCGTGGCCGACGCCTCGCTGCTCGTGCACGACTCGGTCACGGCAGTGGTTCAGGTTGATGGCAAAGTGCGCGATCGCCTTGAGGTGTCTCCCGATATCGCCGACGACGAGTTTGAGCGTCTGGCTCGCGACCTGCCGGGCGTCGTGCGCGCCCTCGAGGGTCGCGAGATTGTGAACGTCATTGTGCGAGCTCCCAAGCTCGTCAATATCGCGACAAAACCCGCTTAGTCGCAAAGCGGTAACCTCTCGCCCACAGCGCGATGGCAGCGACCTGTTTCGCAACCGACCGCGCTCCAGCCTCGTTGCCGCTGCCGCTCGGTAACGTCACGCCGTGCGTTCTCGTCTGAGTTGGATCATCACATCCGTCGTTGGCGTTGTCGTGGTCTCGATTGCTGTTGTGACGGCACTGAACGCCGGTTCGTCATCGCGCACGATTCCCGTTGTCGTCCCGACAGCGCTGCTGAGTACAGGAGAGCCTGGCCTGTCGACGGGCCCCGCCGGTGAGGGGTCATTTTCGTCGTCGACATCGCCGGAGATTTACGTTCACGTCGTGGGCGGTGTGGTGCGCCCAGGGCTGTACCGCCTCGCGCCGGGTTCGCGCATCATCGATGCCGTCATGGCGGCCGGGGGACTGGCGCCGGATGGTTCGCAGTGTCAGGTCAACTTGGCTCGGATGGTCACTGACGGCGAGCAGGTCGTGGTGCCGCAGGCTCCGCCCGGCACGCCGTGTCGTTCAGTGCAGGCAGGCGGTGGCTCGTCGGGTGGGGTGACGGGAAGTGGCCCGGTGAGTCTGTCCACGGCCACACTTGAGCAGCTCGATGCGCTTCCCGGCATTGGTTCGGCCTTGGCGCAACGAATCATCGATTACCGGGAAGCGAATGGGGGATTTCGCAGCGTCGATCAATTGAACGAGGTGTCGGGCATCGGATCAAAGGTTTTGGCAAACATTGCTCCGCTCGTTACGCCGTAGGGGTATCGACCTGCGCCTGGCCCTCGTGGCGGCCGTGGTGTGGGCACTTCAACTTGTCATCACGTTGTCGACGCGCAACGACAACACCTCCGAACGTGCCGAATCGATGGCACCGCCCGAGTGGCAACAGTCGTTCGCCGAGGTGGTGCGCGGACTCCCCGGTGATGGCGGCGCCCTCGTGCCGGGTCTGACGCTGGGGGACACCTCGATGGTTAGCCACGGGTTGTCCAGTGCGATGCGCGTGGCCTCACTCACGCACCTCACGGCCGTCTCGGGGGCGAACTGCGCCATCGTCACAGTGAGCGTGATGGCGTTGGCCGCCCTGCTGGGCGCACCGCGCTGGACGCGGGTGTTGGCTGGCCTCATCGCTCTCGTGGGTTTCGTCATGGTGGTGGGACTCCAACCGAGCGTCGTTCGAGCCGCGGTCATGGCAGCTGTCGTTCTCCTTTCGGTGGCTTCGGGGCGTCCGGGCGCGGGCATCCCCGTGGTGTCGTTTGCGGTGTGCGTCTTGCTGCTCATCTTTCCCGCCTGGTCTGTGTCGCCGGGGTTCACGCTGTCGGTCGCTGCGACTGTGGCCATCCTGACCCTTGCGCCCGTGTTGGCACGCCGGTTCGTGGAATGGGCTGAGGCGTTGTTCGAACGGTGGTCGGCGCAGCGCTGGTTTATGAAAACGTCGCCAACCAAGCGTCGAAACGCGGCCCTCGTCCTCGCGGTTCCCGTCTCCACACAATTGGTGTGCCAACCGCTCATCGTTCTTTTTGCCCCGGTGTGGCCCACCTACGGTGTGATCGCCAACATGCTCGCCGAGCCGGCGGCTCCGCTCGCCACGATTATCGGAATGCTGGCTTTCGTTGTGGCGCCCGTTGCGCCGTGGCTCGCGCACGCGCTTGCGTGGGTGGGGTGGGTCCCCGCCGCGTGGATTGCCGCGGTGGCCACCACTGTGGCGCGATTACCGCTGGCGAGCCTGCCGTGGCTCGACGGACTCAGCGGTGTCGCCTGCATGGCGGCGGCGAGTGTTTTTCTGTGTCTCGTGATTTTGGCCCGCCGGAGACCATTTCGGACGGCGGGGGCGGTCGGCACAGCATTTACGCTCGGGCTGTCCCTCGTTGTGGGGCTGACACATTCCGTGGGCGTCCTCGTGACGCGCCCCGCCGACTGGCGGATCGCCATGTGCGATGTGGGTCAGGGGGATGCGTTTGTCGTGCGCGGATTCGACCAAGGTGGCGCGCCGCACCAGATTCTCGTGGACACGGGTCGACATCCCGAGTTGGTCGACGCGTGCCTGCGCGAACTGGACATCTCCACGCTGGACGTCGTGATGTTGACCCACTTCGACATGGATCACGCGGGCGGGATTGAGGCGCTCTACGGTCACACATCGAGAGCCGTAATCTCGGCTCCCCAGCGCGCGGGCGATGTCTGGGTCGTTGGCGACATGATCTCCCACGGCATCAAGGTGTCACGTGCGACGGCGGGGCAGCATCTCTCCCTCGGCGACACGGAATGTACGATCCTGTGGCCGGCGCCCGGTCATCCCAGCATGCAGGGTGGCAACCCCGGCAGCATCGCACTCAGCGTTGTGGCACCGGGTTTCACGGCTCTTTTTCTGGCCGACCTCGGGGAGGAAGCGCAAAACGCGCTTCTCGCAGATCATCCCGGTCTGGGACGTGTCGACATCGTCAAGGTGGCGCACCACGGATCGGCAGATCAGTCGTCTCGGCTCATGGCGGTATTGCATCCCCGGTTGGCTTTGCTGTCCGTCGGGCGCGACAACGGCTACGGGCATCCCACACACAAGACACTGGACCTGATTGAGAGTGTGGGGGCCCGCAGCGAACGAACCGATCTATCGGGCATGGTTTTGATCTCTGCCTCTCTCGGCGACCTGCGCGTGTGGAGAGCGAGCGGTGGGGGTGGGTCTGGCTAGGCTAAACACGGCAGAGTCCACCACCGGCTAAGGAATCTTTCGTGGCAACCGCATCGGGTCGATCGAGCAAGGTCAAGACCTCCGTCGCCATCCCGCAACTGGGCTGGCGCGAGGCGCGACCGGCGACGGTCGTGTTGGTCACGGGACCCGAAGAGTTTCTTGCCGAACGCGCCATCACGTCTGTCCGCCAGCAATTGCGTGCGGCAGATCCGTCGCTCGAGGTGTCCGACCTCGATGCCGCTTCGTATGCCACGGGGCAGTTGCTCACTCTCGCGAGTCCGTCACTCTTTGGTGAGCCGCGCTTGATTCGTGTGTCGAGCGTCGAAAAGTGCACCGACGAGTTCATTGAGGATGTGGTTTCCTACCTCTCGGCTCCCGACGCCGACACCACTCTCGTGCTGCGTCACGGCGGCGGTGTGCGGGGCAAGAAGATTCTCGACACGATTCGGGTGGGCACCGGCGGTGGCATCGAGGTGATTGTCGACGAGCTCAAGTCGGACAACGACAAGTTCGAGTTTGCCCTCGCCGAGTTCGACGCCGGTGACCGGCGCATCACGCCCGGTGCGGTGCGCGGTCTCGTGGCAGCTTTCTCCTCGAACGGCGCCGAGTTGGCTGCAGCCTGCCAACAGCTCATGGCCGATACCTCGGGCGACATCGATGAGCGAGATGTCGACACTTACTACGGCGGCCGCGCCGAAGCCACCGCGTTTCGTGTGGCCGACATCGCCATCGCGGGTCGCCCCGGCGATGCACTCATTTCGTTGCGCAACGCACTGGAGTCGGGCGCCGACCCGGTACCGATGGTCGCGGCCTTTGCAAGCAAGCTGCGGGTGATGGCGCGTGTCATGGGCGATCGACGGTCGTCGGGCGAGTTAGCGGGCGCCATTGGGGCGGCGCCCTGGCAGATTGACCGAGCCCGACGCGATCTGAGCGGCTGGAGCGAGGGTGGCTTGGCTGCCGCCATCGTTGCGGTGGCCGCCGCTGACGCCAACGTCAAGGGAGCCACCCGTGACCCGGTCTATGCCCTGGAGCGCATGGTCAATGTGGTGGCCAATTACGGGCTGACTTAAAAAAACGATGCCCCGCCGAAGCGGGACACCGTTGAACGTGCGTTGTGCGGGCGTTCGCTCTAGAGCGATGCGGCCTTGGCAGCAATAGCCGACTTGCGGTTAGCGCCCTGGTTCTTGTGCAGCACACCCTTGCTGACGGCCTTGTCGATCTTGCGACCGGCAACGCGCACGGCATCTGCTGCAGCAGCCTTGTCGCCCGAAGCAATGGCCGTGCGTGCCGAGCGAATGGCGGTCTTGACCTCGCTCTTCACCGCCTTGTTGCGCTCGTGCGCCTTGGCGTTGGTGAGGTTGCGCTTGATTTGCGACTTGATATTTGCCACTGAAATTACCTTCGTTTTGTCACGTCCCGCACAAGGGCGAGCGTGGAGTTTGACTGTCGGGGTTGTTTCGGGCGATAGAGGGGCGCCTTCTACATACCTCGCGGGTGTGGGATTCCGCGAAAGTCTGTGTTCAGGCTATCAGTTGCCGGGCATTGTGCGAAAACCGCGGGTTAAGTCGTGGGAGACTTGAGCGTCATGTCTCCTCGCGCCCGAACCCCGCTTACGCCAGCGTCGACTGACCCGGCAAAGATTCGCAACTTTTGCATCATCGCGCACATCGACCACGGTAAGTCGACCTTGGCTGACCGGATGCTGCAAATCACGGGAATTGTCGACGATCGGTCCATGCGTGCGCAGTACCTCGATCGCATGGATATTGAGCGCGAGCGCGGCATCACTATCAAGTCCCAGGCCGTGCGTCTGCCCTGGGAGGTCGACGGCAGCGCCTACGCGTTGAACATGATCGACACGCCCGGACACGTGGACTTCACCTACGAGGTGTCGCGGTCGCTGGCTGCCTGCGAGGGCGCCATCCTCTTGGTGGATGCCGCTCAGGGCATCGAGGCTCAGACCCTGGCCAACCTGTATCTCGCGCTCGACAACGACCTGGCCATCATCCCGGTGTTGAACAAGATTGACCTTCCGTCCGCCGATCCTGAAAAGTACGCCAAGGAATTGGCATCCCTCATTGGCGGCAGCCCCTCCGATGTGCTTCGCGTCTCGGGTAAGACGGGCGCCGGTGTCGAGGAGCTTCTCGATCGCGTCGTCGAACTGGTTCCCGCGCCACAGGGCGATCCCTCGGCACCCGCCCGCGCCATGATCTTTGACTCGGTGTACGACGCATACCGCGGAGTGGTCACGTACGTGCGCGTGGTGGACGGCAAGCTCTCGCCGCGTCAAAAAATTCAGATGATGTCGACGCGGGCCACGCACGAGTTGCTGGAGATAGGCGTGAGTTCTCCCGAACCCACACCGTCCCAAGGTTTGGGCGTAGGCGAGGTGGGCTACCTCATCACGGGCGTGAAGGACGTGCGCCAGTCCAAGGTGGGCGACACCGTGACCGATCAGGTCAAGCCGGCCACCATTGCCCTTGACGGCTACACCGACCCGAAGCCCATGGTTTTCTCGGGCCTGTATCCCATTGACGGCAGTGACTATCCGAATCTGCGTGAGGCGCTCGACAAACTCAAACTCTCTGATGCATCACTGAACTATGAGCCCGAGACGTCGGTCGCCTTGGGCTTCGGCTTCCGCTGCGGATTCCTCGGCCTCCTCCACCTCGAAATCATCACCGAGCGCCTCGAGCGCGAGTTCGGACTCGACCTCATCGCGACGGCACCGAGTGTGCCCTACGCTGTGACGACGGATGACGGAAAGTTCATCGAGGTCACGAACCCGAGCGAATATCCCACCGGCAAAATCAAGAGTGTTTCTGAGCCCGTCGTGAAGGTTGCCATTCTGGCGCCCAAGGACTACGTGGGAACAATCATGGAGCTGTGTCAGTCGCGGCGCGGCATCCTGCTGGGCATGGAGTACCTCGGCGAGGACCGTGTTGAGATTCGCTACACCATGCCCCTCGGTGAGATCGTCTTCGACTTCTTCGACCACCTCAAGTCGCGCACGCAGGGCTACGCCTCGCTCGACTACGAGCCGTCGGGCGAACAGGAAGCAGACCTGGTGAAGGTCGACATCCTGCTTCAGGGCGAGCAGGTCGACGCGTTCAGTGCCATCGTGCACAAGGAAAAGGCCTACGCCTACGGCGTGCTCATGACCGAGCGACTCAAGAAGCTCATTCCCCGCCAACAGTTTGAAGTGCCCATTCAGGCCGCCATAGGCGCCCGCATCATCGCCCGCGAATCCATCAGCGCCATCCGCAAGGACGTGCTCGCCAAGTGCTACGGCGGTGACATCACGCGTAAGCGCAAACTGCTGGAGAAGCAGAAAGAGGGCAAGAAGCGCATGAAGATGGTGGGCCGCGTTGAAGTTCCCCAAGAGGCGTTCATTGCCGCCCTCCAGGGCGACGAAGAGGCAAAGAAGAAGCCCTAGTGCGGCGCCGAGCAACGTTCAGAGACGCGGCCGTGTCTTATGCGGCCGTCGGAGCAACCGCCGCGCCCGATGTTCTGGCCTATCCTCCCCGGGGATTTAGGTCCTCGGCCACGACCTGGCACATCGGGAGTGGCGAACAACGCTTCGAGTGGTGCGAAGAGAACCTTCTGTCGTGGCGAATGATTGACGCCGCTGGCTTCCGACTCGAACACGTCGAACGCTCTACGGAGGGCGGTTACGCCGGTGCGGGAGCAACGGCCTTTCACACGAATACGACCACGGGCGAGGTTGTCTACGCCGCCGACGGGAGAGGGTTCATCACTCCCGGTGATGTGGTGACCATTCTGTGGGGACGATCGGGCAAGCGGCGCGAACGCCACTTCCGCGTGGTTGCCGTGACACGCGAGCTCAATGTTGTGTCGGTGTCGCTGGGAACGCTTGATCGAGAGCCGTTCGTTGGCGAATTCCTTATTGGCATCGAGTACCGTGACGACGACACCGTGTGGTCGCGCGTTGTCCAAGTTGTGGCACCCGGTGAAGCCCGGTGGTCGCGCCTACTCTTCCCGCTCGTCTTACTCGTTCTGTCCCGCGTTCGCGGCCGTCTCGCCCGAGGCCTGAATCCGGCCCGAGTCGCCCACGCACGCGAAACCGTGGCCGGAGAAGACGCCGAGATGCGCGACGCCACCGAGCCGGGTTCTTCGGCCGACTAGTGGCCGGTCCGCTCCCCGAGGGTCAACGACCCGCTCCCGACGGAAGCCTTCCCGCGGGAATCACGCCGAACGTCGCGACTCCGCTTTCTGCCTATGTGCACGTTCCCTACTGTCGCGTGCGCTGCGGCTACTGCGACTTCAACACCTATACGAGTGATGAACTGCGTGGGTCGCGTCGCGACACCTACGTTGAGGTGGTGGCGCGGGAGATCGAACTGGCACACCGCGTTATGGGCGAGGCAGGCGGCCTGCGTCGCTTGGACACCGTTTTCTTCGGCGGGGGAACCCCCACGCTCCTTCCGGCGCACGACCTCATAGCCATGCGTGAAAATCTTGCGTCTCGCTTCGGGATATCGGCCCACGCCGAGATCACCACAGAGGCCAATCCCGATTCCGT
This sequence comes from Actinomycetota bacterium, assembly GCA_947450345.1. Lineage (GTDB taxonomy): Bacteria > Actinomycetota > Actinomycetes > Actinomycetales > Microbacteriaceae > UBA963. Next base: position 58,111 of record CANFVD010000001.1, read on the forward strand.
TGATCTGGCCTACCTCCAGGAGCTGGCTGAGGGAGGCTTCACGCGTGTCAGCTTTGGGGTGCAGTCGGTGGTCCCGCATGTCCTCGCCACTCTCGATCGCACGCACGATCCCGAACGTGTCGGTGATGTCATCACTGCCGCGCGTTCGGCAGGCCTCAACGTGAGTATCGATCTCATCTACGGCACGCCGGGGGAGTCACTCGACGATTGGCGCCGATCGCTCGATGCTGTGCTCGAGTGGGGGGTGGACCACGTGTCGGCGTACGCCCTGATTGTCGAGGAGGGCACTGCTCTCGAGCGCCGCATTCGCCGGGGAGAAATTGCGGCGGTTGACGACGACCTGCACGCCGACATGTACGAGATGGCTGACGACATTTTTGCGTCGGCCGGTCTCGAGTGGTACGAAATCAGCAACTGGTCGCGCACGGCGGAGACCCGCTCGCAACACAACCTCGCCTACTGGCGCGGTCACGACTGGTGGGGTTTTGGTCCGGGTGCCCACTCTCACGTTGCTGGGGCGCGCTGGTGGAACGTCAAACATCCAGCTGAGTATGAACGGCTCCTCACGTCTGGCATCACGCCGGCGGCGGGCTACGAGGTTCCTACCGCCGAAGAGCGTGAGCTCGAACGACTGATGTTGGGGCTGCGGGTGAGCGAGGGTGTTGCTGCGGGCGCGGTCAACATCGCCACGGTCACCGAATTGGTCGAGACCGGCCTGCTTAACGACGAAGCCGCCCGAACCGGTCAACTGGTGTTGACGCGGAACGGACGGCTACGTGCGGATGAAGTGGTTCGTCGACTCGTCGAAACAAGCGACTGACGACTCACGCCTCCGCGACGGGCGCCCTACTTGATGAAGGGAATCGACATCGGGTACTTGTAGTCCTCGCCGTTGCGGGTCTTAACAAAAGCAAGGATGCAGAAGATGAGAATGAGCACGCCGATGGCAACGTAGAGGATCGACAGGATCCCGAAGGTGACGACAGAAAGGATGCCCGCGGCAACCCACGCGACGATCATGGTCAACTGAAAGTTGAGGGCGCTCTTCAGGTTGGTGTCAAGGAACTTGCTGCGGTCCTTGTAGATCAGCCAGAAGATGAGGGGCGAGATGAATCCAATGACGATGCCCAGGATGTTACCGAGTGAGGTGAAGTTCTGTTCTTCGACCTTGGACAGTTTGGGTTGTGCGTTTGACATTCCATACCTTTCGAGTTGTGTGGATGTTCAGGGCACTCAAATTAGTCCTGTTTCTGGGGCAGGGCAAGCAAAGATTTCCCCAATCTCAAACCGGTAATATTGGCACTCAGACGTAGTGAGTGCCAATCGCACTCGCGCAACAGGAAGGCAGGTGGGTTCGCATGGTTTCTCAACGTGGCCTCGATGTGTTGCGTGTCATCGTGCAGGACTACGTCTCGTCGCGTGAACCGGTGGGGTCAAAGTCGATTGCCGATCGTCACGCGTTTGGCGTCTCTGCCGCCACGATCCGCAATGATATGTCGCTCCTTGAAGACGAGCTTCTGATTACCGCGCCGCACACCTCGAGTGGACGCATCCCCACCGATAAGGGATATCGCGTCTTCGTTGACAACCTGACTGACGTCAAAACACTGAGCGGAGCTCAGAGGCTGGCCATCGAGCGCGTTCTCAACGAATCGGATGACGTCGACGCGCTGCTCGCCCACACCGTTCGATTGCTGGCGCAATTGACCAACCAGGTGGCCGTGGTCGAGTATCCGTCGCTGAGCGGTGCCCGTGTGAAGCACGTGGAGTTGGTCAGCATGGGTAATTCTCGTCTGATGAGCGTGCTCATCACCGACAACGGTCGCGTGGAGCAACGCATGGTGGAGACCGAACGCGACCTCACCGAAGAGGAAATCACCCAACTTCGATCGCGCATTAATTCAGCAGTGGCCGGGCGACAGCTCAGCGAGATCGCCGACGCGCTGGCCGCAGCCCCCGAGGTGGCACCAGCGCTCACCGAGGCGTCGGCGCGTGTGGGGGCGGCACTCGCCGATCAGGTGGCCGCCAACCGCCAACAGCGCCTCGTCATGGCGGGCGCCGGAAATCTCGTGCGCACCGAACACGATTTTCAGGGCAGCATCTATCCACTGCTCGATGCCATTGAGGAACAGGTCACCGTGCTCAAACTGCTGACCGAAATGGGCCAGGAGGCCAGTGAGGTCTCGGTGAGCATTGGCGCGGAGCACGAGTCACAGGATTTCCGCGAGGCCAGCCTCGTAGCCAGCGGCTATACAAGCTTGGGTGAGGTCTCACGTGTGGGCGTCATTGGCCCCACGCGCATGGACTACTCCGGCAACATGGCGGCGGTGCGCGCGGTGGCGAACTACCTGTCGCGCATTCTCGACGCCCAATGACTCTGACACGTCACACCCCTTAGCTCGTCCCTCACCAACAACGACACAGAAAAGAATCTCGGTGGCTGATCACTACGAAGTACTGGGCGTATCGCGCGATGCCTCGAGCGACGACATCAAGAAGGCTTACCGTCGCCTTGCGCGCGAACTGCATCCCGACGTTAACCCCGACGAGGAAGCGCAGGAACGTTTCAAGCTGGTGACGCACGCCTATGAGGTGCTGAGCGACCCCGTCTCGCGCGACAACTACGACCGCGGTGGCGACAGCGGCGGATTCGGCGGCGGTGGGGGATTCGCCGACTTTGGCGACATCTTCTCGACGTTCTTTGGTGGAGGTCAGTCGTCCCGTGGCCCCCGCTCGCGGAGTGAGCGCGGACAGGATGCCCTGCTACGCATCGAGGTCGATCTCGCCGATGTGATTGCCGGAGTGGAAAAGGAGATTGAGTTCGACACGGCCGCGCTGTGTGAGACGTGTAACGGCACCTGCTGCCAGCCCGGCACGTCGCCCGTCACCTGTGACATCTGCGGTGGCGCGGGAATGATCAGTAGAACCGTTCGTTCGCTGTTGGGCAACGTGATGACGCAGTCGCCCTGTGGCTCGTGTCGGGGGTTCGGAACGGTCATTGCCACGCCGTGTACGTCGTGCCAGGGCCACGGCCGCGTGCGCGCGCGTCGCACGGTCACCATCGATGTTCCGGCCGGAGTCGACAGTGGTGTGCGCCTGCACCTCGCGGGAAGCGGTGAGGCCGGGCAGGCTGGCGGCCCGCACGGTGACCTCTACATCGAGATTTCCGTTCGCCACAACGACACCTTCAGTCGACTCAAGGACGACCTGCTCTGCACCGTTGACGTTGCCATGACCGACGCCATCCTCGGCACAACGTTCACGTTCGATGCGCTCGACGGACCCGTGGAGCTCGAGATTAAGCCGGGTGCGCAGAGCGCTGATGTGCTCGTCATCAAGGATCGCGGCATCGGACGTCTCCGCGGAAACGGCCGCGGCGATCTGCGCGTGGGGCTGCACGTGCTCACGCCCACCAAGCTGTCGGCGAAAGAGAAGGAAATGATTGCCTCTTTTGCCGCCTCGCGTAAACCACAACCACCCGTGCTGTCGACGTTCCAGCAGGGCCTCTTTGCCAAGCTTCGCGACCGATTCCTCTAACCGGACCGAGTTCACCAATGGCCCACTTTTTTATTGACGAAACAATCACCGCGCTGGCCGTGGGCGAACGTGTCGCTCTCGGCGGGTCGGAGGGACGCCATGCGGCCACCGTCTCGCGCCTGCGCGCGGGAGAACGCGTGACCCTGGGTAACGGCCGAGGGCTCACCGCCGCAGTCGTCGTGCAGGGTGTGGCGAAGGATTCCGTGGACTTCGAGATTGAAAACGTTCAGCAGGTGAGTGCCCCGGCGCACGCGTTCGTTCTGGCTCAAGCGCTGGCCAAGACCGATCGCGACGAGCGTGCCGTTGAGGCGGCCGTCGAGCTCGGCGTGGATGCCGTCGTGCCATTCGCTGCTGCCCGCAGTGTGAGTCGCTGGGACGCCGCCAAGGAGGTCAAGGGCCGCGCGCGGTGGCAGTCGATTGCTCGTGAGGCGGCCAAGCAGTCGCTTCGGGCGTGGGTTCCCGAGGTTCGCGCCTTGGCGCACACCGGCGACCTGATTGCCCGGGAGGCCACCCGACTCATCGTGCTCGATGCCGCCGGCGTCTCTCCGCACGACGTTGACTGGACGAACTCAACCAGCCCCGACGTTCGGGAGACGGTCTTCGTTGTTGGCCCCGAGGGCGGTTTTAGTGCAGAAGAGCGCGACGCCTTTGCCGCCGCCGGGGCGACTTTTGTACGTCTGGGCTCGAACGTGTTACGGACTTCCACGGCGGGTCCGGTTGCCCTCGGCATCGCCTCGGCGCTGTCCGGCCGGTGGGCCTAGACCTACGATAGAAGAATGAGCGAGCCCACTATCTTCAGCCGGATCATCTCTGGCGAAATCCCCGCCACGGTGGTGTGGCAGAACGAACGTCTCATCGCGTTTCACGACATCGCTCCGCGTGCTGCACTGCACCTCCTCATCGTGCCGAAAACTGAGGAGTTCGAGAACGTGACCGACTTGGCTGCCGGCGACCCGGCACTCCTGGCCGAAATGGTCGCCACGGCCGCCACGTTGGCCGCTGAACACGCCAACGGTGACTACCGTTTGTTGTTTAACTCAGGTGCGAGCGCGGGGCAGACCGTGTTTCATGTCCACGCCCACGTGCTTGCGGGTGGCCTGTCGGAGGAGTCGCTTGCCTAGTTCGGTAACGCCGCAAACCGTCACGGTGACGGGAATTGAGATGGTGCGTCTGCTCGGCACCCAAGACAGACTCATGACTCGACTTCAGCGCGAGTACCCGCGCGTTTCGGTGCACGTACGTGGCAACGAAATCACTCTCACGAGCGATGCCACTCCCGAGGGCGATTCCGAGGTGACCCGAGCCCAAGATCTGATTTCCGAGCTGGTGCAGATGGTTCGCGACGGAATCGATCTCACCGAGGGCGATGTGACGCGCGGGGCGAACCGCGCCCCGGCTGACAAGGGGGGAATTGGCGAGGTCATCCTGTCGTCTCGCGGCAAGACGATCCGCGCCAAGACGCCAGGCCAGCAGCGTTACGTACAGGCCATTCGAGAGAACACCATTGTTTTCGGCATTGGTCCGGCGGGAACCGGCAAGACATACCTCGCAATGGCTATGGCCGTGGCGGCGCTGCAACGCAAGGAAGTGAACCGCATCATTTTGACGCGGCCTGCCGTCGAGGCGGGGGAGCGACTGGGCTTCCTTCCGGGCACGCTCACCGACAAAATCGATCCCTACCTCCGCCCCTTGTTTGATGCCCTCAATGAGATGCTCGATCCGGAACTCGTGGCCAAACTCATGAGCGTGGGAACCATTGAAGTGGCACCGCTGGCCTACATGCGCGGACGAACGCTCAACGATTCGTTCATCATCTTGGATGAGGCGCAGAACACCAGCCCCGAACAAATGAAGATGTTCCTGACGCGACTCGGTTTTTCTTCGCAGATGGTCATCACGGGCGACATCACCCAGATTGACCTGCCCACGCCGTCGAGCGGCCTGCGCACCGTGACTCAGGTGTTGGATGAGATTGACGACATTCATTTCGCCTACCTCGGTTCCGAGGACGTCGTTCGGCACTCTCTGGTGGGCCAGATTGTGGATGCCTACACGGTCTATGAGGAGCGCGTCATGACGCGACGGGAGCGCAACAAGCGATGAGCATTGAGATCAACAACGAGACCTCGTTCACTGTGGACGAAACCGTGCTGCACCGCATGGCCGCGTACGCGCTGGACGCCATGCGCGTTCACCCCGACGCTGAGCTCAACATCCTGCTTTACGGGGTGGGGCCCATGGAGGAGCTGCACCTCCGGTGGTTGGATGAGCCCGGTCCCACCGACGTGCTGAGTTTTCCCATGGACCAGCTGCGCCCCGGAACGGATGATTTCGTGACACCCGCCGGACTGTTGGGCGATGTGGTCTTGTGCCCCGAGGTCGCCGAAGCTCAGGCGCAGACCGCCGGACACTCCCTGCAAGACGAGTTGAACATGCTCCTCACGCACGGCATGTTGCATCTGCTGGGTTTCGATCACGCCGAACCCGCCGAGGAAAAGGAAATGTTCGGCATTCAGCGCGACATCCTGGTCGGTTTTGCCCTAGCGGAACGGTCTCGAGAGTCGTAGCGTGAACATCTTCCTCACCGTTGCGGCAAGCGTGCTCGTGATGGCTTTTGCCGGCTTGATGGCGGCTGCCGAGTCGGGCATGGGCGTGATGTCCGTCGACGACCTGCGTGATGCCGCCACACGGCACCGCTCGCGCCGCTCCCTCGAAGCGATGGCGCGTCAACCGCGTGCTCATCGCACCGTCGCCACCTTTGCGCGCATCGTTGCCGAGACGGTGGTTGCCGTGTTGATTACCGCGGCTCTGCTGACGAGCGGCCTGCCACTCTGGGCGGGGCTCCTCATTGCGGTCGTGGTCATGGCCTCGGCGTCATTCGTTCTCGCCGGGTCGAGCCCACGAAGCGTCGGGCGAGCACACCCGGAGGGAATCGTGGCGTTTGCGGCCCCGATCGTGCACATCCTGCGCATTGTGCTCGGACCGCTCGCCGACCTTCTCGTGGCGCTCGGCGACCGGGTCACGCCCGGACGGCCGGGAACGAGTGCGTTCGCCAGTGAGGAGCAATTGCTCAGCATGGTCGACGAGGCCACCCGGCACGACGTCTTGGAAAAGGATGAGCGCGAGCTCATTCACTCCATCTTTGAGTGGGGCGACACCTACGTGCGTGAGGTGATGGTGCCCCGCATCGACATGGTCACTGTTGAGGCAGATACGCCACTCGCTGAGGCCGGTGCTCTTTTTCTCCGCAGCGGACTGTCGCGCATCCCCGTCATTGGTGATGACACCGACGACATCGTGGGGGTGCTCTACCTGCGTGACGTGGCTCGCATCGCCCTCGACAAGAAGTCCGCCCCGCGGGGGGCTTCGGTTCGGTCACTCGCCCACGAACCGGTGTTTCTGCCCGAACTCAAGAAGGCCGACGACGCGCTGCGCGACATGCAGGCCAGCTCGACGCACCTAGCCTTTGTCGTTGATGAGCACGGTGGCATCGCCGGATTGGTGACCTTGGAAGACCTGCTCGAAGAATTGGTCGGCGAGATTCGCGATGAGTTTGATCGGGGAGCACCCGAAGCTGTAGAACTTCCCGACGGACGCTATCGCGTGTCGGCGCGCCTGCACATCGAGGATTTGGGTGAGCTCTTTGGGCTCGACCTCACGGACGACGAGGTCGACTCGGTCGGTGGCTTGCTCGCCAAAGAACTCGAACGCGTGCCCGAAGTGGGCGACCACGTCGTGGTCAGCGGACTCCACCTCGAAGCCGATCGCGTCGAAGCGCGACGCGGCCGTGTCATCAATGTTCTCGTCTGGCCCGATCAAGATTTGCTCGATGCCCGACGTGCGTTTGGAAGCGAAGAATGAGACCGTCCAAGAGTGCCAAGCGCGATGCGGAGCGCCCCATTTTCAGAAGTGGCTTCGTCTCCTTTATCGGTCGACCGAACGTGGGCAAGTCCACTCTGATGAACGCGCTCGTGGGGGAGAAGGTGGCCATCACATCGGCTAGGCCTCAAACCACGCGCCACACCATTCGCGGCATGGTGAATCACAACAATGGCCAGCTCATCATTGTCGACACCCCGGGCATACACCGCCCGCGCACGCTCTTGGGGGAACGACTCAATGCGCTGGCCAAATCGACCCTCGGCGATGTTGACGTCATCGGCATGTGTTTCCCCGCCGACGAACCGGTGGGCAAGGGTGATCGCTTTATCTCGGAGCAACTCGAGATGTATCCGCGAGCAATCAAGGTGGCCATCGTGACGAAGACGGATGTCGCATCGCGCGAGAAGACCGCGGCGCGTCTGCTCGAGGTGTCCGAACTTCGGGACTGGACGGCCATCATTCCCGTCTCGGCACTGACCGATGGGAACATCGGCGAGTTTGCGTCAACGCTGATTGCCCTCCTGCCGGAGGGACTCGCCCTCTACGACGTCGAGACCACCACCGACGATGACACCGAGAAGCGCATTTCCGAGCTCATTCGTGAATCACTCCTGGAGACCGTGCAGGACGAACTTCCGCACTCGCTCGCGGTCACCGTCGACGAGATGGTGGAGCGCGAAGACAAGGATTTGCTCGAGATTTACGCGAACATTTTCGTGGAGCGCGATAGCCAGAAAGCCATCATTATTGGGCACGGAGGATCGCGACTGAAAGACACGGGTGCCATTTCACGCAGAGCCATAGAGGCACTCCTCGGTCGCCATGTTTTCTTGAGCATCCGGGTCAAAGTCGCCAAAGATTGGCAGCGTGACCCCAAGAAACTCGAACGCCTCGGGTTCTAGGGGTTCCGGTCTCTCGACCTGAGATTTCCGCCGGCGAGCATGACGCACTGTGCCACGGCACGAAAGCGGTGTTAGCCTAGGAACATGCGTTTTGGTCTCCTTCTTCTTAGTCGCCGCGACGAGGCATCTCAGTAGCCTCCCTCGTCGCGGAGTTCGCGCTAGGCGACCACCTTTGACGCCAGGAGAGACTTATGAAGAACAACCAGACCCCCAGCCAGATGCCGGTACACAAGTATCGGCCGTATCACGAGACGCTCGGCATCGACCTGCCCGACCGCACGTGGCCCGCGAAGCGCATTGAGAAAGCCCCGCGTTGGTGCGCGGTTGACCTGCGTGACGGCAACCAGGCCCTGATCGACCCGATGAGCCCCGAGCGCAAGCGCATCATGTTTGATCTGCTCGTGCGCATGGGTTACAAGGAGATCGAGGTCGGCTTCCCGTCGGCGAGCCAGACGGACTTTGACTTCGTGCGCGAACTCATCGAGAGTAACGCCATCCCCGAAGACGTCACGATTCAGGTGCTCACGCAGTCGCGCGATCACCTCATTGAGCGCACCTACGAGTCGATTCGCGGCGCCAAGCAGGCCATTGTGCACCTCTACAATTCCACGAGCATTCTTCAGCGTGACGTGGTGTTCCGTGAGGACAAGCAGGGAATTATCGACCTCGCACTGCACGGTGCACGCCTGTGTCGCGAATTCGAGAAGACCATTCCCGAGACGAAGGTCTACTACGAGTACTCGCCCGAGAGCTTTACCGGTACCGAGCTCGAGTTTGCCGCCGACATCTGCAATCAGGTCATCGCGGTGTTTGAGCCCACGCCCGAGCGGAAAGTGATCGTCAACCTGCCGGCGACGGTAGAAATGGCGACGCCTAACGTCTACGCCGACTCCATCGAGTGGATGTGCCGTCACCTCGACAACCGCGAAAACGTGATCGTCTCTCTGCACCCCCACAACGACAGGGGTACGGCGGTCGCTGCCTCGGAGCTGGGCTACATGGCCGGCGCGGACCGCATCGAGGGGTGTCTCTTCGGCAACGGTGAGCGCACCGGAAACGTGGACTTGGTGGCTCTGGGCATCAACCTGTTTACCCAGGGCATCGACCCGCAGATCGATTTCAGCAACCTCGATGAGATTCGTCGCACGGCCGAATACTGCAATCAGTTGAAGGTGCACGAGCGCAGTCCGTGGGCTGGCGATCTCGTCTACACGGCGTTCAGCGGTTCGCACCAGGACGCCATCAAAAAGGGCTTCGAGGCTATGGCAGCGGATGCCACGGCTCGAGGCGTTCATGTTGACGAGCTCGAGTGGGCCGTGCCGTATCTGCCCATCGACCCGCGTGACCTCGGCCGCACCTATGAGGCGGTTATCCGGGTCAACTCGCAGTCGGGCAAGGGCGGTGTGGCGTATCTCTTGAAGAAGGACCACGCTCTCGACCTGCCGCGCCGCCTTCAGATTGAATTCTCGGGCGTGGTTCAGGCCAAGACCGATGCCGAGGGTGGCGAGGTCACGAGTGAGGAACTCTGGCAGATCTTCCAAGACGAATACCTGCCGGCGGCCGATCCCAGCAACAAGTGGGGTCGTTTCGAACTCACGGGAAGCAAGACCGAGAGTGACTTTGCTGGTTCGGTGAAGTTGAGCGTCAAACTGCGCGATGGTGACGAGGTGACGGTGCGCGAGAGTGAGGGCAACGGCCCGATTGACGCGTTCCTCAAGACCATGGCTAGCCTCGGTATCTCCGTGGAACTCTTCGATTACGTGGAGCACACGCTGTCCGCGGGTGGCGACGCCCAGGCCGCAGCCTACGTGGAACTCAACGTCAACGAGCGCCGTCTCTGGGGCATCGGTGTCGATTCCGATATTTCGACAGCATCACTCAAAGCGGTGGTGTCCGGCATCAACCGAGCCGTGCGACTCGAACAGGGTGCCAGCGTTACGGTTTAGCCGCTTGGCGTGCCTCGCGTGCGGGGTTGAACCGACGGATGCCGACCACAATCACGGCTGCTAATCCGACGCCGACCGTGATGAAGGTGATCATGGCACTTCCCGCGTTGAACCCCACTCCAGAGCCGTAAATCAGTGTGAAGAGGCCACCGAGCAGGAGCCCGTTGGTGAGCGTGATGTTGCGCTTCTCCAGCAGCATGCTGACGAACATGATGATCACGGCGACCGCGGTGACCACAATCGAGGTGATTTGATTGTGCAGTTTTACGGCCTCGTCGTAAGCGGTCTGTAGCGCCTGGGCGGTCGCCTGTTGGGCCTCGGTCATCTCCTTCGCGTAGATAATGCCGAGGTCATTCGGGTAGGGCGGAGCGGGATAGAACGCCTCAATGCCAAACCCCACGAACAGGGCAACCATAACGCCGATGAAAATCGTGAAGACGATTTTGAGCACCTTGTTTTCCATGTCTTCAGGCTAGCCCTGCCTCGGGGGGCATAAAAGAGCGCCTCATCCACGATTTGTCCCAGATTTCAGGACCCGGACAACCGATAATGAAGACATGCCTCTTTACCGCGATGAGGGTGTGATCCTTCGCACTCATAAGTTGGGCGAGGCAGATCGCATTCTCACGGTCCTGACGCGCAATCACGGCAAGGTGCGCGCTGTCGCGAAAGGTGTTCGCCGGACGGCGTCAAAGTTCGGCGCCCGACTCGAGCCGTTCATGGTTGCTGACCTTCAGTTTTACGAGGGCCGGTCGCTCGATACCGTCAGCCAGGCAGAGACGATTGCGTCTTACGGCGTCACGATTGCCGCCGATCTCGACCTGTATCGCGTTGCCTCGGTGATGGTCGAAACCGCTGATCGCATCACCGACTCAGAGCCGGCACCCCAACAGTTTCTTCTCCTGCACGGCGCGCTGCGTTCCCTGGCCCGCAGTGAGCATCCTCACCTCCTCACGATGGATTCGTATCTCCTGCGTGCATTGTCGCTCGCCGGTTGGGCGCCTTCCTTTGACGCCTGCGCGCGGTGTGGCGAATCCGGTCCGCATCACGCGTTCGTGCTGCCCATGGGTGGCCTCGTCTGCGATGCGTGCGCACCCACCGGTGCGGCGCGACTCGACGACGGCGTAGTGAATCTGCTCGCGGCGCTTCTGGCCGGGGAGTGGGAGATTGTCGAGACGGCAACCCCCGACGCACGGGCCTCGGCCTCGGGTGTCGTTGCCGCGTACACCCAATTCCATCTGGAGCGCGGGCTGCGTTCCCTCGAGCACGTTATCTAGGCTGTCACTGTGGCCAAGCCCTATACCCACCCGGATGCGGTCGAATATCGTCCGCTCGATTGGACCGGAGAGTATCCGCCCGCATTTCCTGCCGGTTCTGTTCCCCGTCACGTGGCCATTGTCATGGACGGAAACGGACGATGGGCGAACGGCCGTGGACTCACCCGCGTTGAGGGTCATCGCGCGGGCGAAGCGGCCCTTCTCGACGTGGTCGCGGGAGCAATTCAGGCGGGCGTCACGCACCTGAGCGTCTACGCCTTTTCCACCGAGAACTGGAAGCGTTCGCCCGACGAGGTCCGGTTCTTGATGGGGTTCAACCGTGACGTGTTGCATCGCCGTCGCGACCAGCTCAACGAGTGGGGTGTGCGCGTGCGCTGGGCGGGTCGACGCCCGCGGCTCTGGCCGTCGGTGATTGAGGAGCTGCTCTTCGCCGAGAAACTAACGCGCAAGAACTCGACGCTCACCCTGACGATGTGCGTCAACTATGGCGGACGCACCGAGATTGCCGATGCCGCCAAGGCCCTGGCCGAGGCGGTTGCCTCGGGCACGGTGAATCCGTCACGGGTGAGCGAAAAGACGCTCGCCAAGTTTCTGTACCAACCCGACATGCCCGATGTTGATCTGTTCGTGAGATCGAGCGGGGAACAGCGCACGTCCAACTTTCTGCTCTGGCAATCCGCCTACGCCGAAATGGTTTTTCTCGACACGCTGTGGCCCGACTTCCGTCGCACCGACCTCTGGCGCGCCATCGCTTCGTACGTCGATCGCGATCGTCGATTCGGCGGAGCGATCGACGCACCCTCGGCGTAGGCGGTTTCTGGGAGACTAGAAGCATGACCGCATCAACCACTCCGGCGAAGCCGTTGAGCATTGGTGCCCTCACGCTCGACGTGCCCGTGGTGCTCGCACCCATGGCGGGTATCACCAACACGGCGTATCGCCGCCTGTGTCGCGAATACGGCGGCGGGCTGTACGTCTCAGAGATGATTACTTCGCGTGCTCTGGTGGAACGCACGCCCGGTTCGATGCGCCTGATCGGCCACCACGAGTCCGAAAGCACGCGGTCGATCCAGCTGTACGGCGTCGATCCCACCACGGTGGCGCGCGCCGTGAGCATGCTCGTTGATGAAGACCGGGCCGACCACATCGACCTGAACTTTGGATGCCCCGTGCCCAAGGTGACGCGCAAGGGCGGGGGAGCGGCGCTGCCCTGGAAGACGGACCTGTTCCGCGACATCGTTGAGGGTGCGGTGGCGTCGGCCGGCGCCATTCCCGTCACGGTTAAAATGCGCAAGGGCATTGATGCCGACCACCTCACCTTCCTTGAGGCCGCGCGCATTGCCGCCGGCGCCGGGGTGTCATCCATTGCTCTGCACGGTCGCACGGCGAGCGAGTTCTACAGCGGCAAGGCCGACTGGGATTCGATTGCCGAGCTCAAGGCCACTATTTCCGACGTGCCCGTCTTGGGCAACGGCGATATTTGGTCGGGTGACGACGCCGTCCGCATGATGGACCAAACCGGCTGCGACGGCGTCGTGGTGGGCCGCGGATGCCTCGGCCGCCCCTGGCTCTTTGCTGATCTCGAGGTGGCCATGCGCCGGCGCGCCGGTGAACAGATCGAGGCGACGACGGTCATGCCCACGCTGGGTTACGTGGGCCACGCGCTGCGGCGTCACACCGAACTCCTCACCGAATTCTTGGAGAGCGAAGAACACGCCTGCCGAGACATTCGCAAGCATGTCGCCTGGTACTTCAAGGGTTATCCGGTGGGCGGTGAGTGGCGCGCGCGCATGGCGCTGGTCACGAGCATCCAAGAAATGGATGACCTCCTCGGCGAGCTCGATGCCGACAGCCCGTACCCGGGTCTCGAGGCCGAAGGCCCCCGTGGTCGTGCGGGCACGCCCAAACGACCGCTGCTGCCCGACCGCTGGCTCGAGTCACGAACACTGGCACGCGGTGAGCGGGAGACGGTGGCTGCTGCCGAAGTGGATGCCAGCGGTGGATAGGCGCCTCGAGCAAGCACCCCTCACGGAGGGCTACACCGAGCACGACGTCGAGCGCATGTGCCCGGAGGAGCACCCGTCGCGCCGCGGTGACTTTGCGCGCGATCGTGCCCGACTGCTCCACGCCAGCGCACTGCGTCGGTTGGCTGCGAAGACGCAGGTGCTCAGCCCCACTGCAGGCCTGGATTTCGCACGCAATCGCCTCACGCACTCCCTCGAAGTGGCACAGGTTGGCCGCGAGCTCGCGGGTCGCCTGGGCCTTGATCCTGATGTTGTCGACACAGCGTGCCTCGCGCACGACATTGGGCACCCACCCTTTGGGCACAACGGAGAACGCGCGCTGGCTGAGTGGGCCGTTGATATCGGCGGCTTCGAGGGCAACGCGCAGACTCTTCGCGTGCTCACGCGACTCGAAGCAAAGGTCTTTGACTCCCACGGCGTCTCTCGCGGACTCAACCTGACACGCGCGAGCCTCGACGCCAGCACCAAGTACCCGTGGCCTTTTGCACAGGCGGTGGCCGATCCGAGCGGTCGCGCAAAGTTTGGTTTCTATGCCGATGACGTCGATGTCTTTGACTGGATGCGCAACGGCGCGCCCGTGGGCGTGCGCTGCATCGAAGCCCAGGTGATGGACCTCTCCGACGATATTGCCTACTCAGTACATGATTTTGAGGACGCCATCGTCAACGGATACATCGACGTGCGCGAGCTCAGCGCCCGAACCAACCACGACGCCCTGGTGGATGCCATGTTCGAGTGGGTGGGCGGTGAGTTCAGTAACGACGAACTTCTTGCAGCGTTCGATCGCATTGACAACCTCGATGCCTGGATTGAGAGCTGGGACGGCTCGCGCCGTGACCTCGCCCAGCTCAAGAACCTCACCAGCCAACTCATCGGCCGTTTCGCACACTCCGCCATTCACGCCACTCGAGAGACTCATCCTCAGGCATCCCTGGTGCGATTTGGGGCCGATGTCGTTGTTCCCGCCGAGCAACGCGCCGAGATTGCCGTGCTCAAGGGAATTGTCGCGGCGTTTGTCATGGTCAAAAACTCGCGACAGCCCATCTACACGCAACAGCGCGAAGTGCTGTCGGCGTTGGCCGATCGCATTTACGCCGATGGCCCTACCCACTTCGAGCCCGCGTTTGTGGCGGACTGGAATGAGTCCGCTGACGACACGGCCCGGCGTCGCGTGGTGGTGGATCAGGTAGCCAGCCTCACCGACCAGTCGGCGCTGGCCTGGTTTGAGCGATTGGTCGTCTCCTGATGGCCGGCCGCATTCGCCAGTCGGATGTCGAAGAGGTCAAGGCGCGCACCAACATCGCCGACATCGTGGGCGAGTACGTCTCACTTAAGAACGCGGGCGTGGGGTCGGTCAAGGGCCTCTGCCCGTTTCACGACGAGCGCAGCCCCTCGTTCCACGTTCGTCCGCAGGCCGGTTTCTATCACTGCTTCGGTTGCGGAGAGAGCGGTGACGTTTACTCGTTCCTGCAAAAAATGGAGCACTTGAGTTTCACCGAATCCATCGAAAAGCTGGCCGAGCGCATTCGTTTCGAACTGCACTACGAAGACGGCGGTGGCAACAAGACCGAGACGGGTTCGCGCACGCGCATCCTGGCGGCCAACGCGGCCGCCGCGGAATTCTTCGTGGCGCAACTCGCCACACCCGGTGCGGCTATTGGACGCACGTTTCTGGGACAGCGCGGTTTTGACCGCGAGGCGGCCGACCAGTTCGGCATTGGTTTCGCGCCCAAGGGGTGGAACGGTCTGCGTGACCACCTCAAACAGCGCGGCTTCACCGACGAAGAGATGCTCACGGCCGGCCTGTTGTCGCAGGGAGAGAAGGGCGTTTACGACCGTTTCCGCGAACGCTTGGTCTGGCCCATCCGCGATGTGACCGGGCAAACGATTGGGTTTGGTGCCCGCAAGCTCAGTGACGACGACCCCGGCCCCAAGTACCTCAACACTCCGGAGACCCCGGTCTATCACAAGGCCCAAGTGCTCTACGGTCTCGATCTCGCCAAGCGCGACATCGGTAAGACGCGGCAGGTCGTTGTTGTCGAAGGGTACACGGACGTCATGGCCGCTCACGTGTCGGGCGTCACGACGGCCGTAGCGACGTGTGGCACGTCCTTCGGAGTCGACCACATTCGCCTCATCCGACGGGTCATGGGTGATGACTCGGGTCTGGGTGAAGTGGTGTTCACGTTCGACCCGGATGCGGCCGGACAGAAGGCCGCCGTGCGCGCCTTTGCCGAACAGCAGCGTTTTCAGGCCCAGACGTATGTTGCCGTTGCCCCCGACGGACTCGATCCGTGTGACCTCAGGCTGGCGAAGGGCGAGGCTGCCGTACGCGCCCTCCTCGACAACAAGATTCCGATGTTTGAGTTTGTGATCAAACAGGTATTGACCAACTATTCCCTCGACTCGGTTGAGGGCCGAGCGGCAGCTCTGCGTGAGTCGGCTCCGATTGTCGCCGAGATTCGCGATCCGGCACTGCGCCCGGGATATGCGCGCGAGTTGGCCAACATGGTGGGCGTAGACATCGCCGAAGCTCAGGCGGCCATTACGCGCGCGGCCAAGCAACTGAGCGCGGCCGGTTCGGGGTCGACCGCACTCAAGCCAACGCCCGTATCGACCGCGACTGCTGCGGCCGCGTCCGGTGGCGGAGATTCGGGTGCGACCACATCCGACCAGGGCGCGCCACATGAGCGCACCGTCATTGACCTCAATTCGTCGCCGCAAACACGACTCGAGCGCGATGTGTTGATGGCGCTGATCCAGCATCCCGAGGCCATCGACGCACACCTGGCGGCCGAAGCTGTCGGGGCGGCTTTCTCTGAGCCCAACCTCGCCGTCATCCGAGACGCGGTGGGGGCGAGCATGACCGAATACGGCGGTGAGGGATGGGCCGAGCGGATTTTGGCGCACACCCCAGACGACCTCAAGCCCGTCGTCACACTATTGGCGGTTGCCCCGATTCCCGAGCGCGACGAAAACGCCGTGCTCACCTACTGTTCTCGGGTCGTCACGAGTCTGGTTGAGCGTGAGTTGCTGCGACTCAAGTCGGAGCTCGTATCTCGACTGCAGCGCACGGGGGAGAGCGATCCAGAGCTGAGCCGCGCCATCTCTGAGGAGGTTGTGGAGCTCGAGAAGCGTCGCCGCTCACTCAAAGAGAGTCCACTCTCGTGACCAGTCCCGCTCAACACCGCGAGGTCCTGGGCGACGAGTTCGCCGCAGCGAAGGCGCCTCGATTAGCGTCAGGTCCTATCGCCGTCTTCCCCGCCGATTCTGATGCCGGGCTTTTTCGAGACGCCGTCACGCGAGCCGGGGGCAACGTTGAACCGCTGAGTGCCGACACTCGTGGCCTGCTGTGGCTGAGCTACGCGCACGCCGATCAACTGGCCACCGTCCTTGAGGAGAACCCCCAGATCACGTGGGTGCAACTGCCGTGGGCCGGCGTGGACGCCTATTCGCAGATCCTCGTCGCGCACGGAGGGCCTGACCGGGTGTTTACGAGTGCCAAGGGCGCGTTCGCGCAACCGGTCGCCGAGCACGCACTGGCCATGGTGCTGGCGCTTCTGCGCGCCTTTCCTCGCCGTGCTCGCCTCACCGCGTGGGATGAGCGCGTTCTCGGCACGTCCCTCTACGGGCGTAACGTCACCATCGTCGGCGCCGGGGGTATCGCCCGAGAGCTGATGCGGCTCATGGAGCCATTCGACGTGTCGGTGACCATTGTGCGTCGCTCGGATCATCCTGTGGCCGGAGCTGCCCGCACACTCACGTCAGACCGCCTGGCCGAGGCGCTTCCCGACTGCGATGCGCTCGTGATTGCGGCCGCCCTCACGCCGCAGACCACTCATCTCATGTCGACGCGCGAGTTTTCACTCCTCAAGCCCGGGGCGGTCGTGGTGAACGTTGCCCGTGGTCCCCTCATTGATTCTCAGGCTCTCGCAGCCGCCTTGCACAACGAGACGATTGCGGGTGCGGCACTGGACGTGACCGATCCCGAGCCGCTTCCTGCGGGCCACGCTCTCTGGAGGGCCCCCAACATTCTGATCACTCCGCATCAGGCCGACACACCCGATATGACGGCACCCCTGTTGGCTGTGCGCATTGAACACAACGTCCGCGCCTTCTTGGGTAACGCGCCTTTTGTGGGTGTGGTGGACACATCCGCGGGTTACTGATTTTCATTCGACAGGCACCACACTGATAAAGTGGTCTTGCCCGTAAGGTGCATTCCTCGATAGCTCAATTGGCAGAGCAGCCGGCTGTTAACCGGCAGGTTGTTGGTTCGAGTCCAACTCGGGGAGCGAACAGGTCCTCTCACTCGTGAGGGGACCTTTTGCGTTAGTCCTCGAGGTGGTCGACGCCGGGCATCCAGGTGTTTCCGGGGACGCCCCAGCCGCGCTTCTTCTCGACCTTGGCCGCGTGGTACGCCTGATCGACATCGAGGCGATCGACGTACATGATGCCGTTGAGGTGGTCGAACTCGTGCTGCAGGATGCGGGCAAACCAGCCGTCGCATTCAAGCGAGAGGGGAGCGCCCGTTTCGTCCACGGCCCGAAGAATCGCCCGCTCCGCGCGAACGAGCCCATAGCGCTCGCCCGGGAAGGACAGGCATCCTTCATCGTCGGCCTCGGTGGGCTCGCGTACCTCGGTGGGCGACACAAAGAGTTCGGGGTTGATGACGACACCTCGGCGGGGAGTTCCGTCATCGTGGGGGTAGTCGTAAACAAAAACGCGCAGTCCCACCCCAATCTGTGGCGCGGCGAGCCCCACTCCCGGGGCCGCCTCCATGGTGTCGAACATGTCCGCTACCAAATCACGGAGCTGGTCATCGAAGGCTGTGACGAGCGCCGCCGGTTCGTGAAGTACGGCTTCGCCGCGAATCAGAATGGGTCGAATCGCCATGCCTTCAGCGTATCGGGGCGTCGCGCGGTATCGTCGAGGTATGGCCGAAGTCGACATGAACGCGTTGCAGAACCTGTTGCCGTACGACCCGACACAGTTGTGGGGAATCCCTTTCGCCCTCGCCGGAGCCGTCTTCATGTCGGTCGGCGCGCAGATGCAACACGCCGGTGTCGGTCGCGTCGGTCGCGACAGTGAGGGCATCGAAAAGTCCGGCCTCAACGTCAAGCAGCTGCTCGGGCTCGTGCGACGCCCCTCGTGGCTCATCGGCACCATCATGCTGGGGCTAGCGGTGTTGCTGCAGCTCACCAGCCTGGCATTTTCGCCTCTGATTTTGGTTCAGCCCATCGGCGCCGTTGCGCTCGTCATCACGACGTTCCTTAATGCGCGCGTAAGTAAAGTTCGCCTCAATCGTGCCTCCGTATGGGCTGTGGTCATGTGCGTGGGTGGAATCGGTCTGTTTGTGACGATTGCCTCGATGAGCGCGCGCAATACCCCCGTGACCACTGACGACCTCATCCAGATCCTCATCATTCTTGGCGTGGTCATGCTGGCGCTCAGCATCCTCTACGCCGTCTTCCGCAAGCACGCATCTGCCATCTACTACATCATCGGGACAGGCGTGCTCTACGGATTCGTGGCGACACTGGCCAAGGTGGTGCTGACCCGCATCATGCAGCAGGACATGGATGTTCTCACGTGGATCTGTCTCGTGGCTCTCATCGGTGCCGCGATTGTTGGCGGATTCTTTGTGCAGAACGCGTATTCCTCGGGCCCACCTGACCTCGTCATTGCGGGTCTCACGGTGATTGATCCACTGGTGGCGGTCTCCATCGGTATTCTCGTGCTCGACGAGGCGGCCCAGTCTCAGTGGTTCGATATGGCGGCCTACGGTCTGGCGGGTTTCATTGCCATCATCGGCGTCTTCCTGCTGGCGCGCTTTCACCCACAAACGCACGCCGAGATCGACCGGGCGATTCGCGACTAGTCCTCACCCCCGGCGGCTCGAGCCACGAATAGACTGTATCCAGGCATTAGGCCACCTCGCCTGGGTGTGACGCCAGCGAGGGGAAAAGGACTTTTTCGTGTCAGCACGACGTGCACCTCAGGGTGCTCACGCACCACTCACGATTGTGATTGGTTGCGACACGTTTGGCCCCAACGTCAACGGTGCCGCCAAGTTCGCTGAACGCCTCGCGGCGGGTCTTGTGGGCCGGGGGCACAACGTGCACGTCGTCGCTCCGGCATTCGTTGGTGGTCGCGGCACCACAGCACAGGAAACGCACGAGGGCGCGACCATGACGGTTCACCGTCTTCGGTCCTGGCGCTGGTATCCGCACGACTGGCTGCGGTTTGCGCTTCCCTGGCGTATCAACCGCAACAGCGAACGAATCATCGATCAGGTCAAACCGGATGTCGTGCACTTCCAATCGCACATCATCGTCGGGCGGGGTCTCTCTATTGCCGCTGCCAAGCGCGGAATCCGCATCATCGGCACCAACCACTTCATGCCCGAAAACCTGCTCGACTTCACGCTGTTACCCAAGACCTTTCAGAAGTGGGCCATTTCGCTCGCGTGGGGCGCAGCAGCCAGAACCTTTGGTCGTGCCGAAGCAGTGACGACCCCCACACGTCGGGCAGCCAATTTCCTCGAGGAATACACGCACCTCACGGATGTCCACGCGATTTCGTGCGGCATTGATGCGCACCACTACGACCCTGACTTCGCACAAGAGGGCAATCACATTGTTTTCGTCGGACGCGTGACGGGTGAGAAGAAGATTGACGTCTTGCTTCGCGCTTTCGCTGCTCTGCCGGCCGACTTGGATGCCACACTCGAGATTGTGGGCGGGGGAGACCTTTTTCAGCAGTTGAAAACACTTTCACACACCCTGGGTCTTGACGGTCGCGTCACCTTCACGGGATACGTCACTGACGATGAGCTCAAGGCCAGCCTGCGACGCGCGCGCGTATTCGCCATGCCGTCGATTGCCGAGCTGCAGTCGATTGCCACAATGGAGGCCATGGCCACCGGCCTGCCCATTGTGGCTGCCAACGCCATGGCGCTTCCGCACCTCGTCCACGACGGCGAGAACGGATTTCTCTTCGAGCCAAACAACGTTGACGACCTGCGCGACAAGCTCGAGCGCGTGTTGCGCATGAAACCCGCTGATCTCGAGGCCATGAAGCGCCAGAGTCTGCGGTTCATTCGCGGTCACGACATCACCCGCACGCTCGACACGTTCGAGTCACTGTATCGCGGCGAACAGGTGGTCGACCCGGACCCCGAGCTCACCGACGACTAAGCCCCACGTCGCGCTTGCGCCCCCTTCCCAAGGAGAAACCATGAAACGGTCACGTGTCGCCTCGGTCGTGGCGCTGACCCTTGTCGCGGGCCTCAGCTTGTCACTGGCCGGTTGCACCGGTACACCCGCCCCGGAGCCCACCCCGACACCTCTTTCCACTATTTCGGCCGAGGCTCTCCTCAAGGCAGCCGAGACCACAATCCTCGACCAGACCATCGCGTATCCTTCTGCGGTTCCGGCTCAGGTGAGCTCGACAATCTTGACGGTTCCACCGGGCGTTGCCACCGGCTGGCACTTCCATTCCACCCCCATGTACGCCTACATCCTTGAGGGAACGCTGACGGTGACCTACGACGTCGATGGCGTCAGCCAAGAAAAGGTCTACCGTGCCGGGGATGCCCTCGTCGAGGCCGTCGGCACGCACCACAACGGCGTCAACAACACTGACTCGCCCGTTCGCGTTCTCGTGGTCAATATGGGTGCAGCCGGCGTGGCAAACACGACGCTGGTGCCCTGACTCTTCTTCAGGAAGTTTTGTTAGACTCACGCCAGACAATTCGATTTTCGCGGTGGTTCGACACCGAGTAAGGATGATCTCATGAGGCGACGCGCCCTCGCCGTGCTTACCGCTCTCGCGCTAGTGGTTGTGCCTCTCAGCGCCTGCAGTGCCAGCCCTGATCGGGAGGCGGCAATTCCGGGGGACATCGTCGTGCAGGGTACGAAGGGTGCGGCGACCAAGGTCGCTCCCTGTGGCGACTACTCAGAGCAACTGTCGTGCGTCGTTGACGCAGCACAGACTCACGCCACGGTTCTGAACGGAAGCTCCGTCCTTTTTGCCGCGGCAGATCACAAGCCGGCGTCGAAGGTGACAATCACCAAGGTGTGCTGGTCACCGGCGGGCGAAGTAGAGCCCAGTGAGTGCGACACCGATGGCAAGCCCATGACACCCGGCCTGGTGACGCAGACCACCATCTCGGGATTCCCGGCCATTTCTCTTGCCGCGACAAAGATCCCCGACCCGAGCCCCGACGCTCCCGAAGACGGCGTTTATCCGCTCCCCGCCGTCATCTCTCTCACCGTGGATGGCCGTGACGTCGTCGTCGAGATTGCCTGCTGCACAACGCTTCCCTAGTTCGACAAGACGGTCGGCGTCAGGCGCGCGCTGATATCCTGAGAGCGAGCGGGCTTGTTCCGCGTCACGGGGCGGTAGCTCAGCTGGTTAGAGCAGCGGACTCATAATCCGTCGGTCACGGGTTCAAGTCCCGTCCGCCCTACGTCGACACAATGCCGCTCGCCGTTATCCCTTGCGTGAGGTAGTTACCGCATATCCGCCGGCCGTACCCGGGCTCGAACCGAACTGTGACTGAGCGATGACTCGCACCTGATACACGGATCGCTGCGCGAGACCGGTGATGACAGTAGAGGTCACCAAGGTCCCGCCCGATGTGGCGGTAATCTGTTTGCTCTGCCATGCCGAGGACGTGCTCTTGCGATATTCGACGCGGTACGCGGTGAGCGGTGCGCCGTTAGTGCTCGCCGGTGCCGTCCACGATACGGTCGCCGTGGTGCCCGTTGTGGAGACGCTGACGCTCCGAGGGGCCGTTGGAATGCCGGTGAGGGTCGATGCGGTGGTCACGGCCGAAACTGTGCCGTTTCCGACACTGTTATGAGCAGTGACTCGGAAGGAGTATCCCGTGTTTGCCGACAGACCCGATACCGTGGTGCTTGTCGAGGGAGATGTTGCCGTGACCGATCGCCACGTGCTCAGTGTCGACTGGCGATACTCAACCAGGTAACTGTCGACGTTCGCGCCACCGTTTGAGCTCGGCGCCGACCACGTCACCGTCGCGGCCGTGGCAGTGAGGTCCGATACCGCGGGCGTTCCGGGTGCAGACGGAGCCACAGGGGCCGGTGGGGTCGGAGTCGGTGTTGGCGTCGGCGTCACGGGCGGAGTCGTTGGCGCCGTTCCCAGTGCGAGGTTTTGAATGTTGAGCGTCAGGTTCGGGCTACACGATGACAGCGCGCAATTTGACTTGCCGGCAGCCACGATGGCCGCGGTCACTTCGGCGGCTGTTTTCGTGGGGTTTGCCGCGATGTATAGAGCGGCGACACCGGCGGCGTGGGGGCTGGCCATGGACGTTCCCGAAATCGTGGCAGTGCCGGAACCCAGCCACAGCGAGGTAATGCTCTCGCCCGGCGCGTAAACGTCAACGCACGAGCCGTAATTGCTGAAATAGGCCGCCGTCAGGCTGTTGGTGAGAGCACCGACCGTGAGGGCTTTGGGCGCCGAGGCGGGTGAGGCACCGCAGGCGTCCACAGCGCTGTTTCCTGCGGCAACCGCAGAGACGACACCAGCGTCGACGGCGGCGTCCACGGCGGCGTTGAGGTAGCTTGCGTATCCACCCCCAAGGCTCATGTTGAGCACAGCGGTCTTGCCGGGCGTCTTAGCGGAAATGGCATAGTTCACGCCCGCCAGGACGTTCGACATGCTGCCGGATCCGTTGCAGTCGAGCACACGAACAGGGATGATCGTGGCCTTGCTCGCCACTCCGTAAACCGACGAACCAACCGTGCCGGCCACGTGTGTGCCGTGGCCGTTGCAGTCGACCCAGGTTCCGAGTCCGGTGAAATCACGGGCACGGGTCGTGTCGAGAGTGCCCCCAAAATCGGCGGGCCGGTTGGAGACACCCGTGTCGATGATGAAGACGTCAACTCCCGTGCCGGCCGAGTCGGGGTAAGTGTAGGTCGAGTCTGCGGGAGCGGTCACTTGGTCGAGTGCCGAGATTCCCCAGGTGGCACCGGAGCGCAGCGCGGACATGGTGACGATGCTGTCGGGCACAATCTGTGCCTGTGGGTTTTCGCTCTGAATCGCGGCCACCTCGCTGGCTGACAATGTGACGGCCACGCCGTCAATCGCGCGCGTGTAAACGTGTTCCGGGGTTTCGCCGATCTGCGACAAGTCGGTGACGAGCGGGGCGACCTGGCCATCGGGCACGCTGATGATGTAAGGGGACTCATCTGCCGCGACCGCCGGCAGGGCGGAACTTGCGGCCACGATGGCGCCAGCGGCGACAGCACACAGAACGGAACTCAGGAGGGCACGTCGTTTCATGGGGATAGTCAATCAGGTCACTGTGCCGGCAATTGCCAAGAAACATCCAATAAACGTTCACCGTTCTTCGAGGATTTCTGGCCCCCATTGCGGCTGGTCTGAGGTTTGCGTGTGTGTCACCGGGGGAGCAACCGCCGGTTTCGCTAGGTTTTGGGATGTGACCGATAACGCACCCACCGCTGAAGAGTTGTATGCCACATTTCGCGAACGGCGACACGAATCCGTGATTTTGCCTCAGGGAAACCTCGCTCTCACGAATACGGCGTGGTTTTATGGCGAACCGGGAGTTGAGGAGCAGGTCTGGGGCGTGCCGGGGTGGTGGGCGACGCTTCCGGGTGACGAGCCGGGAGTTGCTTTTCGTGCCGAGGCTGCCGACGGTGTTCTCGTTGATGATCAGATCGTCGACGGAACCGTTGTTGTTCGGGCAAAGAATGATTCCGCGCCGTCATCGATTGTCTTCGCGGAGGGTGTCACGGGCTTTGTGATTGCGAGCGAAGAGGGACGATATGCACTGCGGGTCTGGAACGCTCAGTCCGAGGACATCGCCAACTTTGGCGGCATTGATGCCTTTCCCTACAATCCCGACTGGGTGATCCAGGCTACGTTCACACCGATTGAGGGCGGACGCGCCGTGGGAGTGGACCACCTCAAGGACGAGGGAAAGACGCGCGAGAAGATCATCCCCGCCGATATTTCATTCACGCACGGGGGAGTGGACTACTCGATCGAAGCATTCCAGGAGGGGCGCGCCCTGCTCCTTGTGTTTTCCGACGCGACGAGCGGCGAATCCACTTACAGCGTCGGCAGGTTTCTGATGTGTGCCCCCAATGCCGATGGAACCATCACGCTTGACTTCAACCGGGCGTATCTTCCGCCCTGCGCTTTTAGCTATAACTTCAACTGCCCCATGCCGCCAGAAGCTAATCGCTTCAGTTTTGCCATTGAGGCAGGAGAAAAGAACGTGCTCAACCGCGAGGGTGGCCTCCTGCACTAAGACTTCGGCAGAGCAGACCCGTCGGCCGGTTTGAGAGGACGACGACCGCGCTTGGGGCGCTCAGCCGAGAGTCCCCATCCGTGTTCGCTCGTTGTCGATACCTCGGTGCGTGAGCGGTCCACAATCGAGCGGACTGTGTGGGCAAGGTCTTCTTCGGCGAGGGCGAGCAGCCATGCGGTGCGCGCCTTGGCGTCGTCGCCGGCGGGTGGTTCGGGGAGTTCGCCGAATGAGAATGCGAGGGCGTCAAAAGCGGGAACCGGATTCACGTGCGGCAACGAGCGCACCATGAAGACAAGATCGAGGAGATCGGCCCACGCGGTATCGCGACTTACTCCCTCGGGCTCGAGCCAGGCAGCTATCTCGGCTGATCCGGAGTCGGTCAACTGATAAAGGGGGAGACCATCGCTAGTTTGGCCTCCAGTCACCACCTTGTCGTCTCGCACGAGGCGATCGAGGGTGCTGTAGATCTGACCCACATTGGTTGCGGCACGATGCGGGGCGCGGGTCGTGAGTTCCGCATGAAGTTGGAGGCCATACTGGGGACCCAGCGACATGATGGCAAGCAGGCAGTCGCGAACGGACATTGCGTGCCTCCTTGCCTGCAATCGAGCGTGAGTCTCCACAATACTCTACTGGGTGAGACTTTAGGGTCAGATGCATAAATTTTCCTACTTAGTATATAAAACACAAACTAGTTATCGAGTATATATATAAGCCGTATACTAATAATAATGTCTACTCAGTATCTATTTACCAAAAATACATACTGGTTATGTAATAAAGATATATACTCGATATCTTGTTTCTTGACCGCCTCATCAGCGCATTCTCAGGCTCGCGTTGCGGATTCCGCGCCGCCGTGTGACACTAATGGTGCTCTATCACGTTTCGAATGGTCGTTGGGGAAGACGAACCAACTAAGAAACGGATACCGGCATGTTCAGCAATAACAGTGGTTTGATTCAGATCCACTCAGCACCCAAAGCCCTCACGTCTCACGTGGAGTGGGCTATTAGTGGTGTCTTAGGCTCACCCGTGCATCTGCGCTGGGAACAGCAGCCCGTCGCACCCGCCATGCTCTGTGTGGCGCAACCGTGGGCCGGCCCGGCTGGATCAGCGGCACGCATTGCCTCGGCGCTCTTTGGCTGGCGTGAACTGCGTTTTGAGATTTCTGAAGACGCCACCACGCTCAACGATGGAACGCACTTCATGCACACGCCGACACTCGGCATCCATCGAGTTCATGTGGATGCCACGGGATCGGCCTACATTACGGAAGCGCGATTGCAGCGACTCTGTGACGAGTCGGGAGACAGCATGGCTGCGTTCCGGGAATCCGTGGCTCAGGAACTGGGTCGCGCCTGGGACGACGAACTAGACGTGTTTCGGGCCCGCATCATGGATCGCAGCGTGACCTGGTTACACAGCGTCGGCTAGGGGTAAGAGCGGAAAGCAGCCACGGCGTTGTGTCCGCCAAAGCCGAATGAGTTACTGATGGCCACGAGCGACCCCTCGGGAAGCTGACGGGGCGAGGTCACGACGTCCAGCACAATCTCGGGATCTAGGTTATCGAGGTTGATTGTGGGTGGCACCGTGCGCGTGTGGAGCGCCATCACGGTGAACAGGGCTTCGATGGCACCGGCGCCACCTAGAAGGTGCCCCGTGGCGCCCTTGGTGGCGGTGACGGCGATGTTCTTGAGGTGATCTCCAAAGACGCGCTTGAGGGCGTTGTACTCCGCAATATCGCCGACCGGTGTACTTGTTGCGTGAGCGTTGATGTGTACGACATCCGTGAGCGCTGCGCCGCCAATTTCAATGGCCGTCTTCATGGCGCGGGCCGCGGCAGAACCTTCGGGATCCGGTGCGGTGATGTGATAAGCGTCGCTGGTCACAGCACCGCCAATCACCTCTGCGTAGATGCGTGCTCCGCGCGCAAGTGCGTGCTCTTCCGTCTCGAGGACAAGTGCCGCAGCGCCCTCGCCCAAGACAAATCCGTCGCGGTCAACGTCGTAGGGGCGCGAGGCGCGAACAGGGTCGTCGTTGCGCTTGCTGAGTGCCTGCATGGCGGCAAAGGAGGCCAGGGGCAGCGGGTGGACGGCGGCTTCAGAACCACCCGCAATAATTACGTCGGCGTAGCCGGCACGAAGGTGCTCGACGGCGTTCACAATGGACTCGGTGCTGGAGGCGCAGGCGGAGACGACAGTGCGGATTCCCGCGCGCGCGTGGAGATCCATTCCCACGGCAGCAGCTGGTCCGTTGGGCATGAGCATGGGCACCGTCATGGGCATCACGCGGCGCGGGCCCTTCTGGCGAAGGTCTTCCCACGCGTTGACGAGCGTCCAGATGCCACCAATTCCGGTGGCCCAGTCGACGGCGAGGCGTCCGGGGTCAACAGTGGGGCTACCGGCATCCGCAAAGGCTTCGCGACCGGCAATCAACGCATACTGGCTCGACGGGTCGAGTCGCTTGACCTCAACGCGTTCCAAAATTTCGTCGGGGTTCTGAACAACCTGAGCGGCAAACGTGACGGGAAGGTCAAGTTCGGCGACGTAGTCCTTCTCGATGGTGCGCGCACCAGACTTGCCCGCGAGGAGGTTGTTCCAGGTATCGGTGGCGTTGACGCCCAGCGGAGTGAACGCGCCGATTCCAGTGACAACAATCTTCTGGTGAGCCATGAGAGAGAACATCCCTTCGTGAAAACCTCGGCGGTTACCGAGGGGCTATCAAATAAAAGAAGACGGGGGCCGGCGCGTCGACTGTTGTCGCGGCGACGACCCCCGTCCCATGGTCTTTAGGCTGCAGCCTTGACGATGTAGTTGACCGCGTCTCCCACGGTCTTGAGGTTCGCAACATCCTCGTCGGGGATCTTGACGTCAAACTTCTCTTCGGCGTTGACCACAATCGTCATCATCGAGATGCTGTCGATGTCGAGGTCGTCGGTGAAGGACTTGTCGAGGGCGATGGTGTCGGTGGCGATACCGGTCTCGTCGTTGACGAGTTCAGCAAGACCGCTCAAAACTTCTTCGGTGGACAGTGCCATCAGTGTTTTCTCCTTGATTTCTGATTCTGGGGAATGCTCCTCAAGTTTACGTCGTGGTGGCGCTCTTGACGGACATTTCTGGGTTAGGGCAAGACAACCACTTGCGCGCCGAAAACGAGGCCCGCACCGAAACCAATCTGGAGGGCGAGGCCACCGCTGAGCTCCGGGTGCTCGGCAAGCAGGCGGTGCGTGGCCAGCGGAATTGAGGCGGCAGACGTATTTCCCGTGGTTTCGATGTCCCGAGCAATCATCACGCTCTCCGGGAGGGCAAGCTGCTTGGCGAACTCATCGATGATGCGCATATTGGCCTGATGGGGAACGAACGCGGCAAGTTGGTCGCTGGTGATTCCCGCCTCATCGAGGGCACGCTTGGCTACCTTTGCCATTTCCCAGACTGCCCAGCGGAAAACGGTCTGGCCTTCTTGTCGCAGCGTGGGCCACTCGACATCGCCGTGACCATCGCGGTATTCGGCCCAACTGTGGTCCATGCCGACCGCGTCCCATTTAGACCCGTCGGATCCCCACACGGTCTTCGAAATTCCGGGAAAGTCTGACGGTCCGACCACGGCGGCGCCGGCGCCGTCACCCAGCAAGAACGAGATGGTGCGGTCGCTGGGCTTCGCGAAGTCACTCAATTTCTCGGCACCGATCACGAGCACGTAGTGCGCGAGACCGGATCGAATGAAGGAGTCGGCCTGGGCGATTCCGTACGTATACCCGGCGCACGCCGCAGAGATGTCATATGCGGGGGCGGGGTTTGCACCAACACGCTCAGCTACGAGGGCGGCGAGTGAGGGAGTAGCGACCGGATTGCTAATGGTCGAGACGAGAACGGCATCAATCTGATCGGGTCGAATTCCCGCCTTGGTGATGGCCTCGTTCGCGGCCTCAACGGCCATGTCGACAACGGTTCGCGAAGCCGACGCGCGCTTGCGGGTCACGACTCCCGTGCGCTGGCGAATCCATTCGTCGCTGGATTCAATGGGGCCGGCAATGTCGTCATTGGTCACCGTGAGATCGCCGCGCGCGGCCCCCACCGCGTAGATGCGCGAGTGCATGGCTCCGGTGGATTCGTGAAGAGTGGGGCGCGTCATGAGGGTCCTTTACTTGACTGTGGCGAGCAGCTCGCGCGCCGCCGGTAGGTCGTCCGGTGAGGTAATGCCCACGGTAGGCACACCCTTCAGTCCACGCTTCGCCAGTCCGACGAGCGCTCCCGCGGGGGAGAGCTCAATGATTCCGGTCACACCCGACTGCTCAAATGCACTCATGCACTTGTCCCAGCGAACCGGTGACGACACCTGTCCCACCAAAAGGTCGCGGAAGGTTGCGCCGTCGGTGATGACTGAACCGTCGCGGTTCGTCCACAGTGGGCGGAGTGGGTCGTGGGTTGTCACGCTCGACGCTGCGTCGCGCAACGTCTCGACGGCGGATTCCATAAACGAGGTGTGAAAGGCTCCTGCCACCTGAAGGGGGATGACACGCGAACCGGCGGGGGGAGTCTCAGCAAAGGCGGCCAGCGCCGACAGTTCTCCGGCGACAACCAGTTGGCCACCGCCGTTGTAGTTGGCTGCCACCAAACCGTGGGCGCTGAGCGCGGAGGCAATCTCAGCTTCGTCGCCGCCGATAACGGCACTCATGCCGGTCGCGACGCGCGCGGCCGCCTCGGCCATGGCACGGCCGCGAATTCCCACGAGGGCCACGGCGTCGGTTGCCTCGAGCACGCCGGCTCCGGCGGCAGCCGTAAACTCACCCACCGAGTGCCCGGCAATACCGTGGGCATCCGAAAGGGGGCCGTCTTCCGACAGTGCGCTCAGCGAGAGGATGCCGGCGGCAACAATCAACGGCTGTGCGATGGCGGTGTCGCGAATGGTGTCGGCGTCACTCACGGTGCCGTGGGTGATGAGGTCGACACCACACGCGTCCCCCAGTGAGCTCAGAAGTTCACGTGCTCCGGGGCGCTCAAGCCAAGGCTCGAGAAAACCGGGTTTTTGTGACCCCTGTCCGGGGCAAACGATAACAATCACGCCGTTGAGTCTAGGTGAGGGGAGCCCTGTGGCGCCGAACTAGCTCTCTCCGCCGGCAGACCCCGTGGTGCCGGCGTTCACATCGTGAATGCGGTACTTGTCCAGGGCCGCCCGCACGGTGGAGCGGTCGATTGCACCCTCCTGAGCGAGTTGCTGAAGGGTGCGAACCACGAGTGACGGCCCGTCAATCACGAAGTACCGACGCGCCGCGGCACGCGTGTCCGAGAAGCCGAAGTCGTCGGCGCCGAGGGTGGCGTAGCGACGAGGCACAAACGGACGAATCATGTCGGGAACCAGGTGGTTGTAGTCCGTCACCGCAACGATGGGTCCTTCGGTACCGGCCAGGCGCGAAGTGACAAACGGCGTGCGCACCTCTTCTTCGGGGTGGAGCAAATTGTGCTCTTCACACGACATGCCATCCCGACGCAGTTCGCTCCATGAGGTGACCGACCACACGTCGGCCGACACGCCCCAGTCGTCGGCCAGCAACTGCTGAGCCTCGAGTGCCCAGGGCACCGAAACGCCCGAAGCGAGGAGCTGAGCCTTCGGGCCAGCGTTTGTCGAGGGAGCCAGGAGGTACATGCCCCTCAGGAGGCCCGCGACATCGAGGTTCTCGGGCTCTGCCGGGTGAACGATGGGCTCGTTGTAGACCGTGAGGTAGTACATCACGTTGGGGTCCTCATGACTGCCGCCGTACATGCGCTGAAGCCCGTCGCGCACGATGTGGCCGATCTCATATCCGTAGGCCGGGTCGTAGGCCACGACCGCAGGGTTGGTGGCCGCCAGGATGGGCGAGTGGCCGTCGGCGTGCTGCAGCCCTTCGCCGGTGAGCGTGGTGCGGCCTGCGGTGGCGCCCACCACGAATCCGCGGGCCATCGAGTCACCCGCCGCCCACAGGGCGTCGCCCGTGCGCTGGAAACCAAACATCGAGTAGAAGACGTAGACCGGGATGAGAAGTTCACCCTGAATCGAGTACGACGTGCCCACCGCGGTAAAGGCGGCCAGCGCACCGGCCTCGTTGATTCCGACGTGCAGAATCGTGCCGGTGGGGTCTTCCTTGTAAGCAAGCAGGAGGTCGCGGTCTACCGAGATGTAGTGCTGCCCGTTGGGGTTGTAGATCTTTGCGTTCGGGAAGAACGCATCCATTCCAAACGTGCGCGCCTCATCCGGAATGATCGGCACGATGCGGTGCCCGAATTCCTTGTCGCGGATGAGGTCTTTGAGCAGCCGGACGAACGCCATTGTGGTGGCAATCTCCTGTGTGCCCGAACCCTTGCGGGCAATCTGATACGCGTCCTCCGGAGGAAGGGGAACGGGTGTGTAGGTGGACCGACGCTCGGGGAGGTAACCGCCGAGCTCGCGACGACGCTCGTGCATGTACTGCAGACGCGGGTCTGTTGCCTCGGGTCGGTAGTACGGCGGGAGATAGGGGTTTTCTTCGAGCTGGGCATCCGAAATCGGAATGTGCAGGGTGTCGCGCAACGACTTGAGATCGTCGAGGTTGATCTTCTTCATCTGGTGCGTGGCGTTGCGACCCTCGAAGGATCGGCCGAGACCGTAGCCCTTGATGGTGTGCGCGAGAATGACCGTCGGTTGACCCTTGTGTTCGACGGCTGCCTTGAACGCCGCGTAGACCTTGCGGTAGTCGTGGCCGCCGCGCTTGAGGTTCCAAATCTGATCGTCGCTGTAGTTCTCGACGAGCTGCAGTGCGCGCGGGTCGCGTGCGAAGAAGTTCTCGCGAACGAAAGCGCCGTCTTCGGTCTTGTACGTCTGGAAGTCACCATCGGGAGTGACGTTCATGAGCGTGCGCAGGGCGCCGTCGTTGTCGCGGGCCAGGAGGTCGTCCCATTCGCGACCCCAGATGACCTTGATGACGTTCCACCCCGCTCCGCGGAAGAAACTCTCGAGCTCCTGGATGATCTTGCCGTTACCGCGAACGGGACCGTCGAGGCGCTGCAGGTTGCAGTTGATGACGAACGTGAGGTTGTCGAGGCCCTCGTTGGCGGCAACCTGAAGCTGTCCGCGGCTCTCCACTTCGTCCATTTCGCCGTCGCCCAGGAAGGCCCAGACGTGCTGGTCCGAGGCATTCTTGATGCCGCGGTTGGTGATGTAACGGTTGAGCTGAGCCTGGTAGATCGCGTTGATCGGACCGAGGCCCATCGACACGGTGGGGAACTGCCAGAAGTCGGGCATCAGGCGCGGGTGCGGGTAAGACGAGAGTCCGCCACCGGCGTGAGACTTCTCTTGGCGGAAGCCATCGAGTTGGTCGGCGCTCAGGCGCCCCTCGACGAATGCCCGCGCGTAGGGACCGGGGGATGCGTGACCCTGGATAAAGATCTGGTCTCCACCGCCGGGGTGATCTTGCCCGCGGAAGAAGTGGTTGAAACCAACCTCGTAGAGCGAAGCCGACGACGCGTAGGTCGAGATGTGTCCTCCCACACCGACACCGGGGCGCTGTGCCCGGTGAACGAGCATGGCCGCGTTCCAGCGAATCCAGGAGCGGTATTCGCGCTCAATGGCTTCGTCACCGGGGAAGACGGGCTCATCTTCAACCGCAATGGTGTTGATGTAGTCCGTGGTGGGAACCATGGGGACACCGAGGTGAAGTTCCTTCGAGCGCCGCAACAGGCTCAGCATGACGTCGCGTCCCCGCTCGTGTCCGCGAGCGTCGACCACAGCATCGAGGGACTGAATCCACTCGGATGTCTCTTCGGGGTCAGTGTCGAGGTTAGTAACGGAGTAGGGGTCCTGGTCGTTTACGGTCATGCCGCGTCCTTCCACATCAGGCCGGCAGGTCATGCCGCGTCCTTGTTTCAGCAGGGAGGTTCCTCGGTGCTGGTGGCACATAGAAGAGGAATCTCCACTCTATCGCTCGCCCTAGACTGTTGTGCACCCATCCGGTTTTCGATGGGAGACAACATCAGTGGAGGATCCATGACAATCAGCGTCGGCGACATCGCCCCCGCATTCAGCCTGAAGAACCAGTTCGGGGAGACCGTCACGCTCAGTGACTACCTCGACAAGAGCGCTGTTGCTCTGGTCTTCTTCCCCTTAGCCTTCAGTGGCATTTGCACGGGCGAACTGTGCGAGCTCCGCGACAACATCACGGCATTCGTCGACGACGATGTTCAGGTGATTGGCATCTCCGTTGACTCGCACTTTGCGCAGCGCGCCTTTGCTGAGCACGAGGGCTATGAGTTCCCCATGCTTGCCGATTTCTGGCCGCACGGCGAGGTGGCGCGCGCCTACGGCGTCTTCATCGAAGAGGCCGGAATTGCTAACCGCGCCACGTTCCTGATTGGCAAGGATGGTCGCGTTGCGTCCACGATTGTCACCGAACCGGGAGTCGCGCGCGACCTCTCGGCTTACCGCGACGCACTCGCCTCGCTGTAAGTCGGAACAGCAGGCAATTCGGTTAGACTTGTCTGCGAAGGGCCTTTAGCTCAGTTGGTAGAGCGCCACGTTTACACCGTGGATGTCATCGGTTCGAGCCCGGTAGGGCCCACTCGACCAGAGCACTACACCGCGCGAATGTCCCACGGGCGCCGCGAGGAACACACAGAGACGGAGTCAATGTGAGCGACACTTACCCCCCGACTCCTGGCAGTGACAGTAACAGCACTGACGATCTCTATGCGTCGCTCTTGGGCGATATCGGATTAGCTGGCGCCGTTCCCACGTCGGTTTCTTCCGCTTCTTCTGCTCCGGCCGACGCACCGATTGACGCACCGGCCGAGTCTTCCGATGAGGAGACGATTGATGTCGAACTCGGCGGAGCCGACTACCCGTTGACCCCGCAGGTTTCTCGCGCTTCCTTTGTGGCACCGTCGACGGAGGATGCGCGCGCCTATGCCACGTCGAGCGACAGTGGCGATCCACTCGAGGCCACTCCGTTCGTGATTGACGAGCCGCGGGGTGAGCACGTCGCTCCGAGCAACAGCGCACTCCCCACGGGGGCATTCACGTCACCCGCCGCACAAAACGCACAGCCCACTGTCACGCTCGGGTCGAACGGTCGACCCCGCCCGACTTTTGACGAGGTCCTGTACGGCACCTCACCCCGGTAGTGATTCCATGACTCCTCCTCCCGACGCCGCAGATTCTCCGGAGACGCCGCAGACCTTGGCTGAGGTCATCCAGGTCTTGCACGAACTCTGGCCGGTAGCCGGAGCAGAGGACTGGGATGCTCCCGGGCTCGTGACGGGGCGCCTCGATCAGCCCGTGCGATCCATTCGTTTCGCCGTCGATGCCGTGGCCGCAACCATCGCTGAGGCCGTCGGTGCCAACATCGATGTGCTGATCACGCACCACCCGTTGCTCATGCGCGGTGTCACGTCTGTGGCAGAAGATCGCTACAAGGGCGCGCTCGTGGCCGACCTCATCCGCAACGATGTTGCACTGCTGGCCGCACACACCAACGCGGATGTTGTACCCACGGGTACGTCAGCGGTGATGGCGCGGCTCCTCGGAGTGACGAACGCGGTTGCGCTCACGCAATCCTCATCGCCGGACAGCGGCTTGGGGCGCGTCGGCGACCTTGACACGCAACTCACCCTGGGCGCATTCGCTCGACGTGTTGCCGACGTGCTCCCCGCTACGGCACAGGGCGTTCGTGTTTCGGGAGACTACGCTCAACCGGTCTCACGCGTCGCACTGTGCGCAGGTGCGGGCGACTCGCTCCTGGCGCATCCGCTCGTCACCTCGGCCGACGTCTATGTGACGAGTGATCTGCGACACCATTCCGCACAAGAATCACGCGAGCAGAGCGTTCGCGAGGGAGGTCCGGCACTCGTTGACGTGTCCCACTGGGCCGCGGAATGGCTGTGGCTGGAACACGCCGCCCACGAGGTCCGGGCACTCCTCCCCGGAGTCGACGTGACCGTGAGCGACATTCGCACCGACCCCTGGGATTTCGTTGTTGTGCAGTAGCACGCGACGCCACCATCAGAAAGCAGACGATTACGCGTGAAGGCATCACCCCACGATCAGCTCGCTTTGGTCACCCTCCAAGAACACGACACCGGCATTGCCCAGCGACGTGTCGAACGCGCAAAAATGCCGCAGCTCGCACAACTGGCTGAGGTGACGGCGGCATTGTCCGCACTCGGGGCACGGTTGGTGGAGGCCACGGGTGTCACGGAAGACCTCCGCACCGAGCTGTCCCGCCTCGAATCGGATCGGCGCGTGGCCGCGGAGCGCCTGGCACGCGATACGAATTTGTTGCAAAACTCGTCGAACCCCAAAGACATTGCGGGGCTCGAACACGAGATCGAGACGCTCACGCGGCGCACGTCGGAGTTGGACGATGCCGAACTTCAGGTGCTCGAGTCGGTGGAGCGAGCCCAGGCAGACCTCGATGCCGTTGTCGACGAACTCGCGGTGGTCACGGCTCAGCGGGTGGCGCTTGAGGAGCAGCTTGGCCAGCGCGAGGCAGAACTAGACACCGAGATTGCCAACATGACGCGCCTGCGCAACGACATCGCCAACGGTCTTCCCGCCGAACTCACGGCGCTGTACGAGAAGCAACGCGAGCGTTACGGCATTGGCGCGGGTCTCTTGATCAACGGTGTCTCGGTGGCGACGGGCATGCTGTTGAGCGAAAGCGATCTCGACATCATTCGACACGCGGAATCTGACGACGTGTTGTTGTGCCCCGATTCAAACTGCATCCTGGTCCGTCCCGTTGGTGACGAGGCGAGCGCGTGAAGCTCATCGTTGAGGCTGATGGCGGATCCCGCGGAAATCCCGGAACGGCTGCCGGAGGCGCGGTCGTCATCGATCTCGAGTCTGGCGAGGTGCTCGTTGAGGTCGGCGTTTATGTGGGAGTCGCGACCAACAACGTTGCTGAGTATCGCGGCATGATTGCCGGACTGCAGTGCGCCTTTGAGATCCACAACGAGGCGCACGTTCACGTGCGCATGGATTCCAAACTGGTTGTCGAGCAGATGAGCGGACGGTGGAAAATCAAGCACCCCGACATGGCCGTGCTCGCCAGCGAGGCTCGCTCAGTCATTGGCTCGCGCCCGGTCACCTTCGAATGGGTTCCGCGTGCGGAGAATGCTCGTGCCGACGCCGTGGCCAACCGGGCGATGGATGCCCAGGCGTCGTTTCGCGCCTAAACTGAGCACTCACAAGTGAATGGGTCGACCAGACGGTCGCGTCACCTTCGGGTGCCGAGGAACGTCCGGGCTCCGCAGAGCAGAACGGTGGATAACGTCCACTCGGGGTAACCCGCGAGAAAGTGCAACAGAAAGTAGACCGCCCCTCCGGGGGTAAGGGTGAAACGGTGGTGTAAGAGACCACCAGCAGTTCGTGTGAGCGAGCTGGCTAGGTAAACCTCGTTCGGAGCAAGGTCAAACAGAGAACGCTATGGCTGCTCGTCTAGTTCTCGGGTAGGCCGCTAGAGGATCGTGGTAACACGATTGACGAGAGAGATGACCGTCTCGGACCTTCGGGTCTAGACAGAACCCGGCGTATCGGTCGGCCCATCCACTTGTGACATGACCGCAGGCGTCGGTCAGACGGCGAGGGCGGCAGCGCCCAGAATCCCCGCGTCGTTGCGCAATTGAGCGACCTGAACGGGTGTGCGCACCGTGATGAGGGGGATGAATTCCTCGGCGTGTTTCGACACACCTCCGCCGATGAGAAACAGTTGCGGAGAAAAAAGCATTTCGACGTGCGCGTAGAACTCGGTGAGGCGCGCGGCCCACGTGGGCCAATCGAGTCCCTCGCTTTCTCGCACGCGATTCGCGGCAAAGGCCTCGGCCTCGCGACCGCCGATTTCGAGGTGGCCGAGCTCGGAGCCGGGAACCAAGACGCCGTTGTAGATCAGGGCGCTACCAATGCCGGTGCCGAGCGTGGTCATGATGACAAGTCCGTTGACTCCGCGTGCCGCGCCGAACGTGGCTTCGGCGAATCCGGCCGCGTCCGCATCGTTCACGAAATGGATGGGGCGACCGAGTTCCTGTTCGAAAAATGACTCCGCGGCAAAGTCAATCCAGCGCTTTGACACGTTGGCGGCCAGGCGCGTGACCCCGTCCACAATTGCCGAGGGAAAGGCGACGCCGATGGGGACATCGTTCGATGGGGCAAGAGTCTCAATTACTTCGCGAACGACGTGAGCAATGTCCTCGGGTTCACCTCCGGCCGGTGTTTCGACCTTGATGCGTTCGGCAGAGAATTCACCGGTGGCGATGTCGACGAGGCCGGCCTTAATCCCGGTGCCGCCGATATCCACGCCAACCGCGAGTTGGGTCATGAGCCCGACTCCGAGAGGGTGAGTATCTCTGCTCCGGATTCGGTGACCACGATGGTGTGCTCAAACTGAGCCGTTATCGACCGGTCCCGAGTGACCACCGTCCAGTTGTCGTCCCAGATGTCCCACTCGTGGGTGCCGAGGGTCAGCATGGGCTCAATCGTGAA
Organism: Actinomycetota bacterium; assembly: GCA_947450345.1. GTDB lineage: Bacteria > Actinomycetota > Actinomycetes > Actinomycetales > Microbacteriaceae > UBA963. The sequence continues at coordinate 95,470 of CANFVD010000001.1, forward strand.
GATCATGCCCACCTTGATTTCGGTGTCATAAATCGGAGCGGAGTCGTAGTGCGGAATGATCAAGCCCGAGTGGAAGTGCGTGCCCACTCCGTGGCCCGTGTAATCCCGCACCACACCGTAACCGAATCGTTTGGCGTACGACTCGATGGCTCGCCCGATGATGTTGACCTGACGACCCGGGGCGACGGCCTTAATGCCGCGCATCATTGCTTCGTGCGTGCGCTCGACAAGATCGCGTACTTCGGGCACCGGTTCGCCGACCATAAAGGTGCGGTTTGTATCGCCGTGCACTCCGTCGAGAAAGGCCGTGACGTCCACGTTCACGATGTCGCCGTCGGAAAGCACCGTGTCATCCGGGATTCCGTGGCAGATCACCTCATTGAGCGAGGTGCAGCTTGACTTGGGATATCCCCGATAGCCGAGCGTCGACGGGTACGCGCCGTGGGAGACCACGTAGTCGTGTGCAATCGCGTCGATGTCATCGGTCGTCATGCCCGGAGCAATCGCACGCCCAACGGCGTCGAGAGCACCGGCGGCGATACGCCCAGCTGTGCGGACGCGCTCGATGGCCGCGGTGTCATAGGTATCGTCTCCCGCGTAGGCCGCCGGTGCGGTCTTGCCCACGTATTCGGGCCGCGAAATGGGGGGAGGGACGGCTCGCGTGGCACTGAGTGTGCCCGGAATAAGCAGTCCGTGGGAATCCTTCGGCATACACTCAAGCCTATGGGCAGTAACTCGACGGAAAAGTACTGGTACAACATGGCCACGGGCGCGGTGGAGTACGGCCGACTCAGCCCGTCGGTGGATCGTGTCGGGCCGTTCGATACCTCGGACGAGGCGGCACGAGCTCTCGACGTCTTACGGGCCAACTCGGCGAAGTGGGCAGCCGAAGAGCGCGACGATCGCGGCTAGTCTTCGAAGCTGTGCTCGGGGCCCGGATACGCCCCGGACTCAACGTCGGCTCGAAACGCCACGGCGGCGTCATGAAGCGTCTTCGCGAGTTGGGCGTACTGCTTGACGAAGCGGGGAATGCGTCCGGTGGTGAGCCCCGCCCAGTCGGTCCAGACGAGAAGCTGGCCGTCCGTGTGCGGTCCGGCGCCGACGCTTATGGTGGGAATGGTCAACGTGCTCGTAATTCGCTCGGCAAGAGAAGCCGGGACCATTTCGAGAACGACGGCGAAAGCGCCGGCTTCTTGACACGCCAGAGCGTCCGCAATCACCCGGTCCGCCTCGGCACCACGGCCCTGGATGAGGTGTCCACCGAGGCCGTGCTCACTCTGGGGCGTGAATCCCACGTGCGCCATGACCGGAATTCCCGCCTCCACAATTCGTGAAATCTGTTCCGCCGAGCGAACGCCACCCTCGAGCTTGACCGCGTGGGCGTGCGTTTCTTTCATGAACCGCATGGCCGTTCCGAGCGCCTGTTCGGGGCCCTCCTCGTAGGAGCCGAAGGGCATGTCGGCAACGACAAGGGCGCGCGTCACGCTGGTGGCAACCGCGCGCGTGAGAGGAATCAGCTCGTCGACGGTGACGGGTAGGGTCGAGTCGAAGCCCAGAACGTTGTTTCCGGCAGAGTCTCCGACGAGAAGGAAATCCACGCCGGCATCGTCAAAAATCTTTGCCGTCAGCATGTCGTAGCTGGTCAGGCCAACGATCTTGATGCCCTCGGCCTTGGCACGCGCAAAGTGGCGGATGCGAACACGCTTTCGAGGCGTGGCCTCGTCGTCGGTGGCGGTCATGCGCTCAGTCTACGTCGCGCTACTCGGCGCGGTCACGACGATACGTGATGGGAAGGCGACGATCGCGACCAAACGACATTTCCGAAATCTTTGGTCCAATCGCGCCCTGTCGGCGTTTCCACTCGGCGCGATCCACGAGGTCAATGATGCGATCGACCTCGGTTGCGTCGTATCCTGCGCCCACGATCTCGTCGCGCGAAGCCCGGTCGGTAACGTACATCGCGAGGATGGCATCCAGCACCTCGTAGTCGGGGAGTGAGTCCTGATCGACCTGTCCCGGCCGCAGTTCCGCGCTGGGCGGTTTGGCAATCGAGTTTTCGGGGATGGGAGGGGTCTCACCGCGCCGGTGCGCGAGGTCGTTGCGCCAGCGCGCGAGTTCCCACACCAGCATCTTGGGGACGTCTTTGATGGGAGCAAATCCGCCGACCGAATCCCCGTAGATGGTCGAATATCCGACGGCAATTTCTGACTTGTTTCCGGTCGTGAGCACAAGTTGTCCCGTGGAGTTTGAGATTCCCATCAGAATGACGCCGCGGATGCGGGCCTGCAGATTCTCGGCAGCCACGCCCTCGAGCCCCAGCTGGTCTTCGAGGGTAGCCACACCGTCAGCGATGGGCTCGACGCGGTATTCCACGTCCAGTCGTCCAGCCAGGTCGGCAGCGTCATCTCGCGAATGGTCAGACGAATAGCGCGACGGGAGCGAAATGCCGAGAACGCCCGACGGGCCGAGGGCATCGACGGCCAGGCTGGCGCACACGGCAGAGTCGATTCCGCCGGAGAGGCCGAGGACGACCCCGGGGAATCCGTTCTTGGTGACATAATCACGCAGGCCGAGGACGAGCGCGTTCCACACGGCCTCGCGGGCGTCTGTCATTGTTTCGTCGGCTGAGGCGGCGACAAGCGGCGGATGCTCGCGCGCGACGACCGGCAGATCGATCACGGTGACGTTTGCGCCGTGCTGCCCGGCACGAACCCGCGCATCGGGAAGCTCGAGGTCGACGACCAGGAGGTGTTCAACAAACTTGGGCGCGCGAGCAATGACGAGACCTCCGGGTCCGGTCACAAAACTGTCGCCATCGAAGACCAAATCGTCTTGCCCGCCGACCATGTTGACGTAGGCCACGTGTGCCCTGGTCTGCTCGGCTCGACGCGCGACGAGGGGGACGCGGACGTCATCCTTGTCGCGTTCGAACGGCGAGCCATTAATGACAAGCATGAGACCGGGCTGTTCCGCAGCGATGGCCTCCACGGGGCCGTGGTCGTGCCAAATGTCTTCGCAAATGGCGAGGGCAACATCGCACTCGTTCACGCGAAGGATGGTGACGCCGTCTGCCGAGCGAAAAATGCGGTACTCGTCGAAAACCGAATAGTTGGGCAGGTGGTGCTTGTTGTACACGCCGATGACCCGACCATCGGCCAGCACGGCGGCCGAATTGTGCGCGATGGCGTGTTCAACGTGACGGGCTCGATCGCGCAGGGGGCCACTGGGGAAGCCCACAATGACCGGAACGTTGGCGAGTCCCTCGGCGGCCAGCGTGGCCGCCAGCGTCTCAAGGTGTTGGTGGGCGCGCGCGAGAAATTCTGGGCGCAGCGCAAGATCCTCAATGGGATAGCCCGTGAGCGACATCTCGGGGAACGCGACCAGGTCGGCACCCTGCGCGAGGGCATCTCGCGCCATGGCGACAATTCCCGCAGCGTTTGCGGTCATGTCGCCCACACGGGGATTCGTCTGCCCCAGCGCGACACGAAGTAACGGCATAGCGATTAGCCTAGTAGTGACCAACAGAGAGGGTTTGTCGATGGACAAGCAGCAGGACTTCGTTCTCCGCACAATCGAGGAGCGGGGCGTCAAGTTTGTGCGCCTCTGGTTTACCGACGTCGTGGGCACGCTCAAGTCGGTTGCCGTGGCTCCCGCCGAGGTTGAGGGCGCCTTTGCCGAGGGGGTGGGCTTCGACGGCTCAGCCATCGAGGGTCTCACGCGGTCATTCGAGGCGGATGTGTTGGCGCACCCCGATCCCTCCACGTTCCAGATCCTGCCCTGGCGCGGCGACGTTGATCCCGCAGCCCGCATGTTCTGCGACATCACGACGCCTGACGGTCAGCCCGCGCAGGCCGACCCGCGCAACGTGCTCAAGCGCACGCTGGCAAAAGCTGCCGACAAGGGCTTCACGTTCTACACGCACCCCGAGATTGAGTTCTACCTGCTGAACAACTCGGATTGGCGCAACGGGGGAGGCCGCCCCATCGATCAGGCGGGCTACTTCGACAATGTTCCCGGCGGCAAGGGGCACGATTTCCGGCGTCGCGCGGTGCGCATGCTCGAAGACCTGGGTATTTCGGTTGAGTTCAGCCACCACGAGGCGGGTCCCGGTCAGAACGAGATTGATCTGCGCTATGCGGATGCGCTCACCACGGCCGACAACATCATGACAATGCGCACGGTCATCAAGGAGGTGGCGCTCGAACTCGACAACTACGCCACGTTCATGCCCAAGCCTTTTGCGGACCACCCGGGTTCGGGCATGCACACCCACCTCTCGCTCTTTGAGGGCGACACCAACGCCTTCTACGAGGCCGGGGGAAAGTATCAACTGTCCAAGACCGGCCGGTCGTTCATTGCCGGCCTCATGGCGCACGCTCCCGAAATCACGGCCATTACGAACCAGTACGTCAACAGCTACAAGCGCCTCTGGGGTGGCGACGAGGCTCCGAGCTTTGTCACCTGGGGTCACAACAACCGCTCGGCCCTGATCCGCGTTCCGCTGTACAAGCCGTCCAAGTCGCAGAGCTGTCGGGTGGAATACCGGGCCATTGACTCAGCGGCTAACCCGTACCTCGCGTTCGCCGTGATGTTGGCGGCCGGCCTCAAGGGAATCGACGAGGGCTACGAACTCGCACCCGAGGCCGAAGACAACGTCTGGGAACTCACGGACGTTGAGCGTCGTTCGCTCGGCTACAAGCCGCTGCCGTCAAGCCTCGATCACGCGATATCGCTGATGGAAGATTCCGAATTGGTGGCCGAGACACTGGGTGAAAAGGTCTTCGATTATGTGCTCCTCAACAAGCGTCGTGAATGGCGTGAGTATCGTTCGCAGGTGACGCCCTTCGAACTCGAGCGCAACCTCGACATTCTCTAGGGTGTTGCGTGTCGGACGCGCTCGCTCTCTCTGACGTTGCCAAAGCGGGCTTCATTGACCTGCGGCGTGGGCGCGAGACCGCCGAGGCCCTGGGTCACCTGACGGGTTGTGACGTGAGCGTCGTGCTCGCCGTGCTCGGCGTCGCGGCCGAACCGGATGTAGCAGGGTCGACGCTGTTCGAGATGTTCTCGGCCGACCCCGAGCTGGCGGTTCGGTGCGGCAGTGATCGAGCGTGGTTCGAAGCGACGGTGCGGGTTATCGGCGCGTCACGCGGACTGGGAGAGTTTCTGACCCGGCATCCCGAGCGAATCGATGGCTTGCGTACGCCGCGAACCGATCTCGATTCCCCCGAAGAAATGACCCGACGACTGCTCGCGAGTGTGGGTGCCGATAGCGAGGGTATAGCGGCCCGAGATGGCGACGCTGCCACGGATGCCCTGCGTTGCGAATACCGCGCGATCGTCTGCGAGATTGCGGCGTTCGACCTCGGTGCAGAAGACGCCACGACCGTCCTCGACCGCGTAGCCCGTGCCCTAGCGGACGCTGCGGGCGCGGCCATCGAGGCCAGTTTGGCTGTGGCGCGGGCAACGCTCGTCGCCCAGGGTGTCGCGCGCGCCGATGTGTCAAACGTTGCTCTTGCCGTGATCGGCATGGGCAAGTGTGGCGCCCGCGAGCTGAATTACGTGTCGGACGTTGACGTGATTTATGTGGCCGAAACACGCAGTGAGGACGCACTGTCGACAGAAGCGGCGCTCACTCACGCCACGAAACTGGCGCAGTTGCTTTCCCGAGGCATCTATGAGCCTGGTCGCGAACCGGGACTGTGGGAGGTGGACGCAAACCTGCGGCCCGAGGGCAAGGCCGGCGCTCTCGTGCGGACCCTTGACTCGCACCTGGCCTACTACGAGCGCTGGGCCAAGAACTGGGAGTTTCAGGCCCTCTTGAAGGCGCGGGCCATTGCCGGCGACCCGGATCTCGGTCGACGCTATGTGGAGGGCGTTGCTCCCCAGGTGTGGACGTCGGCCAGTCGCGAGGGTTTTGTTGATCAGGTTCAGCGAATGCGGGAACGCGTGACGGATCATATTCCCGCGAACGAGGTGGACTTTCAAATCAAGCTCGGTCCCGGAGGCTTGCGAGACGTTGAATTCACCGTTCAACTGTTGCAACTCGTTCACGGTTTGCACGATCCGCGGGTGCGCCTGCGCGGCACAATCGAATCGCTCACCGCGTTGGGTGAGGCTGGCTATGTGGGGCGCGACGAAGCGGCGACCTTCGCCGACAGCTATCGACTGCTCCGCGTCCTCGAACATCGTTTGCAGTTGCGCAATTTGCGCCGCACCCACCTCATGCCCACCGGCGACGAGGATGTGCGGGTGCTGTCACGCGCGGCGGGGTTCGATGTCGCCAGCGTCGACGTGACGGACCTGTGGCGCTCTACCAAGGTCCAAGTCCGGGCGCTGCACGAACGGTTGTTTTACCGGCCCCTGTTGGCTGCGGCAGCGGCGCTGCCCGAGGAGGGGCTCAACCTCACCACCGAGCAGGCCCAGGCACGATTGGCGGCCATCGGTTTCAACGACCCCAAGGGGGCCTTGGCGCACATCACGGCGCTGACCTCTGGCGTGGCTCGTCGCTCGACCATCCAGCGCGCCATCCTCCCCGTGCTGTTGCAGTGGCTCGCCGCGGGTGCCGATCCCGACTTCGGCCTCCTCGCCTTTCGCCGACTGAGTGAAGCCTTGGGGGAGTCGCACTGGTATCTCAAGATGCTGCGAGACTCGCAGGCCGCCGCCGAGCGGCTCATGAAGGTACTGAGCGGGTCTCGGTATGTTTCCGACCTGCTCGAACGACTGCCGGAGGCCACCGCGTGGCTCGATGGCGACGAGGAACTCGAACCCCGAGACGCTGACTCGCTTCGGGTCGAAATTGACGCGCTGCTGGCACGCCACGACACTCAGGAATCTGCTGTGGCGGCAATTCGTACGCTTCGGAGGCGTGAGGTCTTGCGCCTGGCTATTGCGGGAATCGTCGGGGTCGGGGACATCGCCACTCTCGCCACGGGCCTCACCGATCTGTCGCACGCGGTGCTCGCCGGATTCGTGGGTGCGGCGATGCGTGACGCTGCGCACAATCCTGAATTCGCTATCGTTGCCATGGGTCGGTTTGGCGGCGGCGAACTCGTATTCGGCAGTGACCTCGACGTGATGTTCGTCTACCGCGCCACGGAAACGTGTTCGGGCGCGCAGGCGCAAGCACGAGCCGAGGAGATTGTCGCCAGCCTGCTCAGTTCGGCCGAGGATCCGGTTCTGGCGCTCGAGATTGACATGGACCTGCGCCCGGAGGGCAAGCAGGGTGTCCGGGTTCGTTCGCTCGACTCGTACGAGCAGTACTACGACCGCTGGGGTGCCACGTGGGAGTCGCAGGCCCTGTTGCGCGCCACAGTGGTCGTGGGTGACGAACCGCTCACCCGCGACATGACAACACTGATTGACGCGGTTCGCTACCCCGACAATGTTTCGGCCGAGGCCGTGAGAGACATTCGCCGCATGAAGGCACGCGTTGAGGGGGAGCGCCTGCCTCAGGGGGCCGATCCCACGCGTCACCTCAAGCTGGGACGCGGGTCGTTGAGCGATGTCGAATGGACGGCTCAATTGATGCAACTCCGTTATGGACACGACATACCGGGACTGCGTACCACGTCCACGCTGTCCGCTCTCGCCGCGTGTGCCGAGGCCGGAATCATGAGCGTCACCGACGTTGATCGGCTCCGGGACGCGTGGCTCCTGGCCTCGCGCGTGCGGGCCGCGGGAACGCTGTGGAACAACCGCCTCTCAGATGTGCTCCCGACTGACAGGTCCGAGCTTGAGGGCCTCGCCCGGCTTCTGGGGATGCCTCCGGGCAATGCCTCGCAACTGGAAGAAAACTACCTCGGTACGACCCGTCGTGCCCGGGCCGTTTTTGAACGTGTCTTTTTCGATGACGACGCACGACCGTCAGCAGTACCCACGGCATAAGAAACATCGGGCCACCCGTGAGGGGTGACCCGATGCACTAGTGCGGGAGCGTGATTAGACGCCGTAGTAGAGCTCGTACTCGAAGGGGTGAGGACGCTGCGCCATGGGCTTGATCTCGTTCTCACGCTTGTACGAGATCCACGTCTCGATGAGGTCCTTGGTGAAGACGTTGCCGGCGAGCAGGAACTCGTGGTCGTTCTCGAGCGCCGTGAGGGCCTCACCCAGCGATGCGGGAACCTGAGGAATGTTCTTGGCTTCCTCGGGCGGCAGCTCGTACAGGTCCTTGTCCACGGGCTCGTGGGGCTCGATGCGGTTCTTGATTCCGTCGAGTCCGGCCATCATCTGAGCGGCGAAGGCGAGGTACGGGTTGCCCGAGGCGTCCGGTGCGCGGAACTCGATGCGCTTGGCCTTGGGGTTGGTGCCCGTGATGGGGATACGAATTGCTGCCGAGCGGTTACCGGCCGAGTAGACCAGGTTCACAGGAGCTTCGAACCCAGGAACCAGACGGTGGAACGAGTTCAGCGAGGGGTTCGTGAACGCAATCACCGCGGCGGCGTGCTTGAGCAGACCACCGATGTACCAGCGCGCGATGTCGCTGAGTCCGCCGTAGCCGTTCTCGTCGTAGAAGAGGGGCTTGCCGTCGTTCCACAGCGACTGGTGGGTGTGCATACCCGATCCGTTGTCGCCAAAGAGCGGCTTGGGCATGAACGTTGCCGTCTTACCCCACTCAAGCGCGGTGTTCTTGACCACGTACTTGAACTTGAGGATGTCGTCGGCAGCGTTGACCATGGTGTTGAAGCGGTAGTTGATTTCGCCCTGACCAGCGGTTCCCACCTCGTGGTGCGAGCGCTCAAGGATGAGGCCCACCTCTTCGAGCTTGATGCAGATGTCGTCACGCATGTCGGCGTGCTGGTCAACGGGCGAGACGGGGAAATAGCCACCCTTGTAGGGGGTCTTGTTGGCGAGGTTTCCGCCCTCTTCTTCGCGGCCGGTGTTCCAGGCAGCCTCGGACGAGTCGACCGAGTAGAAGCTGCGGTTCTGGCTGACCTCGTAGCGAACGTCATCGAAGATGAAGAACTCTGCTTCGGGAGCGAAGAATGCGGTGTCGGCGATGCCGGTCGACGCGAGGTACTTCTCGGCCTTCTTGGCGACCTGGCGCGGGTCGCGACCGTAGATCTCGCCGTTGCGGGGGTTGTAGATGTCAAACACCATGACGAGCGTCTTGAGCTCGCGGAAGGGGTCTACGTAAGCCGTCGACACGTCGGGGATGAGCTGCATGTCCGACTCGTGAATCGAGGCGAAGCCGCGGATCGACGAACCGTCGAACAGCTGACCTACGGTGAAGAATTCCTCGTCCACAGTGTGCGCGGGAATGTTGAAGTGCTGCTGAACACCGAGCAGGTCGCAGAAGCGAATGTCAAGGAACTTGACGTCGTTGTCCTTGATGAAGGCAAGGACTTCGGAGGAGTTTGTGAACATAAGTATTCGTCTCTTCGTCGAAGGGATGGGTGGGTCACGAGATTTCTCGTGTTGTAACTCTACGTGAGAGCCGTAACACGGCTGTGACGCTATTGTTTCAGAAATGTTAAGGCCAACGCGAGTTGAGCGGAGCTCCACTGCCACGCAGTGAAACCGTACCGGCGACTGAGGTGCCTAGGATGAAGACGTGAGTGCGCCTAACCGACCGGGACAGCCCGGATATCCCGGAAAGAAACTCGGGTTACCTGAGACTGGTTATCGTTCTGTCGGACGTGTCGGCCGTCGCATCGTGGCACTTTTGCTGGACTGGGCCATCGCCTACATCATCGCGCTGCTCTGGCTCGGTCTTTCTGCCCTCACGCAGCCGGGTCTCGGGCAATTTGCCATCCTCGGAATTTTTGTCGCTCTTCAGATCGTGTCGATTCCCATTCTGGGC
>CANFVD010000002.1 GCA_947450345.1 Actinomycetota bacterium
GCATCGGACGCCACCAGGGCGTCGGCCGAGTATTCGGCGCGGTCGATCACGAAGGCCAGCGCAGGGGCATCCCGCACCGACACGCGTGACGCGAGTTCACGGTTCGTGGTGGCGGGCGTCACGGCCAGTCGAGCATCCGTGAGAACATCCGCGACTTGATCTCGAGCACCCAAGACTCGCTTGCGCGCATCGGGTGCCGTGAGGCGACGGCGGCGACGCGAAGCTTTCGCGGCAACGATGGCGACAGGAGGGAGCAGGATGACCGCGGCAACGACCGCGAGCCACACCACAACTTCCAGGATGGCGCGGAGGATGAGCCACACCGGATCCGGTTCCTGCGTGTCTGCTTTCTCGTCGGACTGCGGCGCCTGCGCGCCCCGAATCTGAGACACGTCCGCCGGGGGTGGGTCAACGACGGACTGGGGTGGCGAGACGCGGTTGGGGTCGTCCGGCGGCGTGTCAGGAATGGGCCGAACGTCCGGCACGGGGTCAATGGCTAACCAGCCGGTGCTCGTATTGACCTCAACCCACGCGCGGAGGTCTGACCCGGTCACCTCGGTGGCACCCTCCGGCACGACAAAACCCACCACGACGCGCGCAGGGAAACCCACCTGCTGGGCGAGAAGGGCGGCCGCCACCGAGTACTGCTCCTCATCACCAATCATGAGCTTGTCGGTCAGCAGAGACGTAATGCGCTCAGCGGAGTGACCACTCCGCGATGGTGCCTCGCCCACGCCACCGTGGCTGACATAACCGTTATCGACGAGTGACTCGAGCACAGCGACCAACCGCTCCCCCGGTTCCGCCGTTGCGTCGCTGTGCGCGCTGACGTAGGCCTGCACGCCCGCGGGTTGGTCACTGACGACCGTGCGATCTGTGCCCGGCGTTGCGGTGCTCAGATTGGCAAGATCCGTGGCGATCAGCCCAGGGCCCGACGCGCGGTAAACAAGCCCCTGCGCGAGCCCGTTAAGGTCGATGGCCGTCTTCGCGGCCGGACTGTAGTACAGCGAACCGATTCCCGAACCAGTGGTTTGCAATCCGGCAAGGTCGCCGCGCAGCGGCAACCACGGTCCCGTGAGCTGCTCAATCGTGATGGTGGCCGCCTCGCCGGCCACGTCGTCGGCGAGAGCAAAACCGGACTGCCTCGTGAAGTCGCCGTCGGGGGTCCACACGGAGTAGGTGACCCCGTCGTAACGCGAGAGTGTTGCGAGCGTGAGCATCTCACCCGACTTACCCTCAGACAGCCCGAACATCGGCGTCTCCGAGAGGTCACCGACGGCGTAAGCGCGAAAGGCCGAGAGTGGCGAGGGAAGTGACGCTTCATCAAGCACGGGTGATACGCGAGAACGCCACACATCGGGTGTGGCCGTCACGGCGAGCCCCACGCCCACCCCGACCGCTACGGCGACAAGGGTGACACTGGCCGCGATCGCTTTTCGCGCGGCACGACCGGGCGTGCTCACGAAGAGTGCCACGAGAATCACGACGACCATGGCGACGCCCGACATCACCGCAAAGTCGGCATTTGCTGGGCCCAGCCAGATGGCGACGCACATGACGGCGATTCCGGGCAACAGGGACAGCACGCGACGCGAGACAACCCGCGACAGAAGTACGGCCAACGCGGAGCCGACGAGAGCCAGCATGAACACCGGCACGAGCAGCGCGCCGAACGACCCTACGGGCGGACTGATCGTGACGATCTGTTTCCAGCCGTCGACCGCACCGAGGAGCAATGCTCGTTCGCCGCCGAGCGTGGGGACAACGCCCCACAGGGCCTGCTGCGGCACGGCGGCGGGGACGCCCACCACGACAAACACCACAATCAGACCAATCGGAAGAATCCACCACGGCCAGCGGCGGCGGTCGACAAGGGCCGACACCACGGCACCGAGGACGGTGCCCACAACAATCGCCACCACAAACTCGGGCGTCTGAAAGACGGGCCACAGCGGAGTGAGTCCGAGCGCCACGGCGAGAACCGCAATCACGGGAATCATGCGGTGGCTCTATTTCGGGACAGCAACTTTGTCAGGTCATCGAGACGACCCACCGTCCCCACGGTCAAGCGACCGGAGGAACGCAAACGCGGCGCAGACTCGACATCGCAGCGAAGTGCGACCACCTCGACACCGGCGCCGAAGGGCAGTGACGCCTGTTCGATATCAGAGATTCCGGCCACGGAACCGGTGACGGCGAAGACCACCGAGACGTCGGTGGCCACACCGGCCGCCAGCGGTGTGAGGCCGCCCATGGGCAAACTCATCGCGGTGAGCGTGATTCCCGCGACGTCATCGAGGAGTCGGGCCGGCGACACGCTCGTGAGAACAGCCATTGTTTCGACGTTCTGCAGATTGGCCCGCCCCGCGCGAACCGGCCGGGCGACCACGCTCGACCGGGAAACGACGAACATCACGTCACGACTGTCGCGGAGCGCCCGCACACCGAGCGACGCCGCCGTCGATACGGCCAGCTCGAATTCAACGTCGTCGACATAAGCCTCACGCCGCGTGTCGAGCAAGATCAGCATGCGCGAGCGTCGGGTCTGCTCATACTGGCGAATCATGAAACGTCCGGTCTTGGCGCTCGACTTCCAATGGATGTGTCGGCGGTCGTCGCCGGGCACGTACTCGCGAAGCGCGTGGAACGACAGGTCCGAGTCGGTCAGGTCACGGGACGCTTCTCCCTCGAGGTCGCGCACAAATCCGGCGCTCAGTGGCGGCAACGTGGCGGTTTGGGGGTGAACCACGACCTTGGCCATGCCCGGTAGCGTGACCGAACGGCGATAGAGACCAAAGGGGTCGCGTCGCACCACCGAGACGGGACCGACAGGAATCACCGTCCGCCGAGGCGCCTCAACAACGAGCAGGGTCTCGTGGGTCACGCCGACGCCCAGGCGTGGAACGCGTTCGGTGCGGGTGCCCGAGCCCACCGGAATGTCGAGGTCGGTGCCGGATGACGTGCGCCGCGTTTCATTGGTGAGTCGCAGCCTGACCTCAGCGGATGTGCCCGGAACGACCCGGATCACGCTCGCGGCAAACGATACCGAGAGCAGTGCTCGCCGGCGGAGAACGGTAAGGCCGAGAAGAGCCACCAGCCCGAGCGCACAACCCAGCATGAGCGGTTCCCGCCACCCCAAGGTCACGCCCATTAAGAGGCACACGACGATGACCGGCCAGACAACCCAGCCGGTAACCGTCACCCACCTCAGAGACATGTTGTGCGCTTTCGTACCGCTACGCCTGGCGGACCGGAGTGTCGATCAGAATTTGGCTCATCACGCTCGTGGCGGTGATGCCGTCGAACTCCGCTTCGGCGTCGAGGACGAGACGGTGGGCAAACACGGCATCCGCCAGGTCCTTGACGTCGTCGGGAGTGACGAAGAGTCGACCGGCAGAGATGGCAGCGACGCGCGCGGCGCGCGTGAGCGCCAAGGCACCGCGAACGCTCACGCCTAGGCGCACCTCCGGAGCGGACCGCGTCGCCTCGGTGAGCCGCGTGATGTAGTCGAGCACCTCGGGGGCCACGTGAATGCCCTCGGCGAGAGCCGCCATCTTGGTGACCATGTCGGCCGTCACGATGGGTTCGACATCGGCGACCGCTCGCGCCGACCGCGACGCCAAGATGTTGACCGTGGCCGCGTGATCCGGGTAGCCGAGCGAGGTCTTCATGATGAAGCGATCGAGCTGCGCTTCGGGGAGTCGGTAGGTTCCCGCCTGTTCGATGGGGTTCTGTGTGGCAACCACCATGAACACCTCGCCAACCTCGTGCGTGACGCCGTCAACCGTGACACGGCGCTCCTCCATGACCTCGAGCAGCGCTGACTGTGTTTTGGGGCTTGCGCGGTTGATCTCGTCCGCGAGCACGATGTTGGCAAAAATGGGACCCTCGTGAAAGGTGAAGCTGCCCTTCTTCTGATCGAAGATGCTGACGCCCGTGATGTCTCCGGGGAGCAGGTCGGGCGTGAACTGGATGCGGGCGTGCGACCCGCGCACGCTCTGTGCCATGGCACGCGCGAGCGAGGTCTTTCCTGTGCCCGGATAGTCCTCAATGAGCAGGTGGCCCTGACTGAACATCGCCACAAACGCCAAGCGGATGACGCGCGCTTTGCCAACGACAACCCGGTCGACATTGTCGACCAATCGCTCAAAGACGCTCGCGAAGCCGGCGGCCTGCTCTTCGGTGACGGGGGACGGAGTCTCATTCTTTGCCATGGTGCATATTCTCTTCTGCTGAGGGCGGTTATCCGCCGAAGGTGGGTACGGGAACAGTGGTCGACCCGCCGGGGGCGCCGCAGACGCCCTCGGCGGTGCAACCGCGAACGGTGATGGTGAAGGGGTCGGTCAGGTCAAGCGTGACGGCGTCGTAGATAAACGAACCGCTCGTGGTGGCATCAGGAATGAGCTCAACCCACGTCGTGCCCACAAGAACCTGCCACGTGGCCACCAGAGCGGCAGCGCTGTCAACCGTGGGAGTCACGACCGTAATGCGTGTGGTGGTCGCGTCAACGGCGGTGAGACTGGCCGAGTCGTAGGAGGCGGTTCCCGGTGCCGTGGTCACCGTCACGCTTGTGACGTCTCCCGCACAACCCCAGGGAGTCACGGCGTAGACGGCAAACCAATAGGTGCCGTCGGCGAGGGTGGCCGAGTCGCTCCACGACGTCGACGTGGTCGAGTCGGTGGCGCCGGTGACGGGATCTGCCGGACAACTGGCCGAGATCTCGCTCGAACTGCGCCACACGTAGTACGTGGGGGCATCGGGTGAGCCGCGTCGATCGGCCGCCGACCAAGAGAGGTTGAGGCCGGAAGCGTCAACACTCAGCCCGCCGCCCCAGACCGGCGGACCGGCGGCGGTCACCGTGGCCGACGTTTGCCAATTCCAGTCCAGCGTGTCGGAGTCGTTGACGGCCGCCACCCTCACCGAATATGCGGCACCGGCCCGACCCCAGAAAGTGGGAATCGACGTGTCATTGGCCGCCGCACGCAGATCGGCCACCAGTCCGCCGTCCTCGTAAATCTCGACCCGGTAGCCGCTCACGGGGCTGGCTCCCGCAGGAGCCGTGACGGCCGACCAGGAGACATCAATACCGCCGCCCGCCGGATGCGCACTCGTGAAGTCAACGATGGAAGCGGTCACCTCGGCGGGTGCGGGCGGAGAACGATCTGCCCCGAGCTGTTCACTCCAGGGACTCGGCGCCGACGAACCGACGGCATTGACCGCGACCACCTGGAACCGATATTTGGCGCCGGTCGGCAATCCGTCCAGTGTGCACACGGTGGCCGCACAGGTATGCGTGTACCCACCATCGCTCGTCACGATGTAGTTGCTGATCGGAGAGTTATTGCCCGCGGGTGCCGCCCAGCTGAGCGTCAGCTCGCCGTTCACGAATCCGGCCGCGCGCACGGGCGTGGTGGGGGCATCCGGCACATCCTGAATCGCAATCGTAATCACGCCCCACGCGTAACGGTCGGGATCATCCGTTGCATCGGCCACTTCATACTGGAGCGTGACGTCGGCCGCCCGAGCCGACTCCGCAACGACCACATTGAGGCGCGACTTGTCCGGTGAGGGAAGTACCGTCACTCCCTCGGGGAGGTCGGCGGCGTCGGTTCCGCGGACGGCGATGACGCGCAGGGGCGTTTTGGGGAAGGGGTTGCTCGCTTGGTCGTTTGCGAGGACATCGACCTCAACGGAGGATCCGCGGCGCACGGTGGCAGTGTCCGCCTGCGGCACAGGCAGCGGTCGCGTGGACGGGACAATCGTGATGAGCACGGTTCCCTCTTTTCCCTGGTTTTCCGCATCGGAAGGGGTGACCTCGAGCGCGAGGCGTGATCCCTTAGCCGCGCCGGGGGCAGCCGTGATGGTCAGCTCCGTCCCCTCGACGACCGTCGTGATTCCGTCGGTGTTTCCCCGCAACGCGAACGAGAGCTCCCCCACGTTCTTGGCATAGGGATAGCGCGTGATTTTGACCAGATCAATCTTCTTGGACGAGTCCGGCTCGAGGTCAATCTGCGTGTCCTGCAGGATCGGTGGTTGGTTACCGCGAGGTGTCACCTGAATGGGGAGGACAATCACCGCGCGACGACCGTTGGGGTCGTCGGCGCTGGATCCGTCGGTGACCTCAAACGACAGCGACGCCGGGCCGAAGTAGAGATTCTCACTGGTGAACTCAATGGTGCGATCGTCGACGGCCAGTGCGTCACCGTTGGCGTGGGTCGCACGAACCGTGTCGGTGGAGGTCAGTCGAACCTGCTTTCCCCCGGCGGCCGTCACGTAATCATTGATGTTGATGCGCACGGTTTGCTCACTCTGCACCGAAATCGGTTTGGTCCCGAGCTTGACCTGCGGTCGAGCGTCATCCGTGCCGGGAACCCAGACGAACGCGTAGGAGACAATCGTGGGGTCGTCCGGGTGGGTGACGCTGAACGGTATAACCTGAGATTTTTCACCGACCGTGACTCGAATCTTGCTGCCCGACTCCACCCGCGCATTACCCGGATAGCCGGGCACGATGCTCGGCGTCAGCGTGCGAATATCTCCATCGGCCCAGAAACCGTTGGCGAGGACATCCACGACAACCTCGCCGCGCGTGAGAATCTCGCTGAGCGCCACTACGCTATCGCTGAGCACGGGTGCGTTGAGCGGCGCGTCGGCGCGCACATCGAGAGTGATGAAGCTCGAGGCCGTGCCGGCCACATCGTTGGCGATTTCGTAGATCAGGCCGTATGTGCCCGGGGTGTCGGGCACCGTGATGTGCACCTGATTGGCCACAATCGTTGCGGTGACGTCGGGCGTCGTGGGCTCAACGGACGTCACCGTCAACGTTCGGCGCGCCGGATCGCTGTCGTTCGCCAGCGGGTCAACCACGATGGTGCGACCCGGACGGACGACCACGGTGTCGGGCGCGGCCGAGGGCGAACTGGAGCCGGTCGACTCGGTGGCGATGCCCACGCGGATTGTGCCGCTGGCTTCGGCACCGAAGCCGTCCATCACGGCATACTGAAAAACGTCGGTCTCGCTAGCGTAGGGACCCGCCTCGTACTCGATCCAATCAGCGCCCACCGAGGTCACGGCCCCCTTGGTGGGGTTCGACGCCAGGCCGGCCAGTTGGACGTTGTCGCCGTCGGGATCAGCCTTGCCCAGGGGAACCGGAATCCGCACGGTTGTTCCAGCGACCACGCGGGCTGTGATTGTGGGTGGCTGCGGAGCACGGTTACTCGCGGCGTCTCGCGGGCGGACGGTGATGCTCACCACGCCCGTGGCCCATGCGCCGTTATCGGCGATCACGCGATAGGCGGCCGAGTAGGTGCCCGCTTCCGTCGGAGCAAGGTAACGCAACTGGTTTGTCGTCGCGAACAGGAGTCCGGCACCCTCCGGTACCTGCTGGTCGAGCTGTGGCGCCAGGGTAAGCACACCCCCCGAGGGGTGAATGTCGTTGGCGAGCACCGGGATGTCCACCACGCTTCCCGCCCGGACCGTGGCGGAATCGGGCACCGCGATTGGAGGAAGAGCGATGGTGGGCGCGGTCGCTTCGACGACCGCAACCTGCCCCTCTGCGGTGGCGACACCATTGGTGACCCGATACGAAATAGTGTGCACTCCGGCCAGCGGGCGCAGGAGCGTGACCCGAATCAGGTGGTAGTCCACCACCTCGGCCCGCACGTCGGCGGCATTTCCCCCCGCGCTGAGACCCGTCACCACGAGCACGCCGCCCGCCGGATCGACGTCGGTGGCCGTCACATCAACGGTCCTCGTTTGTTGCAGGCCCACAACGACCTGGTGCGCGGCGGTGATCGGTACGGCGCTGGCGTTGGGTCGCTCCACCACATCAACGCGCACGAGACCCGAACCGTTGCTGCGCCCATCCGTCACGGCGTAGCTCACGTAGTAGGTGCCGATACGGGAGGGCGTCACACTAAAAGTGAAGTCGTCAAAGTGCGGAACGATGTCCAGGCCAGAAACCCTGGGCACACCGGTAAGCGTGACGGCGCTCGCCCCGCCTCGCACGTGTTCGGCGGGAGAAATCGTGAGAGCCTCATCGGGATAAGCCATGACGGCAAAGGGGTCCGCGCGCACGGGAACGGCTGAACCAGGCTTGACCGAGACCGCGACCGAGCCGAATCCGCTGGCCACGCCATCGGACACCTCGAGATCAATCCGCACAGCGCTGCTCGAGGCACCGGAGTCGATATAGGAGAGCCGGCCACCGGGCGTGAAGCTCACGACACCGGCCGAACTCGTGGTCGCTTGGGCCAGATGAATCGGGTCTCCGTCCGGGTCCATCCAATCGCCCAGCACACTCAGAGTTGTCTGGCCGCCGGAAGCAACATCCGCTTGCGTTTGTCGCACCTGAACGGGGGCGGAGTTTTCTCCGTCGCTACGCACGGTAACCGACACAAAGGCGCTCGCCTGCCCCCCGCGTCCGTCGTTGATTGTGTAAGCAAACTCCAGCGTTCCCGCCGCCTCGGGGGTCAAGGAAATGCGCACCGACGTTCGATCCGGCGCAACATCTACCGTTCCGGAGGTGGAGGGTACGGGCGAGACGTCCGTGACCACGAGCACATCCCCGTTGGGATCGAAGTCGTTGAGGAGTACAGGAAGGAAAGAGATACGTCCGGGGCGCGCGCCAAACGCGTCGTCGCGGGCCACGGGCGGTTGCGGCTGCGGGTCGACGGTTTCGGTACCCGAGTTATCGGCCACCACGGTTTGTTCGGTGTTCTGCTGACTGAGGAGGTCATCCCAGTTGTCGATGAGGTGGACACCGTCTTGCAGCGTCCACGAGGCACCGGTCAGAACATCGTTGAGCGCCAGCACCCCGGCCCGCTCACGAATCTGCAGGGTGGCGCCAGTGGCCATCCCGTCTGCCTCAATGGTCACGGGATCCATGCCCGGACACTGCGTAAAGACGGTGCCCTGAGACCAGGCGGCAAAGAGGCAGCCGTCCTGCTCGCGCGGAGAAGCGGGCCGCCCCAGAGTGCCCTGGGTAAGGAGGGGCGTCACGCCGCCGCCGAGCGACACCCGTGCCAACCCTCCCGTGAAAGCCACGATGGCGTCGGTGGCACTGCGCGATGGCTGGGCCAGCACGGCCTGATCGGGCGTGATGCCGCTGTCTGCCAGGTTCACCTGACGCCCCGGGAGAAAGAGATTGCCCGCAGTTGCGTCGAGCACCGCCCAGGCACTGCCCACCACTGTCACGCTCACCTGCTCCACCGAGAGCGGCGTCGGGAGGGAGACGGTCTGTGGAGCGGTCGCCTGCGAGACGTCGACGGTGGTGACCGTTGAGTCCTTCACGCTCACACCCACGAGCAGGCCGTCGGTCTCCACAGCTATCTGTGACTTCGGGCCCACGGAGAACCGCGCCGGAGTGCGGGCATCGAATGTCCCGATGGACTTGAGGGGAACGACCCACACGTCACCCGTCTCGGTGGCGTGGACGACAACAAAATCGTTTATCAGCACCACATCGGTAGCACCCGCCGGCAGTGCCACCGGCGTGAGCAGCGTGTTGGTGCGCTCATCGACAGGCGTGATCGTGTGCTTGGCATCGTTCACGAGGAACACCGAGGTGGGCGACTGCAGCACATCGATGAGGTCTGTTTGCGCGGGAACAATACTGCCGAGCTGTTGAATGCGCGTGTTGGCCCGACCCAGCGCCTCTCGTTCCTGGCTGGTTACCCACACGGCACCATCGGTGGCCGTGACCCGGGCCGCCGAAAATCCGGACGCGAGCACGATTCCGACGATGAGCGCCAGAACCGCCACCACCGACACCAGCGCGGGGACGAGACTCCGGAGGCGTCGTGTGGTCGAACCCGCCGCGCCGCTCACGCCCTACCTCGGCGACGCCACGGTCGGCGTCGATCGGGAACAACGTTGGCGAGCTGTGTCTCACCCCCGGTGGGATCAACCGCATCAAAGTAAAGGGGCACATCAATCTGTGTTTGCGAAATCCCCAATTCCGCTTCGATCGACTGAAGTTCGCGCGCCAGGGCCAGGGCCGACAGCGGGCGTGTCAGGGGGTCTGGTGACAGACCGCGCGCGAGCAGTCGGCGCAGTGAATCGGGAACATCCACCCGATCGATGTCGGTCGGTTTGCCCTTGAGGATGCGCCCGGCAATGACGCCCGGTGCGTTGTCACGCCCGGGACGTTCAAACGGCGTGCGCTGGGCCAGCAACGAAAACAGCGTGGCGACCAACGAGAAAATGTCGGTGCCCACCGTTCCGGTCGTGTGCTGGGCGATAATTTCGGGAGCCGACCACGGCACGCTCAAGCCTTGTGCGTCCCCGCGATCCGACGCGGCCACCGTGGCGGCGATGCCAAAGTCACTGAGCACCGAGTGCCCGTAGGTGGTGAACAGGATGTTGGCGGGCTTCACGTCGCGGTGGAGCACGTTGGCGCGATGCGCCGTTTCCAACGCCGACGCCAGGCGCACTCCCGTGCGCAGCACCTCAGCGACCGGGATTCGTGTCGTACGGTAGGTGTCTCCGTAGCCCGACGGACAAAACTCCATCACGAGATAGAGGCGACCGTCAGCTGCCACCCCCGCGTCAAAGACCGTGAGGATGGCCGGATGCGTGCTCACGTGTGCCATAAGACGAGACTCGGCCACAAACATTTGAGTTGCCCGAGGATTTACTGCATCCGACAGCAGTACTTTCACCGCTACCTGGCGCCGAGGCAGATCCTGCTCGTAGAGAAAGACGTCG
The DNA here is from genome assembly GCA_947450345.1 of Actinomycetota bacterium. Taxonomy (GTDB): domain Bacteria; phylum Actinomycetota; class Actinomycetes; order Actinomycetales; family Microbacteriaceae; genus UBA963. The sequence goes on from CANFVD010000002.1 coordinate 10,708, forward strand.
GCAAAACCTCCCGAGCCGAGCGCACGCACGAACGAAAACCCGTTGAGAACCGGTGGATCCGTGGGAATGCGCCGAGACACGACATTAGCCCATCTGGCCGGGCGGAGTTACGGCGAGCACATCAATCACGATGACGGTGATGTTGTCGCGGCCACTGTTTCCCAGCGCGTGCTTCAGCAACTCGCTGGCGGCTTCGTCAGCGGTAGCCGTGGATTCGAGAAAATGCTCGATTCCCACATCGGTGATTTCCTTGGTGAGCCCATCGGAGCACAACAATAAGCGCGAGCCGGCGGAAACCGGCACCATGTCGACGTCGGGAATCGGTGGCTCCATCAGTCCCACGGCCCGTGTGATCACATTGGCATGCGGGTGGATGTCTGCTTCGTCGCGCGTAATGGAGCCGGCGTCGACCAGTTGTTGAACGACTGAGTGGTCACGCGTGAGTTGCTCCAGCTCGCCGTCAACCAGGGCGTAGACGCGCGAATCCCCGATGTTGAAAACCGCCCACTCGAGTCCGCTCTCCGACAGCACCAAGGCAGCGCCCGTGACCGTGGTACCGGCCGAGCGCTGGTCATCGGTGACCTGTTTGCCCAGGTCGTCGACGGCGCGTTCGAGAGCCGGCTGGATGTCGTCGATGCGGGCGAAACCGTCGCTGACGAGTTCTGCCAAGCGTGTGACGACGGCTCCACTGGCAAGATCACCGGCCGAGTGTCCCCCCATGCCGTCGGCCACGGCAAACACCGGGCAGGCGACAACAAAGCTGTCCTCGTTAGCTGAGCGGTGCAGTCCGACATCGGTCGCTGCTGCCCACGAAATGGTGACCGTGGCGCCGGTAGCGGAATCGCGCACGGTGTGCCCCGTGGTGTTGACTCCGATGGCGGTCACGAACAGTCACTCCCCTAAAGATGAGATGCCCCCGCTGCGAGGTCTCAGGCGTGAGGTGCAGATTCAGCGGGGATCACCATAATTCTACCGCTGTGCCCAAATTCCACGGTTGCCTCGCCGGTCGTCGTGTAGGTCTCTCGCGGACCGAGGCGTCGCGGAGTCTGGCCCGGCACGCGCACGCGTGTTCCGTTGGCCGACCCGAGGTCGGTCACGACGACGCCGAGCCCTACCTGCTCGAGCATCACGTGCGACGCCGACACCTCCCGATCGTCGCTCGGCCACGAGAGCAGCAACACCCGGTCGTTGGGGCCCAACGGCGTGCGCGGAGCGCGCCCCAGCACGATGGGGCGGTGCAACGTGAACTCTTGCCCGCCAGGCTCACGCAGTCGCGCGCAGGCGTCCGGATTCGGCGCGCTCGAGACTCGGGACACCGGCGACACCTCGGACAAGTCATCAACGACGCGACCTCCGCCCGGGAATGCGCCCGCGAGGATTGTCGATTCCTCAATGATCACGGTGTCGTCCGGAGGACTCATCCGGGTCGATTCGGCGCTCAGTCGCGTCGCGTCATCCCACTCGTCGCCCACCATGTGCCTACTGTATTGCGCGGCTGACTCCGCATGTTTATTTGCTTGCCATCACGGGGCTTGGCAGAATCAAGGGAAGCGGAACGGCCCCGCGACCCACGAAGGCCGACGGAGAAAAATGACCCTCGAGACCCACCACAGCGTTGCCCTTGATCACAACGGCGTTCTGAGCGGAGATTTTCGCCACGACAACGATGCCCTGCAGGCCAAGGCGCGTGACCACCTGTGGATGCACTTCACCCGTCAATCCAACATGCACGAGATGGGCGTTCCCATCATCGTGCGCGGTGAGGGTCACACGATCTACGACAACCAGGGTCGTTCGTACATCGACGGACTTTCGGGTTTGTTTACCGTCAACGCGGGTCACGGACGGCGCCGCCTGGCCGAAGCTGCTGGAAAACAGATGGAAGAGCTCGCCTACTTCCCCATCTGGTCATACGCTCATCCGTCTGCCATCGAGCTTGCCTACCGCCTCGCCGACTACGCGCCCGGCGACCTGAACCGCGTCTTCTTTGCGACCGGCGGTGGTGAGGCTAACGAGACGGCGTGGAAGTTGGCCAAGCAGTATTGGAAGCTTCAGGGTAAGCCCCTGAAGACCAAAGTGATTGCCCGCGAAGTGGCGTATCACGGCACGCCTCAGGGTGCTCTCTCCATCACCGGAATTCCGGCCATGAAGCAGATGTTCGAGCCCCTCGTGCCCTCGGCGCACCACGTTCCGAATACCGACTTCTATCGCGCCCCCGAGCACGGCGATGATCTGATCGCGTTCGGCCAGTGGGCTGCCAATCAGATCGAACAGGCCATTCTGAGCGAGGGGCCCGACACCGTGGCGGCGGTCTTCCTCGAGCCGGTGCAGAACGCGGGCGGATGCCTCACGCCACCGCCCGGCTACTTCCAGCGTGTTCGCGAAATTTGCGACAAGTACGAGGTCCTCCTCGTGAGCGACGAGGTCATCTGCGCGTTCGGACGCATCGGCAACATGTTTGCCTGCACCACCTATGACTTCGTGCCCGACATGATTACGTGCGCCAAGGCCATGACCAGCGGCTACTCCCCCATCGCCGCCACCATCATCTCCGACCGGATCTACGAGCCGTTTAGCTCGGGCAAGGTCTCCTTCCCACACGGGTACACGTTTGCCGGCCATCCCGTGTCCGCCGCCGTTGCCCTGGCCAACCTCGACATCTTCGAGGAGGAAGACCTCAACGGCAACGTGCGTCGCAACAGCCCTCTGCTTCGGGCCGAGCTCGAGACGCTGCTGGACAACCCCATCGTGGGTGACGTGCGTGGCGACGGCTATTTCTTTGCCGTCGAGTTCGTCAAGGACAAGGCCACCAAGCAGACCTTCGATGCCGACGAACGCGAACGCCTGCTGCGCGGCTTCCTGTCGACCGCCGTGTTCGATGCCGGTCTCTACTGTCGCGCCGACGACCGCGGAAACTCGGTCCTCACGATTGCCCCCCCGCTCACGACCGGCCCCAAGGAGTTCGCCGAGATGCGCGAGATTCTGAGCGACGTTCTCACACGCGCGCTCGAGGTCATTTAGCAACACCTCGCAGTGCGTCGGCGCCGGCGCGCGTGGGTCACTGCGCAACGGATGGTCGGGCTGGTGCTTTTCCCCTCGTAGGCTGAGGGCATGTGGGGAAACAAGCACGAGTATCACCCGGGGTTTTTCGGCGAACGTGAGTCCGGTCGGCGCGCCGTCGCGGGCGGAATCGCTTTCGTGGCGATTGCCTGGCTGGTGGGCATCCTCGGGTCCCTCGCCACAATCGACAACGTCACCGGATGGTACGCGAGTGCGGAGAAGGCCCCGTGGACGCCGGCAAACGAGGTCTTTGGTCCGGTCTGGTTGATTCTGTACACGGTCATGGCGGTGGCGGCATGGCTGGTCTGGCGCGAACGAGGAAGCTACTTTCGTCGCACGGCATTGGTTCTTTACGTGGTTCAGCTCGTCATCAACGCCGTGTGGACGCCCGTCTTCTTTGGCGCCTACCCTCTCTTCGGTAGCGCCGCGCTGTGGTGGGGTCTCGTCATCATCCTGCTTCTTGACGTCATGATTTTGGTGACGATGATCGCGTTTTCGCGCGTCTCGCGGGTGGCGGCGTGGCTACTGGTTCCCTACTGGATTTGGGCGCTGTACGCCACGACACTCAACGCCTATCTCGCCGTAAACAACTAAAGGAATCCCCGACTCTCCCCATCTGGTCGGGACAGGGTGCAACCCAGTTCGTTGCCACGTAACCTTGGCGCATGACGAGTTCCGTTCACTTCCTCATCTCCTTATCGCCCGTCGGGCCCATCGAACTCACCGAGACGGATGGCGCGCTCACGGGAGTGCGGCTACTCGGCGCGCATGGCTTGTCAGAGCATGGCTCGTCAGAGCATGGCTCGGGCGCGAGCGCGACCGACACACCACGCACCGCTCTCCTGCGTCGCGCTCAGAAACAACTCACCGAATACTTTGCGGGTCGACGTCACTCGTTCGATCTTCCGTTGGCCCCTCACGGCACGGAATTTCAGCGGGCCGTCTGGTCCCAGCTGTCGAATATTCCCTTTGGTGCCACGAGCACGTACGGCGCCATCGCACGCGCCGTCGGTCAACCACAGGCAGCGCGTGCCGTGGGTGGGGCCATCGGCGCCAATCCCCTGCCCATCGTCGTGCCGTGTCATCGCGTGCTCGCGGGCAATGGGCGACTCACCGGGTTTAGCGGTGGCGACGGCATACCCACCAAAGTGACCCTGCTCACCCTCGAAGGATGCGAGTTCCGCCCATGAGCGCCGGCGACACGAGTGCGCCCATCATCACGGGCGAGGACGGCCTAGGGCGGTGCTGGTGGGCGGAATCGGGAAACGCCGAACTCCGTCGGTACCACGACGAGGAATGGGGAGTGGCAGTGCACGACGACCGCCTGCTTTTCGAGCACATCTGCCTCGAGGGGTTTCAGGCCGGCCTGAGTTGGTCTACCGTGCTGAACAAGCGACCGGCCTTTCGTCGTCACTTTCACGATTTCGACATCTCTCGCGTCGCCCGACTTGGCTCACGCGACATCGACCGAATGATGGGCGACGCCGCCATCATCCGAAATCGAGCGAAGATCGAGGCGGCCATCGGAAACGCCGTTATCACCCGCGACCTCGTCGCGACCCAGCCGGGAGCGCTCGATGAACTCATCTGGAGCTTCGCACCGAAGCCGCGGGCCCGACGTCTGCGAACTCGAAGCGAGGTGCCCGCCGTGACCCCGGAGGCAGAGGCGCTGAGCAAAGAACTCCGCAAACGCGGATTCCGATTCGTGGGACCCACCACCATGTACGCACTCATGCAGTCGGCGGGTGTGGTCGATGACCACATTGCCGGATGCCTGCGGAGCACGAACGGACGTTAGCTCGCGGTGAGCTCGCAAGGTCTGCTCACGCAGCCCGACGGACTACAGCGCCGCCGGTATCACCAGCGTGAGTTCGTTCTCTGCTGAGCGCTCAAGCTCCCAGCCGTGGGACGGCGCCCACGCGAGAAGGGCATCTACCGTGTTCACCTCGCGCAGCGCACCCGATTCCGCGAGTGACCGCACCAACTCCCCCTTGGCCTTCTTGTTGAAGTGATTGAGGGCCCTCGTGTTTCCGCCAGCGTCACGCGTGACCACGCGCACGAAATACACTTCGGAGCGCGGTTCAGCGGGTGCCGGCGTCAGGTCCACGTAGCCCTCGCTGCGCGCATCCAGAACCAGGCCCACCCACAGCTCAGTCAGCGCCGCCGTGGCTCGGCTCCACGTGCTCGTGAGTGAGGCCGGCAGCTTCGGCAGCCGAGAGTTGTGGGACAAACGATAAGCCGGAATCTGATCACCGGCCGCAATCGGCCCCCAGAGCGCCGACTGAATGACGACGTGTGCCATGAGGTCGCCACGCGCTCGCGAATCGAGGGTCAGGGTCGAGAGCCCGTCGAAGAGAACGCCCGTGTAGCGATCGATCGCGGGCATAGTGGGCGACGTCAACAGGGTCCGATTGCGCTCCACCTCAAAGGCGAGTTTCGGCCCGAGCCGCAGCGTGGCCATACAGGTGGTCGCATTCTTCGCAAGGTGTCCGACCGCTGTGACAACGCGCTGGCGCGTGTCGGTCAGGCGATCGGCACACAGCAGGGAAGACAGTTCAACCGGGTGACCATCGCCACCGTCGCGCTTGGTCTCCGACGGTGGCAGTAAAACACGCATGCGTGGGTGCGAACTACTCCACAATTTCGGCGGCCGAGGCCACCACGGAAACATTATTGTTCTCGACCGACAGGAACCCGCCCTCGGCGTTTGCCGTGATCTTGGATCCGTCTGCCGTCGTCACGCGTACATTGCCCGACGCCAAGATAGCCAGCATGGGCTCGTGACCGGGCAGAATACCAATCTCGCCCTCCACGGTCTTGGCGACAACCATGCTCGCCTCGCCCGACCACACGTCCTTGTCGGCGGAGACCACGCTCACCCGAAGTCCGGCAGCGGCCATGATTAGCCGTTCTCCTTCTGGATCTGAGCCCACTTCTCTTCAACGTCCGTGATGGGACCAACGTTGAAGAAGGCCTGCTCGGCCACGTGGTCGAAGTCACCCTTACAGATGGCGTCGAACGACTCGATGGTGTCCTTGAGCGGAACGGTCGAACCCTCCACGCCGGTAAACTTCTTGGCCATGTAGGTGTTCTGCGACAGGAACTGCTGGATGCGGCGAGCTCGCGAGACGGTGACCTTGTCTTCTTCCGAGAGCTCATCGACACCGAGGATGGCGATGATCTCCTGGAGTTCCTTGTTCTTCTGCAGGATCGACTTGACCGTGGTGGCCACGCGGTAGTGGTCCTCACCCAAGTAGCGGGGGTCGAGGATACGACTCGTCGAGGTCAGCGGGTCCACGGCCGGGTAGAGACCGCGCGAGGCAATCTCACGCGAGAGCTCCGTGGTGGCGTCGAGGTGGGCAAACGTTGTTGCCGGAGCCGGGTCGGTGTAGTCATCGGCGGGCACGTAAATAGCCTGCAGCGAGGTAATCGAGTGACCGCGCGTTGAGGTGATGCGCTCCTGGAGCAGACCCATCTCGTCGGCGAGGTTGGGCTGGTAACCCACGGCAGAAGGCATGCGGCCCAGCAGGGTCGACACCTCGGAACCGGCCTGCGTGAAACGGAAGATGTTGTCGATGAACAACAGCACGTCCTGCTTCTGCACGTCGCGGAAGTACTCGGCCATGGTCAGCGCCGAAAGGGCGACGCGCAGACGCGTTCCCGGCGGCTCATCCATCTGGCCGAAGACGAGGGCGGTCTTGTCGAACACGCCGGCTTCTTCCATCTCGTGAATAAGGTCGTTACCCTCACGGGTACGCTCACCCACACCGGCGAAGACCGACACACCACCGTGGTCCTGGGCCACGCGCTGAATCATTTCCTGAATCAGAACGGTCTTGCCCACACCGGCACCACCGAAGAGGCCGATTTTTCCACCCTGTACGTAGGGAGTGAGGAGGTCGATGACCTTGATGCCGGTCTCGAAGAGCTGCGTCTTCGACTCGAGCTGGTCAAAGGGGGGCGGGTCGCGGTGAATCGGCCAGCGCTCCTTGATGTCGAACTTCTGACCGGGGGCGCCGTTGAGGATGTCGCCCGTGACGTTGAACACCTTGCCCTTGGTGATGTCACCCACGGGAACCGAAATCGGAGCGCCCGTGTCGCGCACTTCCTGACCGCGAACCAGACCGTCGGTGGGCTTCAGGGCGATCGCACGGACCACGTCATCGCCGAGGTGCTGGGCAACCTCAAGAGTCAGCTTGGTGGTTTCCTTGCCGATGACGATGTCGGTCTCCAGGGCGTTGTAGATGCCCGGAATCGCGTCGTGCGGGAACTCAATGTCAACAACCGGACCCGTCACACGGGCGATACGGCCCACACCGGTCTGAGTTGCCTTTTTTGTTGCAGTAGCCATTGGCTTTCTTCTCTCTTGCGTTGACTAAATCGTCGTCGGGGATGTGTTACTTGGCGTCGGACAGCGCGTCTGCGCCACCGACAATTTCGGAAATCTGTTGCGTAATCTCTGATTGACGTGCGTTGTTGGCGAGTCGGGTGTACTCGCGGATGAGCTTGTCGGCGTTGTCGGAGGCCGATTTCATGGCGCGCTGGCGGCTGGCGTGCTCTGACGCGGCCGACTGCAGCATGGCGTTGTAAATGCGGCTCTCGATGTATACCGGCAGCAGCGCGTCAAGCACCTTGTCGGCATCCGGCTCGAACTCGTAGAGCGGAAGCACGTCGGTGTCGCCCGGTTCTTCAACACCATCAACAATTTCGAGGGGAAGAACGCGCACGACCTCGGGAACTTGGCTCACCATGTTGACGAAGCGGTTGTAAACGATGTGAATCTCGTCTACTCCGCCCTCACTGGCGTCGCGGAGGAACGACTCGAGGATGGCCTCGCCGATTTCGCGAGCGGTCTCGAAGACAGGCGCATCGGTGCCACCCGTCCACACGCGCTCGGGCGTGCGGCGACGGAACGAGAAGTACGCGTTGGCCTTACGGCCCACGAGGAAGTAGGCAACGTCTTTGCCCTCGCTGCGCAACAGCTCAGCCAATTGCTCGGCCTCGCGGAGCACCTGCGAGCTGAACGCACCGGCAAGTCCACGGTCGGACGCAAAGATCACAATGGCCGCGCGCTCCACCTTCGCAGGCTCGGTGGTGAGCACGTGACTGATGTTTGTGTACGTTGCCACGGCAGAGACGGCACGCGTCACGGCACGCGAATAGGGCGTCGCCGCAGCCACTCGGGCCTGCGCTTTTTGAATGCGCGACGCCGAGATGAGCTCCATGGCCCTCGTAATCTTCTTGGTCGTCTGGGCAGAACGAATTTTCTGCCGGTAGACCCGAAGCTGCGCTCCCATTGCTTGCCTTCTCTTAGGTTGGTGTAATCAGTGACGTGACCCGCGGTAACCGCGTGCTACTTCTTCTTCTTGACGATCTTCTCTTGCTTGACCTCTTCGGCCGGCAGCGCGACAAACTCTTCGCGGCCTACCGAGGCAAGGGGCTTGCCCTCGCCGGTCTGGAACTCCTGCTTGAAGTCGGCGATGGCCTTTTCCAGCTCGGACACCGTGGCGTCGGAGAGCTCGTTGGTCTCGGCGAGGTTCTTCAGCACCTTGGTCTTGCGGCCACAGAAGTCGATGAACTCCTTTTCGAAGCGCAGGATGTCTTCGATGGGCACCTCGTCGAGCTTGCCCGTGGTGCCGGCCCAGATCGAGACGACCTGGTTTTCGACGGGGTACGGGCTGAACTGAGGCTGCTTGAGCAACTCGGTGAGGCGTGCGCCACGAGCGAGCTGACGGCGGCTGGCCGCATCGAGGTCGGAGGCGAACATGGCGAAGGCCTCGAGAGCGCGGTACTGAGCCAACTCGAGCTTCAAGGTTCCCGACACCTTCTTGATGGACTTCACCTGAGCGTCACCACCCACGCGAGAAACCGAGATACCCACGTCAACAGCGGGACGCTGGTTGGCGTTGAAGAGGTCGGACTGCAGGAAGATCTGGCCGTCCGTGATCGAGATCACGTTGGTGGGGATGTAGGCCGAGACGTCGTTGGCCTTGGTCTCGATGATGGGCAGACCCGTCATCGAACCGGCGCCGAGGGCGTCCGACAGCTTGGCGCAACGCTCCAGCAGACGCGAGTGCAGGTAGAAGACGTCACCGGGGTATGCCTCACGTCCCGGCGGACGACGCAGCAACAGCGATACGGCACGGTAGGCCTCGGCCTGCTTCGAGAGGTCATCGAAAATGATGAGGACGTGCTTGCCCGAGTACATCCAGTGCTGACCGATGGCCGAGCCGGTGTAGGGAGCGAGGTACTTGAATCCGGCGGGGTCAGAAGCGGGAGCAGCCACGATTGTGGTGTACTCCATGGCGCCGGCCTCTTCGAGGGCGCCCTTGACGGCCGCAATCGTCGAACCCTTTTGACCGATGGCCACGTAGATGCAACGCACCTGCTTGTTGGTGTCTCCCGAGGCCCAGTTGGCCTTCTGGTTGATGATGGTGTCGATGGCGATAGCCGTCTTACCCGTCTGGCGGTCACCGATGATGAGCTGACGCTGTCCGCGGCCCACCGGGATCATGGCGTCGATGGCCTTGATTCCCGTCTGCATGGGCTCGTGAACCGACTTACGATCCATCACACCGGCGGCCTGAAGCTCAAGCGCACGGCGGCCCTCGTCCTTGATGGCGCCGAGACCGTCGATGGGGTTACCCAGCGGGTCAACCACGCGACCGAGGTAGCCGTCGCCGATGGGCACCGAGAGAACCTCACCCGTGCGGGTGACCTCCATGCCCTCAACGATGCCCGTGAAGTCACCCAGCACAACAACACCGATTTCGTTCTCATCGAGGTTGAGCGCGAGACCCAGGGTGCCATCGGAGAAACGAATGAGCTCGTTCGCCATGCAGCCGGGCAGGCCCTCGACGTGGGCAATTCCGTCGGCGGCGTCAATGACGTGACCCACCTCAGTCTTGGCTGCGCCGCTGGGCTTGTAGGAGGACACGAAGTCCTTGAGGGCATCGCGAATCTCGTTCGGGCTGATCGTGATATCTGCCATTGTCCTTGGGTTCCTTTTCTGGATGAATGCCCGGGGGCATCCGGTTTGGTTAAGCGCGGTCGACGGGCGTTAGCCCACCAGCTCACGCCGCAGTTCATTGAGGCGCGACGAGACGGTGCCATCCATCACGTCGTCACCCACCTGGATTCGAATACCACCGATGATCGACTCGTCGACCTCGGCGTTGACAAGCACGTCGCGTCCGTACGACGAGCTGAGGCTTTTTGCCACCGAGGCACGCTGCTCAGCGGTGAGGGGTCGGGCGCTCGTCACCGTGGCGACAGAGGCACCTGCCTGGTCGGCAACAACAGCGGCAGCGTGTGCCAGAAGAGCGCCGATGCGGCGTCCGCGGGGCTGTGCCACGAGGGCCGACACGATGACGACGGTGGCTTCGTGTGCCTTGCCCGCCAAGAGGCGCGTAGCGAGGGCAGCCTTGCCGCTCGCATTGCTGAGCTTGCTGCCCAGAGTGAGTTCGAGTTCGGCGTCGGTCGACACCGCGCGCGAAAAGGAATAAATCTCGGCTTCGATGCTGGCTCGGGGACCGGCGGCGATGGCCGCGGCACGGATGGCGATCTCTTCGATGCCACCGAGCATCTCGTCTTCGTTGGACCAGCGCTCGGAGACAATCCCGCTCGCGAGAGTCGCAGCCGGGCCCGCCAGGGCTTTACCGAAAACGTTACCCAACAGGCCAGCCTTAGCCGAGCCCTCGAGCGACGCATCGGCCATAGCGGCGGCGAGCTGTGTGGAGCCAGCAATGGCACGGCCAACGGAGAACAGGGCCGAAGCCGCGTCCACGTCAACCTTCGCGGCGAGAGCATCGAGTGCTGCTCGCGACGCGACAAGTGCCTGCCTGCTCGCACTGCCCATTACTTGGCCGCCTTCTCCGAGGTGTCGAGGTCCTTGAGGAATCGGTCGACCATGGCCTGCGATTTGTCGTCCTTGGAGAGAATCTCGCCGATGACGCGCGCAGCGAGATCGAGCGCAAGCTCACCCACTTCGCCCTTGAGGCCGACGAGAACGGCCTGACGGTTGGCCTGCAACTGCGCCTCAGCTGTGCTGAGGATGCGCGATGCTTCGGCCGCGGCCGTCTGCTTCTCTTCGGCGATGATCTTCGAGCCGTCGGCACGAGCGGCCTCACGAATGCTTCCGGCTTCGGCGCGTGCCTCAGCCAACTGCGCCGTGTACTTGGCCAGAGCTTCTTCGGCCTCCTGCTGAGCGGCCGCCGCCTTCTCGATATTTCCCTCGATAGCAGCCGAGCGCGCGTCGAGCATGGCCTTCACGTTCGGGAGAACCCGGAACCAGAAGAACACCAGAATGATGACGAACACGACGGCCGACCACACGAGGTCGGGAACGGCGGGAAGCAGAGGATTGATGGTTTCCCCTGACGACAGCACGTGTGACTGAAGCATGATGCCTCTTTACCTACTCAGTTGAGAAGCGGACTAGTTCGTGAAGATGAAGTACGTGGCGATACCGATAAAGGCCAGCGCCTCGGTGAAGGCGATACCGAGGTACATGAGCACCTGGAGTCGACCCGCGAGTTCGGGCTGACGAGCAACCGACTCGATTGTCTTGCCCACCACAATTCCCACACCAATGGCGGGTCCGATGGCTGCCAGGCCGTAGCCGACTGTGGCAATGTTGCCGTTGAGTTCGGCGAGGATGGATGTTGCGTCCACGAGGTTTCCTTTCGTGATTTAAGAATCCGGCGGGTGCCGAATCCCCTTAGTGTTCCTCAGCCAGCGCGAGCTGGATGTAAACGGTGGTCAGAAGAGTAAAAACGTAGGCCTGAAGGACAGCGACCAGGATCTCGAAGAGCGAGAAGATGAGGCCGAAGGCGAAGGTTCCCACGGAAAAAAGTTTGAGGAAGCCCGGTGCCGACTCGAGGAACCACCACGTGGCGGTGAAACACAGCACGAGCAGAAGGTGGCCGGCCACCATGTTCATGAGCAGTCGCAACGCGAGCGTGATGGGACGAAGCACGAAGATCGAGAAGAACTCGATGGGCGTGACGATGAAGTAAATGGGCCACGGCACACCGGGCGGGAAGAGTGAGGCCTTGAGGAATGTACCGGGGTGCTTGCGCAGACCGGCGTAGATAAAGGTGACGTAGGCCACGACGGCCAGCACGAGCGGGAAGCCGATGAGGGACGACCCCGCCACGTTGAGGCCGGGAACGACACCCGGCAGGTTCATGGCCAGAACACCGAAGAAGATGGCCGTGAGCAGGGGCAGGAATCGGCGTCCGTCCTTACGACCCAGCAGGTCTTCCGCGATGTTGACGCGAACGAGGTCAAGACCCATCTCGATGAGGCTTTGGAATCGACCGGGAACAATCTTCATGCGCCGCGTGCCCAGCCAGAACAGCAGTACGAGAAGCGCGGTCATCAAGAACCGAATCAGGATGATGCGGTTGATCTCAAAGGGAGTGCCAGCAAAAAAGATGGCAGGCGGGAAAAACTCGTTGATCGAGGGACCGACGAAGCCGCCCTCCGAGGATGCCTCGGCGAGCAAAGTGACAGCGTTACCTAGCAGCGCTCGCTCCTGAATTCATCCGTGTCTCACCGGTAAGGCGTCGCACGGGACGGCCATGTCCCCCCGTCTCCCTTGGTAAAGGAGGACGGAATTTCCTCAACTCTACACAATGGAGACCGCCGGGATGAATCCCCGCGCCCTTTACCGACCAGCGGAATCCTCGCCCGGCAACACCACGTCGCTCACATAGGGCATGCGGGATTTCGCCACGGCGACGACATCAACCACAAGAGACACCACGACGCTCGCAATCAACGCGAGGAAGAGGGCCAACGGGGTGACCCACGGCTGTTCTTTAAGGACAAAAGCCAGCACCAGGAACAGAACAAACTTGAGGATCCAGGTACCCATCACGATGCCGAAAAAGACCACCATTGAGTAGCGCACCGCAATCAGCACGCTCGCGGCAGTGAGTCCGAGAAAGACGAAGCCCATGGCCGCCCCGAGAACAGCACTGATGGCTCCCGAGCTTCCCGCTGCCAGACCTCCCCAAATACCGCCGACAAGGGCGATGCCCGCGTTAGCTGCCAGGCCCCACAGGAGGGCGCGACGCAACACGGGAACGGACGAGGGCAGACGCTTTTCGGTCACGGCGGTCACTTCTTTTCGGGTTTCGGTTTCGGGTTCTTGCTCGATGAGATCCTCGGGCGCGTTGTCGTGACATTCTCGGGCACGGGAATGTCGTCGTCATAGACCTCGCTGGCGCGATCCAGCGGGTCGTACTGTCCGAGCGCCGAACCTGCCGTTGCGCTCTGCACGTCCGACTCAAAACGCTTGCGGCGGCTCAAGGGTGCCAGCGTGACGACGGTGCACGCGATGAGACCAAGAATGATCAGGACAAGGGGAATCCACCACGGCCGAATGAAGAAGAACAAGAGCAGGCCCACCGAGATCACCGAGGTCCAGGCGTAGAAAATGAGCACGGCGTGCAGGTGCGAGTGCCCCATGTCGAGCAGTCGGTGGTGCAGGTGCTTGCGGTCGGCGGTGAACGGTGATTTGCCGGCGCGCAGTCGGCGCAGGACGGCGAGGCCGAAGTCGGCCAGCGGAAGCAGCAGCACGGCGATCGGCAACACGATGGGAAGAAAAGCCGGAAGGACTTGGGAGCGACCCAGCGCCACCGGGTCGACCTGGCCGGTCACTGAAATGGCGCTTGTCGCCATCAACAGCCCCACCAGCATCGAACCGGCATCGCCCATAAAGAGTCGGGCGCGGTGCCAGTTGAAGGGAAGGAATCCCGCGCACATTCCCACCACCACGGCCGCCGTGAGCGAGGCGAGGCTGAAGTAGTTGGTGGGCGAGATGTCACGGGCGAGGAGGTAGCTGTAGACCAAGAACACGCCATTGGCGATGATGGCCACGCCCGCCACGAGCCCGTCCAAACCGTCAATAAAGTTCACGGCATTCATCACGAGAACGATGGTGAAGAGCGTGATGAGGAACGACAGGAGTGGCGAGCCTACGGTGATTCCGCCAATGGGCAGCGAGATGATTTGAACGCCCTGCCAGGTGACGAGAGCAGCGACGAGCAACTGGGCCGCCAGCTTGATGGTCCAGTCAAGATCCCAAATGTCGTCGGCCACACCCACGATCACGATGAGGAGCGCGGCCCCCAGAATGGCCAGAATCTGCGAGGGCTCGGTGAAGACCACGCGGAAAAACGATATGCGGCTGGCAATGAGGAACGCCACGATGAGGGCCACAAACATGGCAATGCCACCGAGGCGCGGGGTGGGACGAACGTGCACGTCGCGTTCGCGGATCTTGGGGTAAAGCCGGTATTTGCGACTGACTTTCAAGATGACCCACGACAGGCAGAACGACACGGATGCCGCAACGAGCACCATGAGGGTCAGCATCAACACGGCTAGCTCCTCGCCGTTGTGCCGCGTGAGGCCGTGGTGAGGGGCTCGAGGGAATCTCCGAGTACCTTGCGCAGGGCGGCTACCGTCACCACGCCGGAGCGAACGATGCGGACCCCGCCCGTGCCGCGCGTGAGCCCTGTGGCGTCGATGATTGTCGAGGCGATGCCGCGGACCGGTCCCGCCTCAAGATAGACGGACACACGTCCGCCCAACTGGTCCTTGGCTTCGGCGGCCGTGTTTGCCGGCGCCTTGCCGGTGAGGTTGGCCGATGACACCGCCAGTGGGCCCGTTTCGGCCAGCAACTCGAGGGCGAGCGGGTGCTGGGGAATCCGCACGGCAACCGTGCCGAGCGTGTCGCCGAGATCCCACGCCAACGACGGCTGAGCGTCGAGGATGATGGTCAACCCACCGGGCCAAAACTTCTTGCCCAGCGCACCCACCACATCGGGAACAGACTCGGCGAGCGCACCCAAGGCATCCATCGAGCCAATCAACACGGGTGGCGGCGATGAGCGCGTGCGCCCCTTCGCCTCGAGAAGACGCTCAACAGCAGCCGGCGAAAACGCATCGGCGGCGAGGCCGTAGACCGTGTCTGTCGGCAGCACCACAAGCTCACCCTGCGCAATCGCACGGCGAGCGGCCCGCATGCCCGCAAGCAGGTCGGCTTCGGCGGTGCAGTCGAAGAGTTGAGACATAGTGCTCACCATGTTACGCGTGGGGCCCAATCGTGCGGCCTAGCTAGGCCACACGCCCGTCGTGTACCTGTCGCGGGTGGTGAGGTCGGGGTGGGTGGCTACGGGCCGCCACCCCGCGTCGGTCAGAATGGTGCGCACATCGGCTCCCTGAAGCTCGCCGTGTTCGATAGCCAGCAATCCTCCCGGCGCCAGGAGCTGCTGGGCCACGCTGGCCAGCACGCGAACGGCGTCGAGCCCGTCCGGCCCGCCGTAGAGAGCGATGGCGGGGTCATACAGGCGCACCTCAGCATCGCGAGGAATGGCTGCGTCGGGAATGTAGGGGGGATTTGAGACCACCACATCGAACGTTCCCGCTCGCTCGCCCACAATCTGCACGGCGTCGCTCAGGTCGCCGGCAACGAGCGTGACGGGATTTCCATTGCGCTCATTGTTGCGGCGTGCCCACTGATAAGCCTCCGCGCTCTTCTCAACGGCCCACACCTGAGCGTGCGGTGCCTCGGTGGCCACGGCGAGTGCGATGGCCCCAGATCCCGTGCCGAGGTCGATCACGCGCGGACTCGGCTGCCCGGACGCCATCACGGCGTCGACCACCATCTGCACGAGGAGTTCGGTCTCGGGGCGCGGCACAAACACTCCGGGTCCCACGGCCAGCACGAGCTGTCGAAAGCCGGCCTCTCCCGTGATGTGCTGCAGCGGTTCGCGCGTGGCGCGCCGGATGACCAGTTGCTCAAATGTCTCGCGTTGCCCCTCGGGCCAGGTGGCGCCCGACACCACGCGAGCGGCCAGTTCGCCCCGACCCACACCGAGCACGTGTGCGGCGAGGAGGAGGGCATCAACCTCGGGGGTGGGAATGCCCACCTCGGCAAACTCTTCCGCGGCGGCTGTGAGGGATTCGCCGAGGGACACATCGTTTGTCATGATGTCTTCGAACGTAACAGAACCACAGGCTCGGCTCAGTGGACCGTAACCTTTCTCTACACACCTCTTTTCACATTCACCCTCAGACACGAAAGGTATCCCGTGGCGCGCATCTACGACGACATCACTCAGTTGACCGGCAACACTCCGCTGGTCAAGATCAACAGCCTCACGAAGGGCATCGACACCACGCTGCTGGCCAAGCTGGAGTTCTATAACCCCGGAAACAGCGTCAAGGACCGTCTGGGTAAGGCCATCATCGATGCCGCCGAGAAGTCCGGTGCACTGAAGCCCGGTGGCACCATCGTTGAGGGCACCAGCGGCAACACGGGAATCGCGCTCGCGCTCGTGGGTGCTGCACGTGGATACAAGGTCATTCTCACCATGCCCGAGACCATGAGCATCGAGCGCCGCGTGTTGGTGCGCGCCTACGGTGCCGAAATTGTGCTGACCCCCGGCCCCGAGGGCATGAAGGGGGCCGTGTCAAAAGCTGAAGAGATTGTGGCCAATACCCCCGGTGCAATCCTCGCGCGTCAGTTCGACAACGAGGCCAACCCCGCCATTCACCGCGCGACGACCGCCGAAGAAGTCTGGAACGACACCGATGGCAAGGTTGATATCTTCATCGCCGGCGTGGGTACGGGTGGCACCATCACGGGTGTGGGCCAGGTGCTCAAGGAGCGCAAGCCCGGCGTGCAGATCATCGGCGTGGAGCCCGAGGAGTCGCCCATTCTCAACGGTGGCACTCCCGGCCCGCACAAGATTCAGGGCATCGGCGCCAACTTCATCCCGTCGATTCTCGACCGCGAGGTGATTGACGAGGTGTTCGACGTGAACCTCGATCAGGCCCTCGTCGTTGCTCGTCGCCTGGCGGCCGAAGAGGGCATCCTCGCCGGCATTTCGACCGGCGCCATTTTCCACGCGGCAATCGAGGTTGCCAAGCGTCCGGAGAACGCGGGAAAGACCATCGTGGCCATCGTCTGTGACTTTGGCGAGCGCTACGTCTCGACCATGTTGTGGGAGCAGTTCCGCGACTAATCATCGGTAGACGACCCCGGCGCCCACTCACGGGTGCCGGGGTTTTGTCTTTTCCGCCGTTGCCCCCGACCGGGCACTATTGCCGCACGAACGCCGATAGCCTAGGAGTCACCATGTCACCTATCCGCGAAGACCTCCGAAATGCGCGCGCGCACGACCCCGCCGCGCGTAATTCGTTCGAGACGTTCTTCGTCGCGTCAGGGCTACACGCCGTGTGGTGGCATCGCTGGCACCACTGGCTCTGGACCCACGGCATCAAGTTTCCAGCACGCGTCGGCGCGCAGGTCATGCGATTTTGGACCGGCATCGAAATTCACCCGGGTGCCACCATCGGACGACGATTCTTTATTGACCACGGTATGGGTGTCGT
Source organism: Actinomycetota bacterium (assembly GCA_947450345.1). Lineage (GTDB taxonomy): Bacteria > Actinomycetota > Actinomycetes > Actinomycetales > Microbacteriaceae > UBA963. Next base: position 28,180 of record CANFVD010000002.1, read on the forward strand.
TATCGGGGAGACGGCCGAAATTGGCGACGACGTGATGATGTACCACGGCGTGACGCTCGGTGGACGCTCGCTCGAACACGCCAAGCGCCACCCGACGGTTCGCGATGGCGTCACCATCGGTGCCGGCGCGAAGGTCCTAGGCCCCATCGTGATTGGTGAACGCAGCGTCATCGGCGCCAACGCTGTCGTGGTCACGGAGGTTCCCCCGGATTCCGTTGCCGTGGGTATCCCCGCCACCATCAAACCCCGCAAGCAGATCACGGGATCGAGCCCCTCGCGTCGCAAGAAGGCAACACCCGCAGATGACCCCGGCGTGGATGTGGCCTGGACGGATCCGGCCGTCTTTATCTAGTCGGTCGCGGGTCCGCTGGCCCGAGCCGCCTCGAGCGAGTACCGCGCAGCTTCCGCATCGCTCACGGTCAGCGCACGGCGAATGTTGACCCACTTTCGGGCGATGTACCACGGATTGATTGCCATCCAGTGAAGTTTGGCTCCGAAGGAGTAGCGCCCATCGCGCGCGATGCGCACCAGCGTTCGGGCGACATCGCGCAGCAGTCGCGCACACATCCCCCAGCAGCCCAGGCGTGGCGCGGGCTGAGAGCCGCCGTCGGTTGCGCTGTGACGACCCCGGGTCTCATCGAAAACCCGTTTGCCGTACTCCGCAAAGGTGACGTCGTTCGAATGCTCCACAGCGGCCAGCGGTTGATAGGCCTTGGCAAGACCTGCGTCGAGCACGTCTCGCGAAAAGGCGAGATCTTCGGAGTAGTCGAGGTCGCGATACGGAATGGGGCCAAGCAACAGATCGCGTCGCGTCGCCGAGTTCACGTCGGAGTAGAACAGGTCGCTCTCACTGAGAGTGTCGGCCTCTCCCGGTGCGCACGAGATGAACGTCGGACCCTCGTCCGGTCCGCACGCGGCAAAGACACCCTCAATCTCATACGCCAACGAGGGAAAGCAGAACGGCCGGGCGACCTGTTTGCCAAACACCGCAACGCAGGTGGGGTGCCCTGCGGGCATGGAGCTTCGTAAGGGCTGAAGCAGGTGCTCGAGCCAGAGCGCGTCGAGGGGAATCGCGTCGTGGCTGAGATAGGCCACGTACTCGCCCCGAGCCAACTCGGCCGCGCGGTTGCGCGTGCGTCCGTGCCCAAACTCCGACGGGGCAATCGTAACGAGACGCACCTGCGGATGCCGGGCGATGATGTCGAGTGTGGCATCCGTCGAACCCGAATCAATCACGAGAATTTCGAAGTCGCCGGAAAACTCTTGGGCGGCCACGGCCGTGAGCAGACGATCGAGATAGGCGGCACCGTTGAAGGTGGGGATGAACACCGTGGCGTCAACGCGTCCGCGCGAGCGTGCTGTGACCAGGGGCACGGCTATCCGCGTTTCTTGGGCGTGAGAACTTTGTTGAACACCTCGACCACGACGTCGCCGGCCTCCGACCAACTGCTGCCCACCATCGATTTCGCCAGCTTTCGCGAGTTGGCGATCTGATCGGGACGGTCGACGGCGTCGATCAGCGAATCCACCATCGCCCCCACCGAGAGGGGCACGAAGGAAATCCGCTTGTCGTCGCGCAAGCTCTGCCTCGTGTTCTCGCCGTCGTTCACGATGGGGATCGTGCCGCACGCGATGTTCTCGAACGGAACCAGCGAGGCACAGGTGAGCGAGATGGTAAGCATGGCCGCGCAGCGGTTATAGAGCGGAGGCAGGTCTGCCACACCGAGCGTTCCGTGGTTGACGAACGGAAAGGTCAAGCCGGCTTTTGACATGTCCCACCCCGCGATGTTGATGGTGATGTCGGGGCGGCGTCGGTGCAATTCTTCGAGAACCAACAGTCCGAACTCCGTGCCGCGTCGACCGGTGGAAGGGCGCGCGTAAAACATGATTTCGGTGCGTCGTTCGTCGTTGGTGCGCGTGTACACCGAGGCATCGGCCGCGTACTCGTAGGAGTCGCAGGTCATGCCGTAGTCGCGCCTCAGTTTGTTGGCCAACCAGGGACCAACGGTGATGCCGTGGAGGCCGAGGCGATAGGAGTTCTCGGCCACCACATAGTCGGGACTCTGCGGGAAGAAGTACGGTTCGAAATCCTGCACCCAATAAATGCGGGGCACATTGCGTTCGTAGCGCCAGGCGGCGTAGGCGGTGGCCCAGTCGGACGCAACGACCACGTCGAAGTCGCCCTCAACGCCGGTCTCAGGGTCATAGACGCGGAACGTCGCGTCGAGTGGCGGATAGCCGGTATTGCCCGCCAACATCTGGGTGACGCCCGCTACGCTCACCTTGGGGTATTTCGTGGCCGAGTAAAGGAATATCGTGAGCTCGTAGCCGGCCTCTTCGAGATAGCGCATGAATCGGAAAGCGTTCTGATGGCCACCGCTCGAGCGCCCGGGAGGAGAAATCACCCACGCGATCTGGGGCTTGCCACCCGGTGTGACCCGCGGCTGAGCAGAAAACGTTCGGGGCCGCGTCCAGTCGGCGGCAATCACATCCTGGCGAAAAACCGACTGCAGGGGCTTTTCGGTAAAGGGATTGCCGCGCGAGCTCATCCACTTGCCCACTCGCCAGGCTGTTGACGCCAGGCCCTCGTCGCGGAGGGTGCTCACGGCCCGGGAGAAAACTGACATGACACCTTCCGGGCGATGGGGGCCGAAATCGTGCGCGGCCTCAGGACTTCTTAAGCGTAGCGATGACCCGCGCGATGTCGGCTTCTGACATACCCGCCCAGAGGGGCAGGCGCAGTTGTCGGGCGGCAAAGTCGTCGGTGTTTTTCATGGCTCCCGAGGTGCGGCCGTAGGTGATGCCGGCGGGGCTCGAGTGCAGGGGAACGTAGTGGAAAATGGCCTGGACGCCCCCGGCGCGCATGCGCTCGAGCACCTCATCGCGTCGTTCGGGCGACGGGAGCAGGAGCCAGAAGACGTGAGCCGCGTGCACTCCCCCGGGGGGATCCATCAACACCACGTCGTTGACACTCGCCCATTCGGCGAGCTCCTCGCGGTAGGCATTCCACACGCCGAAGCGGGCAGCCTGAATGGTGTCGAACGACGCCAGTTGTGCGTCGAGGACGGCCGCGTTGAGTTCGGAGGGCAGGTAGCTCGAACCCCAATCGATCCAGGTGTACTTGTCGACCTGACCGCGCAGGAACTTGGAGCGGTTGGTGCCCTTCTCGCGCATCACCTCGGCGGGTTCAGTCAGGGCGTCGGTGCCAAAAAGCACGGCACCGCCTTCGCCACAGTGCACGTTCTTGGTGTCGTGAAAACTTTGGATGCCCACATCGCCGAGCGTGCCGAGCACGCCCGCAGGCGTTGCCACGCCCAGACCGTGAGCGTTGTCTTCAATCACGCGCAGATTGTGGGCGGCGGCTACGGCTAATACTCCGGCCATGTCGACGGGGACGCCGCCGTAGTGCATCACCTCAATGGCGCGGGTTCGGTCGGTGATGGCTGCCTCGATCTGATCGACAGCGATGTTGCCGGTGGCAGGATCCATGTCGACGAAGACCGGTGTAGCACCGGCGGCCACGATGGCCGTGGCACCGGAAGAGAAGGTGAAGCTCGGCACAATGACCTCGTCACCCGGACGCACACCCACGAGGCGAACCGCCATCTCGAGGGCGTGGGTTCCCGACGTGGTGAGCAGTGCGTGCGCCGCACCCGTCATGTCACGCAACCTCGCGGAAGCCGACGCGGTAAAGGGGCCGTCGCCGTGAACGTGGTCCGTGGCCAGAACCGCCGCCACATTCTCAATCTCAGCGGGCGAGTGGAACGGGCGGGAAAAAAGGATGGGGTCCACGGTCACGAACCTACTCGCTGAGTGCGGCGAGACGCGACTCCTCGTCGGCCGCGATGCACGACTCGACGACGGGCGCGAGAGCACCGTCCATGACCTGGTCAAGGTTGTAGGACTTGTAACCCGTGCGGTGATCGGCGATGCGATTCTCGGGGAAGTTGTAGGTGCGAATGCGCTCGGAACGGTCAACCGTTCGAATCTGTGTCTTCCGGGCGGCGCTCGCCTCGGCGGCGGCGTCTTCCTGCTGCTTCGCCAGAATGCGGGCGCGAAGAACGCGCATGCCGGCCTCGCGGTTCTGCAGCTGAGATTTCTCATTCTGCATCGAGACCACGATTCCGGTGGGAAGGTGTGTGATGCGCACAGCAGAGTCGGTGGTGTTCACGCTCTGACCGCCGGGACCGCTGGAGCGATACACGTCGATCTTGAGATCGTTCTGGCTGATCTCCACCTCTTCGGGCTCATCGACCTCGGGGAACACGAGCACACCCGCGGCCGAGGTGTGAATGCGCCCCTGCGACTCGGTGGCCGGAACGCGCTGAACGCGGTGCACACCGCCCTCGTACTTGAGGTGCGCCCACACGCCCTGGGCCGGGTCGGGTGAGTTTCCCTTGATGGCGATCTGAACGTCCTTGTAGCCGCCCAAGTCGGACTCGGTGCGATCGAGGATTTCGGTCTTCCAGCCCTTGGACTCGGCGTAGTGCAGGTACATGCGCAGGAGATCCGCGGCAAAAAGCGCGCTCTCGGCACCACCCTCACCCGCCTTGATTTCCATAATGACATCGCGACCGTCATCGGGGTCGCGCGGAATCAGCAGACGTCGCAACCGTTCCTGAGCGGCCGGGAGCGACTCCTCAAGAGAAGTCACCTCGGCGGCAAAGGCATCGTCTTCCTTGGCCAACTCGCGGGCCGCGACCAGGTCTTCCTGCATGGCAAGAAGACCCTCGTGGGCGGCCTTGATCTGGCTCAACTCGGCGTAGCGGCGATTGAGTTTCTTGGCACGCGCCGCATCGGCGTGCACGGCCGGATCCGACAGTTGAGTCTGGATCTCGGCGTGCTCGTCGAGCAGAACGTTGACCGAATCGATCACGTTAGTTTCCCGCGCCCGACTTTTCGTCGAGCGAAGCGTCGCGCTGAACCTGCATGAGGAACTCAACGTTGGTCGAGGTCTCGGTGAGCTTGCCCAGCACGTAGTCGAGTGCTGCGCGGGCTCCGCCGTGGGCCAAGCCCCGACGCAACTTCCAGGTGAGCGCGACTTCGTCGTCACCAAGAAGCAGGTCTTCACGACGGGTTCCCGAAGCGGTCACGTCAACGGCGGGGAAGATGCGCTGGTCGGCGATGGTGCGCGACAGACGAAGTTCCAGGTTGGCGTTGTCTTCGAACTCATCGAGGATGGCCGCGTCAATTGCGGAGCCCGTCTCGGTCACGGCCGAAGCGATGATGGTGAGTGATCCGCCATTTTCGATGTTGCGCGCGGAACCAAAGAACTTCTTGGCCGGGTACAGCGCTGACGCATCGACGCCGACGTGTGCCGAGCGCGACGCGGTCTGCGCCGACACTGTGTAGGCACGACCCAGAGCGGACAGGGAATCCAGCAGCACCACGACGTCTTGGCCCAGCTCCACGAGGCGCTTAGCGCGCTCCACGGCGAGTTCGGCAACCATCGTGTGGTCTTCTGCCGGACGGTCGAAGGTCGAGGCGATGACCTCACCCTTGACCGTGCGCTCGGCGTCGGTCACCTCTTCGGGTCGGGCATCCACGAGCACAACCATGAGGTGAACCTCGGGGTTGTTGGTCGAGACGGCCTCAGCCACCTGGAGGAGCAGAGACGACTTGCCCGATGAGGGTGCGCCCACAACGAGGCCGCGCTGGCCCTTGCCCACGGGAGAGACGACGTCGATCACGCGACCCGTCAGGCGATCTGCAGTGGTCTCGAGGCGCAAGCGTTCCTGCGGACAGAGCGGCGTGAGCGTGCCAAAGTCGGCGCGCGTCGCGGCCTCGTCGATCGACTGGCCGTTGATGCTGTCGATGCGCACGAGGGCGTTGAACTTCTGACGCCCAAAGTTTTCACCGTCGCGGGGCTGCTTGATTGAGCCCACGATGGCGTCGCCGCGTCGCAGGTTGTACTTCTTGACCTGGCCGAGCGAGACATACACGTCGTTGGCTCCGGGCAGGTACCCCGCCGTGCGCACGAAGGCGTAGTTGTCGAGAACATCGAGGATGCCGCCGATGGGCAGCAGCACGTCGTCTTCGAGAATCTCGGGCTCAATCTCTTCGTTGCTGATGCGACCTCGACGACGATCACGCTGACGATTGCGGTTGGAACGATCCATCGAACCGTCGCCGTCGGCATCGCCATCGCCACTGGGTCCGTTGTTGTTTGAATTGCCGTTACCGTTCGCGTTGCCATTTCGGCTGCGGCTTCGGCTTCGGCTACGCGCGGGGCGCTCGGCCGATGCGCCTTCGCCGCCGTCGCCGGCAGACGCGTCAGACTCACCGTTCGACGCGCGCGAGCGAGACGATGAGGGTGCCTCGGCAGCAGAATCGCTGCTGGACTCCGTGGTGGCGTCGGCGTCGGCGTCGGCCTTCTTGCCACGGCCGCGGCCGCGGCGCGGAGCCTCGGTTGCCTCCGAATCACCCGAAGCGCGGTCCGAATCGGCACCGGTCACGGTTGCCGTGGCCTTGACCGCCTCGGCAGTGGCCACGGGCTCGGTGGTTGTTGCCCGACGCGGCGCACGGCGGCGCGGGGCTTTTTCTTCGGAAGCCGCAGAATGAGCGGCAGTGTTGTCGGTTGTGTCAGACACAGGTACTCCTTATTGTTTTGTCCGCACTTGCCCACGCCACACGCACACGACCCGTATGGGCCTGCGTAATGGGGGAAATGCGAGGGAGACAGCGAGACAGAATCTCACTGAGGAATCAGGTGGGCCAACCTCGAGGTCGGCGCATCCTTCCCCCAGCCTAACAGGTCGAGCGCACGTTGTTAGGCTGGCATCCTAAGGAGTGCCGTCGCGTGACCACAGCTAAACCGTCTCGAACAACGCTCGCCTTGCCGGCGGATGTCGGCATTGTGACCGTCAGCTACAACTCCAGCGCCCAGTTGGGCGAGTTTCTGTCGGGTGCCGTCGCTTCGCTGCGTAGGGCTTCTTCCGGCGCCTCCTCTCACGTGGTGATTGCGGACAACGCCTCTGATGACATCGCGGTGACACAGGGCCTTGCCAAGAAATTTGGCGCACGCGTGGTGCAACTCGACCGCAACGCGGGCTACGGCGCCGCAGCCAACGCGGGTGTGGCAGCTCTGCCCGCCGCGTGCAGCGTTGTGCTCATCAGTAACCCCGATGTGACGCTGACCACGGAAAGCGTTTCCCTGTTGCGTGCCAGCCTCCTGGCCGATCACGCCGTTGGTATTGTGGGGCCTCGGATTCGCAACGCGGACGGCAGCGTTTATCCGTCCGCCCGCGCCATCCCCTCCATCCGCACGGGCGCCGGGCACGGCCTCTTCTCTCGCGTGTGGCCCGGCAACCCCTGGACCCGCCGCTACCATTCGGACGCGTTTCGCAGTGATGTCAACGTCGACGCGGGATGGCTTTCGGGTGCGTGCCTGATGATGCGTCGGTCAACATTTGATCGACTCGGCGGTTTTGACGAACGCTACTTCATGTATTTCGAAGATGTCGATCTGGGCTACCGAGCAGGGCGGGCGGGCCTGCGCAACGTGTATGTTCCTGGGGCTCTGGTGACGCACATCGGTGGGGAGACCACCCGGGTGAACAAGAGGGCGATGCTGACCGCCCATCACGAGAGCGCCAAGACGTTCATTGCGACCAAGTACCCGGGTGCCCGGTGGGCGCCGATCCGACTGGTACTGCGCACCGGACTCAACCTGCGACTCTGGCTGGAGTCGAGGCGCTAACGCTTCTGTGTCGTCAGGCGAACAGGTGGGAACCTAGGCCGACGGGGTAACTGTGGCACCGCGAAAATCGACGGCCAGCATGTGCGGGTGCCAGGGTGTTTCTTGCTTCTGTGCAACGAGTTCAGCGGCGCGAAGGCGCGCGCTCGGATCGCTGCACAGAACTAGGATGCTGGGGCCGGCACCGGAAACCACGGCAGCGAAACCGGCGGCTCGCAGCTCCCGAATCAGCATGCTGGTTTCGGGCATGGCCTCGGCACGATAGTTCTGGTGAAGTTTGTCTTCGGTGGCTTCCCACAGCAGCTCAGGGCTCTGCGTGAGCGCGGCAATGAGCAGTGCCGAACGCGAGACATTGAAAATCGCGTCCTCGTGGGGCACGCTCGCGGGCTGCAGCGAGCGAGCGAGCTCGGTAGACATGGTGAACTCCGGAACGAGCACCAGTGGCGACACCCCGCGGTGCACCATGAGTTTCTTTGATCGAGGACCGGATGGCGTGGTCCAGGCGATGGTGAGGCCGCCAAAAAGGGCCGGGGCAACGTTGTCGGGGTGCCCCTCGAGGTCCGTGGCGAACTGCAGGAGCTGATCTTCGGTCACGTCTACGACTCCGGCAAGGAGACCCTTGGCCGCCATGATTCCGGAGACAATGGCCGCGCCCGACGAACCCATGCCGCGCCCGTGCGGGATGTTGTTACGCGCGATGAGGTCGACGCCCGGCATCTTCTGGCCCAGTTTGTCGAACGCGTACGCCATCGAGCGGACGATGAGGTTGGTCTCGTCGGTCGGAACCGTGCCCTCTCCCACGCCGACAATCTGAACTGTCGCGCCGGGCGTCGACCGGACGCTCACCTCAAGTTCGTCGTAAAACCCGAGGGCAAGGCCCAGCGTGTCGAATCCGGGTCCGAGGTTGGCCGACGTGGCGGGGACCCGAACCGTGACGCGGCGACCCTCGAGGGCCACTACTTCAGTCCGCCCGCGACCAGGCCAAGAACATCGGCGATTGTCGGAACATCGACCGGCACCGAGGTGGGCGTGACCTCAGAGCCATCGGCGCGACGCAGCGCCCACTGAGGGTCCTTGAGGCCGTGTCCGGTGACCGTGAGTACGACAACAGCGCCCTTGGGGATTTCGCCCGCCTCAGCCCGCTCGAGCAGACCGGCTACGGAAATGGCGGATGCGGGCTCAACGAAGATACCCACCTCTGCCGACAGAATGCGTTGAGCGGCCAAGATCGTTTCGTCGTCAATCGCGCCAAAGTATCCGTTGGTCTGTTCGCGGGCGGCCAGCGCCAGTTCCCACGACGCCGGGTTACCGATGCGAATGGCACTGGCCAAGGTCTCGGGGCTCTTCACGACGTGGCCGAGCACGATGGGGGCGCTACCGGACGCCTGAAAACCAAACATGCGGGGCATCTTGGTGGTGGCGCCGCGTGCCAGCTCTTCGGTGTATCCGCGCGAGTACGCCGTGTAGTTGCCCGCGTTGCCCACGGGGAGAATGTGGAAGTCGGGGGCATCTTCGAGAACCTCAACGACCTCATAGGCGGCGGTCTTCTGACCCTCGATGCGATCGTTGTTGACGGAGTTCACGAGGTGCACCGGGTAGTTGGCTGCGAGGTCACGGGCAATGTCGAGGCAGTCATCGAAATTGCCCTGCACCTGGAGGAGCTGACCGTTGTGAGCAACCGCCTGTGAGAGCTTGCCCATCGAAATCTTGCCCTCGGGCACCAGGACGGCTGCGGTGATTCCCGCGTGTGCGGCGTAGGCCGCCGCAGAGGCGCTGGTGTTTCCCGTTGACGCACAGATGACGGCCTGAGCCCCGTGCTCGACGGCCTTCGAAATCGCCATCGTCATGCCGCGGTCTTTGAAGGAACCCGTGGGGTTCATTCCCTCGTACTTGATGAACACCTTCGCGCCCGTGCGCGCCGAGAGTGCGGGCGCAGGGATGAGTGGCGTTCCGCCCTCGCCCAAAGAAATGATGGGCGTTGCCGCGCTCACATCGAGACGGTCGGCGTACTCGTGCAAGACTCCGCGCCACTGCTTGGCCATTTAGGCTCCCTCAATTCTTAGGACGGACGTGACCGAAGTCACGGCTTTTAGCTTTGCTAAGTCGGCGACGGTAGCCGCCAAATCAGACTCTCGGGCCCGATGCGTTCCAATGACCAGCGTAGCCGTTTGACCCTTCGACGCCGCACTGCCCTCGAGCGTGAAGAGACCCTGCTCCACCAATTCGACCGAAACGCTGTGATCGGCAAAGACCGAAGCAATAGAGGCGAGCACACCCGGCTCATCGGCAACCTCGAGGGTGACGTGGTAGCGCGTGGTGATGGCCGAGACGGGGAGCATGGCGAGGTTGGCGTGGGTCGATTCGGCCAGACCGGGACCGCCAATCACGTGGCGACGGGCTGCCGAGACAAGATCGCCCAGCACCGCCGAGGCGGTTTCGGGGCCACCGGCACCGGCACCGTAGAACATGAGCGAGCCGGCACCCTCGGCCTCAACGAACACGGCGTTGTTGGCACCGCGCACCGTGGCGAGCGGGTGCGACCGCGAAATGAGGGCCGGATAGACCCGAACGGAGACACCGTCAGTTCCGTTGGTGGAATCGTCGATTCGCTCGGCGATGGCAAGCAGCTTGATGGCGTATCCGGCTTTGCTCGCCAACGCGATGACCTCACCGCTCACACCGCGGATACCTTCGCGATAAACCGATGCGAGATCGATGGTGGTGTGAAACGCGAGGCTCGCGAGGATGGCGGCCTTTTGCGCGGCGTCGAAGGCGTCGACATCAGCCGTGGGGTCCGCCTCGGCGTAACCCAGCTCGGTGGCCACCGCAAGGGCCTCGTCGAACGAGGAACCCTCAGTGTCCATGCGATCGAGAATGTAGTTCGTCGTTCCGTTCACGATGCCCATGATGCGGGTCACGTTGTCGCCCGCGAGGCTGTCGCGGAGCGGTCGAATAATCGGAATGGCGCCCGCCACCGCAGCCTCGTAGTACAGCTGAGCCCCCAGCTGTTCGGCCAGGTCGAAGAGTTCGGTTCCGTGGTGAGCGAGCAAAGCCTTGTTCGCTGTGACAACGTCCGCCCCGGATTGCAGTGCCTGTGTGATGTAGGTCCGGGCCGGCTCGATGCCCCCCATCACCTCAATGACGATGTCGGCGCCCAGAATCAACGACTCAGCATCCGTTGTGAGCAGGTGGGAGGGAATCTCTGGCATGCGGGTGGCAGAGAGGTCGCGCACCGCAACGCCGATCAGATCCAGACGTGCACCGACGCGCGCCGCCAGTTCGTCGGCGTGGTCAATCAACCGGCGGGCAACGCTGGCGCCCACCGTACCGCCGCCCAAGAGTGCGACACGAAGACTGCGGTACTCGATCATGCGGTGGTCCTCTCGATTCCGGCGTCGCGCGCCAGCAGGTCGTGTTCGGTTTCGCCACGCACAATCACACGCGCCCGACCCGCCAACACGGCTACCACGGCGGGTCTCGCGAGGTAGTTGTAATTACTCGCCAGCGAGAAGCAGTAGGCACCTGTCGCCGGAATGGCCACAACGTCGTCCACCGTCACATCACCGGGAAGATAATCGGCATTCACCAGAATATCTCCCGACTCACAGTGCTTACCGGCCACACGAACGAGAGCGGGCTCGGCACTCGATGTGCGTGACGCAATGCGCACCGCATAGTTGGCCCCGTAGAGCGACGGTCGCGCGTTGTCGCTCATCCCGCCGTCAACGCTCACGTAGAGGCGTTGGGCAACGCTGCCGTCGGGCGTCTCCACCGACACGCTCTTGGTCGTTCCGACGGTGTACAGCGTGAGCCCCGCGGTTCCCACGATCCAGCGGCCGGGTTCGATGCAGATGTGCGGAACCTCAATGCTCAGACTGCGACAGGTTTCCTCGACCACGCGCGCCATCTCCGTGGCAATGATGTGGATGTCGGTCGGGCAATCGGCCGACGTGTACGCGATGCCAAATCCGCCACCGAGGTTCAGTTCGGGAACGGGACCGTCGACTAACAGCTCCGCGTGAAGGGTCAGGAGCCGCCGGGCCGATTCGAGGAATCCTCCGGACTCAAAAATCTGCGAACCGATGTGGCAGTGCAGGCCAACAAATTCCAGGGATTCGTGAGCCCGAATGGCTGCGACGAGGCTCGGGGCCCCACTCAGTGACGTTCCGAATTTTTGATCATCGTGTGCCGTGGCGAGGAACTCGTGAGTGTGCGCGTGCACACCACTGTTGACCCGAAGCCGCACGCGCTGCACAATGCCGGCCGCCGCCGCCGCTGTGGCCACACGCTCAACTTCAACGGCCGAGTCGATGACGATAGTGCCCACCCGAGCCGCCACGGCCCGCTCGATTTCGGCAACAGACTTGTTGTTTCCGTGCAATCCGATGAGTTCACCCGGTACTTCGGCGGCGAGCGCCACCGCCAGCTCTCCGCCACTGGCCACGTCGATGCGTAACCCGGCTGCGTGCATCCAGCGTGCGACCTCGGTGGAGAGAAATGCCTTACCGGCGTAGTAGACCGTCACGCCCGATCCGATGGTCGCAAAGGCCTCAGAAAAAACGGTCCGGATGCGCGCCGCGCGGTCGCGGGCCTCCGCTTCATCGATCACATAGAGCGGAGTGCCGAAGTCCCGCACGAGATCCGTCACCGCGACGCCGCCGACACACAGCACACCGTCGGGGTTGCGCTCCACAGACTCTGACCACAGACCGGGTACAAGGTCGTTAGCGTCGGCCGGTGGCGTCAGCCATTCGGGGGCTAGTGCATGTCGCGTCACGACGCCCCCTAAAAGACGCGGCCGCGGTTGGCGCGCGCCGTCTTGTTCACGCGTCCCCAGACTTTGAGCAGCGCGGGTACAAGAGAGGGATTGCGCACCACGGTCATGATGACACGACGCTTCATGGTCCAACCCAGGTTGGCCAGAATCGTCTTGGCCACCTTGCGCAGTTCCATCTTGTAGTCGGCGGGCACGTGTGGGCCCCGCAACGCGACAGCGTCGAGCAGGAAAGACCGGGTCATACGACCGCCGATGGCGCCCCGGAAGTCCTCGTGATACTCGCTGCCCGGCGGGAAGAACTCGTCTTGATACTTGTTGAAGAAGCGCAAGCGAGAGTGCAGGAAGGTGGACTGCCGCGACGAGTTGTCGGCGTGAATTCGGTAGTTGGTAACGGGTCGTGGCTCGTATCGGAACGACCAGCCCGCGTAAAACATGCGCAGGAAGAGGTCGTCATCCTCGTAACCGCGAAAGCGAGTGTCGAAGCCGCCGGTGGCTGCGAAGGCGCGCGAGCGCATGAGAGTGGCCGAGGGCAACATCATCAAGTCCTGAGCGAGCATCGCAAAAATGCTGCTGGCCGGTGCTGTATATCCCGTGCCACCAAGGTAGCCGCGGCGCAGCATCCGACCGTCGGCATCAATCTGACAAAAATCGGAGTACACCCAACCGAGGTCGGGACGTCGATCGAAACTCTCGAGCAGAACCTCGAGGTGATCCGTCGGCCACGTGTCGTCTTGATCGATGAAAGCGACATACTCTGTCTTGGCTCGCGACGCGCCCAGGTTCCGCGCCGAACCTTGACCGCCGTTATCTTTGTTCACCACCGTGATCGTGACGGGGCCACGATAAGCCTTGGCATACTTCGATACCAACTCCTGGGAACCGTCGGTGGACCCGTCGTTCACAATCACGAGTTCGCGCGGAGACCGAGACTGCCCGACAACGGAATCCAGGGCCAGACGCGTGAGCTCTCCCCCGTTATACAAGGCAAGGACGACCGTCACGTCGGCCGTGGAGGCCGCGACCTTCTGGCCGCGCGACGATGCGGATGCACGCGGGGCTGTGGCCATGGCGATCACGTTCCTTAAGCGTTTGTGACTAGGGCGGCGATGTTACGCGGGCGGAACGTCGTCGCTCAATTCTCTCAGAGTGTAGGGGCTACATGCGCTCAGGGGCGCTGACACCGAGCAGGGTGAGTCCGTTACGAATCACCTGGCCGGTGGCGTCATTGAGCCACAGGCGCGTTCGGTGCAGGTCAGTAACTTCCTCGTCCCCCTGAGGAAGCACTCGGCAGGCACCGTACCAACGATGGAAGTTTCCCGCGACCTCTTCAATAAACCGGGCTACGCGGTGCGGTTCCCGCAGCGCCGCGGCCTGCTTGACTACGCGGGGAAAGTCCTGCAGGGCGGCAATCAAGACAGACTCTGTTTCGTGCACGAGCAGTTCGGGCGCAAAACCGCCGTCACGGCGCACGAGCGCAGCATCGGCGTTGCGTGCCACGGCGCAGGTTCGCGCGTGCGCGTACTGCACATAGAAAACGGGGTTGTCGTTGGACTGGGTCTGCAGCAGATCGAGGTCAATATCGAGGTTGGAATCGATTGAGCTCCGCACGAGCGCGTAGCGCGCCGCGTCCACGCCCACCGCCTCAACGAGGTCATCGAGGGTGACAATGGTTCCCGCACGCTTGCTCATGCGCATCGGCTGGCCGTCCTTGACCAGATTCACCATTTGACCGATGAGAATCTCAAGGCTCTCGCCCGGGGTGTCACCGAACGCGGCGCACATGGCCATCATGCGGGCCACATAACCGTGGTGATCGGCGCCGAGCATGATGATGTTGCGCTCGAATCCGCGTTCGCGCTTGTCGAGGTAGTAGGCGAGGTCGGCCGCGATATAGGCGGGGTTTCCGTCGCTCTTGATGATGACGCGATCCTTGTCGTCGCCAAAGGCTGTGGTGCGCAGCCAGACAGCTCCGTCTTCCTCAAAGATGTGTCCGAGTTCACGCAAGCGAGCGACCGCCCGATCAACTGCCCGCGATTCGTGCAGCGAGTCCTCGTGAAAGTACACGTCGAAGTCCACGCCGAACTCATGCAGGTTCGCCTTGATGTCGCCGAACATCAGTTCCACGCCGAGCGAGCGAAAGACCTCTTGTGCTTCGTCGTCCGGAAGCACCGAGAGGTCGTGCTGATATGCGGCCGTGACCCGCGCGGCGATGTCGCTGATGTACGCCCCGCCGTAGCCGTCTTCGGGTGCTGGGCGGCCGAAGTGAGCGGCCAGCAGGCTGCGCGCAAAACGGTCAATCTGCGCGCCGTGGTCGTTGAAGTAGTACTCGCGCGTCACATCGGCACCCTGCGAAATCAGGATGCGCGCGAGGCTGTCTCCCACGGCCGCCCAGCGCGTACCACCCATGTGGATGGGGCCGGTCGGGTTGGCGGAGACAAATTCGAGATTCATGGATACGCCCCGGTGCAGCGAACCGTTACCGAAATCGGCGCCCGCCGTCACGATGGTGCGGGCGAGCTCGCCAGCTGCGCCAGCCTCGAGCGTGATGTTGATAAAACCAGGTCCGGCCACATCAGCGCGTGCCACGCCATCGACGCGTGCTACGTCTTCGGCCACCTGGGCGGCGAGGTCACGGGGATTCAGGCCGGCCGGTTTTGCCACCTTGAGAGCCACGCTCGAGGCCCAATCTCCGTGGTCACGGTTCTTGGGGCGCTCAATCACAATGTCGGTTACCGACAGTGAATCGAGGGGCGCCCCCATTCGCTCGCAGGCAGCACTCACACACTCGAAGAGATGGCGGGCCAGATCGTCAGGGGTCACGAGATTACAGTCTAGTTACGACACGCGCGGACCTCTTTCGCACGGGCACTTCGGCGAGGTAGCGTCAGAAATGTGAACTCACGTGTACATCCCCTTGTGGTCACGTCTCTCGTTGCCACAGTCGCACTCCTGTTGTCTGCCTGTCAGTCGGCTGCCCCCGAACCCACCCAGGCTCCGCAACCCACTGCCGTGGAGAGCGTCGCGCCTAGCCCCACCGAAACGACGCCCGCCGGCGACTACTACCCCTTTGCCGCGGACTGTGCCGAGTTGATGCCGGATCAGGTCATCTTCGGCTTCAACCCCAACTACGTGCTCGACAACTCGGCTGCCACCGCGGCGGCCAGTTCGGCGGACCTCGTGAAGGCCATGGAGGGCACCACGTGTAATTTCGTCAACCAGTCGAGCCAGGCAGCGTTGACGATTAGCGTTGCGCACCTCACGCCGATCTCCACGCAGGTCCTTCAGGAGCAGTCCGCGGCAACGTTCTCTTCGATTGAGGTGGGCTCTGAACCCGGTTATTTCGGCACTGTCGCGGGTTGTGGCGTCGTGCAGGTCTACACCGGCAACGGATACTGGTACACGATTGCCGGCCCCGAGGTGGCGAGTCCCGAAGACATCTCGGGAATCACGGCCCAGCTCAACAACTTCCTGTCTGCTCAGTAGCACGACCCGAGGCTGATAGCCTTAACACCACCCCTGCCCCCGTAGCTCAGGGGATAGAGCGCTGGTTTCCGGTACCAAAGGTCGGAGGTTCGAATCCTCTCGGGGGCACCATTCTTTCGGTGTCGAAGTGCTAGCGCCGTTGATGAGCCGCCCACGCCGATTCCACGATGTCCTCGATGGACCGCGACGCCGTCCAGCCGAGTTGCTCGGCAATAGCCGAGACCTGTGCGGTGACCATGGCAGGGTCCCCGGGGCGACGCGCCACAACCTCCGCCGTTTGCGGGGCCCCCGAAACGCGGAGAATCACATCGATCATTTCGCGCACGCTCGTTCCTGAGCCCGTGCCCACATTTAATACGCGGTGTCGGCCGCTTGCCGGAATCTGCGTCGACAGCGAGTCGAGAGCGGCAATGTGGGCTTCCGCAAGATCCATCACGTGAACATAGTCACGAATACACGTCCCGTCGGGAGTGTCGTAATCGTCACCAAAGATGCGCGGCGACTCGTGGAGATCGAGGCGTTCAAAAACCATGGGCACCAGATTGAGGGCCATCTTGTCGCCGAGTTCCGGCCAGCCCGCACCGGCAACGTTGAAGTAGCGCAGACTCACGGCATCAAGGTGCTGGGCACCGACCGCCGTGTTGATCATCCATTCGCCGACGAGCTTTGTTTCGCCGTAGGGACTGGTGGGCGCTTTAGCCGCCGATTCCGCCACGAGTCCCCGGGCGTCGCCGTACACAGCAGCCGACGAACTAAAGATGAGGTGGGCCACGCCCGCGCGCTCCATGGCCTGCAGCACGTTGGCCAATCCGCCCACGTTCTCGCTGTAGTACCACGCCGGCTTGGCAACCGACTCACCGACTTGCTTGCGTGCGGCAAAGTGAATCACGGCCGTCACGCCCCGCGATGTGAGGAGCTGGGCCAATTCCTCCACGGATGACGTGTGCGCCAAGTCCATTTCGATGAGCGGCACCCCGGGGTTGCGGTCAGCGATGCCCGTGACGAGGTCATCGACGATGAGTACCTCGTCACCTCGTTCGCGCAAGAGACGAACAACATGCGCGCCGATATATCCGGCTCCGCCGGTAACGAGAACTGCCACAGGACAAGTCTAGACAGCCCACGATGAGTGTGGCCTCCGGCGAACCGACGTCAGGACGACCAGGTGTCACGCACGAAATCAATCATGCCGCGTCCGTAGCGGTGATACTGCCCACGCACGAGCTCGCGAAGCGTGTGAGGGAGGCGGGCCTTCCGGCCGACTGGAAAAGCCGCTCGCCGCTTCTCGAAGGCAAGTTTCTTGGCGAGAACCTTTCGATTGGCTTCCGAAATTGGAATTCTTCCTTCGTCAATCCGCCGCACCAATTCGGAAAAACGTGCCACAGCGGATTCGTGGCGGGCGCGGAGCGGATGCTTGATGAGAACTCGAGCGGAAGAGAGGGTGACCCGGGAGGCACCAATCTGATTTCCCCCGTGCTGGCGGTAGTCGATCAAGGGTTCGTGCAGCGCCACGATTCGCCCCTGAAGGCTGGCCACAATGGTGAGCCAGTAATCGTGAACCCACTCCCCCGAAAAGGGTCGGGCACACTCAAACACAGACCGGCGAACCATGGCTGTGGCGCCTGTCACCAGGTTTCGGCGCATGAGGGTGGTAAACGCAGAGGCGCGAGCTTCGCCCTGAAACTCCGCCCTGGTCACGCGCAGAGAGGCAAAGAGGCTGTGGGGTAGCGGCTCACCCAAACCATCGACCATGCGCGCGTCGGAATGAACAATCAAGACGTCTGGAGCATCGCAGGCGTCCCTGAGCCGGGCTAGTTTGTCGGGGTGCCACACATCGTCTTGATCGCAGAGCGCAATGAAATCGCGCGTGCAGCGGGCCAGTGCCGACTCAAAATTCGCCGACACTCCCAGGGCCGCGCGGCGCGATTCGACGGTCACGGAAATCCCCAGATCTGCCATCCGATTCGCTGCGAGCACGCGGCGCGCGATCACGAGCGTCTGATCCGTCGACCCATCGTCGCTCAGCACAATCTCGGTGGGCAGCAGCGTCTGAGCGAGAATGCTCTCAAGCTGCTGTTCGATGAACTCGGCGCCGTTGAAGGTGCAGAGCGCAACCGAGATGTCGGTCGCTGTCCGCCGCGGGTTCACCGGTGAGGATCCCGTCATGCCGAAGACCTACTTACCTGCACTAACCCGCACCTTCGGCCGCGTAAAGACGAGACCTCCCGCGCCCATGATGGGAGCAACCGTTATCGTGGCCGCGCGAGGAAGAACCTGCAGCGTCGTCGAGCCACTGTCGAGAGCCAGATACAGATTAAACGTTCCGTTGCCCAGCTGCGCTCCGGGGAAGACGAATTCAACCCAGTGACTTCCCGTCAAGGGCTTCCGCGTGACGTCAAGCGACACGGTATTGGCCGAGATGGCGGTGATGCCCTGCGGGTTCAGAAGGGACAGGCGAACGTTCCAGTCGCGAATGCCATCGGGGTGTTCGAGGCGCATGGCGACGCGCAGGTCTTCTCCCGGCGTGAAGTTTGTGCTGGGACCGTTTTGCACGGATCCGACGACGACGTCGTGCACGTAACCCGTGTCGAGTTCCGGCTCGCCGGACAGCGAGAACTGGGCCAGGCGCCGCTCTTCTAGGAGGTCTCGGAACTTGGTCACGCCCTCGTTGGGGTCGCCATCGAAGACAAGTTTTCCGTGGTCGAGGAGAACAACGCGGTCACAGAATTCCGTCACGTGGGCCAGACCGTGCGTCACCAGGATGATTGTTCTGCCCTGCTCTTGAAACTCACGGATCTTGTCGAGACACTGACGCTGGAATGATTCGTCACCCACGGCGAGCACCTCGTCGACGAGGAGAATATCGGGCTCAGCGTGAATCGATACTGAGAACGCCAGTCGCACGAACATGCCCGACGAATAAAACTTGACCTGCGTATCGATAAAGTCGCCGATTCCAGAGAAGGCCACGATCTCATCAAATCGCGCCTCGGTTTCAGCCTTGGACTGACCCAGCAGGGCCGCATTCAGGAACACGTTCTCCCTGCCCGTCAGGTCTGGGTGAAAACCGGCCCCGAGTTCCAATAGCGCGGCGATGCGACCCCGCGTTTGCACGCGACCGCGGGTGGGGGTGATGATGCCGCCCATAATCTTCAGGAGCGTGGATTTTCCGGACCCGTTGTGTCCAATCAGGCCAACGGTCGTTCCCGCCTGAATCGAGAAATCGACATCGTTGAGAGCCCAGAACTCTTCGCGATGTTGCCGGCCACGACGCCCGAACGTGACAATGCGCTCCTTGAGCGAGTCGTCCTTTCGCAGGATGAACTTCTTGGCAATCGACTCAACGCGAACAACGTCGGGGATGGTGATTTTGGCCATGGCATCTTCGTCGCCCTACAGGGACTGAGCGAAGTCTCCTTCCAGACGCGAGAAGGTGCGTTGGCACACCACCAGCAGGACGATGCCCACAATGAACGCAATACCCATGCGCATCCACAGCAGGTCGGGGTAATCCGTGGGCGCGTCGCCGTGCCAGAATCCCTGCTGCATGCCCAGAACGGCAAGAGTCAACGGGTTGTCTGTGTAGATCTCAAGCAAAATACCGGGGCCGAGAATCTTTGCGACCATGCCCCACGAATAGATGATCGGCGAGGCCCACATGAAGATCATGAGGAACACTTCGATGAGGTACTGCATGTCGCGCAGATACACGTTCACCGCTGAGAGCAAAATTCCCAGTGCGACGGCGTAAACCAGAATCAACATGATTGACGGGATGATGTACAACGCCTGAGGGGCAAAATTGAACGCGCCGCTGAGCAGCGAGGCCACAATGAGCAAGCCAAACTGAATGCCCGAGTTGATGAGAGCAGAGCCCGTCGAAGCAATGGGGAAGATTTCCCGGGGAATGTAAACTTTCTTAATCAGCCCGCCGTTGCTGACGACCGATTGGGTTGCGCCCGAGACAATTTCGGAGAAAAGGCCGTAGATGGTGAGCCCGGTAAAGATGTAGATGGCGAAGTTAGGAATGCCGCGGCTGGCGCCCAGAAACAAACCGATGGCGACAAAGTAGAGCGCCAACTGAACCAGCGGCTTGGCGAGCACCCAGAACATTCCGAGGACGCTGTCTTTGTAGCGCGCTTTGAGGTCGCGTCGAACGAGGAGCGCCAGGACCTCGCGGTGAGCGAACACGTCACGCAGCGAGGACAGGGGAAGAGTCAGTCCGCCGGGCCGACGCTCGCGGGTACTCCAGGTGGCACCTTCGAGTTCACGAAAACGCTCGAGGGCAACGGGCGACCACCTGCGCGCCGACTCGTGTGATGCGCCTGAGCCCCGACGTGTAGCGGCCATGGCTAGAGCGCTCGCTGACCGAGGAGAGACAGGAGGTAGGAACCGTAACCGCTCTTCTGGAGAGGGCGGGCTAGTGCCTCGAGAGCCGCCGAGTCGATCCAGCCGGCACGCCAGGCAATCTCCTCAATGCAGCCAATCTTGAATCCCTGGCGGTCTTCGATAACGCGCACGTACTCCGAGGCCTGCATCATTGATTCGAACGTGCCCGTATCCAGCCACGCGGTTCCGCGATCGAGGACCTCAACCTGAAGCTTGCCCCGCTGCAGGTAAATCTCGTTGACGGTGCTGATCTCAATCTCGCCGCGCGCACTGGGCTTTACTCCCTTGGCAATCTCGAGGACATCGTTGTCGTAGAAGTACAGGCCCGGCACCGCAAAGTTGCTCTTGGGGTTGGCCGGCTTCTCCTCGATGGACAGGGCACGGTTGTTCTCGTCGAAGTCCACGACGCCGTACGCCTCGGGGTTCGAGACCTGGTAGGCAAAAATCGTGGCGCCGTCAACCTCGGTATTGCGGGCAAGCGCACTGCCCAGACCGGCACCGTGAAAGATGTTGTCGCCCAGCACGAGTGCGACCTTGTCGTTGCCCACGAACTCTTCGCCGATGATGAAGGCCTGCGCGAGGCCATCGGGCGAGGGCTGAATGGCATAGGTCAATGACATTCCCATATCGGAACCGTCACCCAACAGGGCGCGAAACTGTTCGTTGTACTCGGGCGTCGTAATGATCAAGATGTCGCGAATACCCGCCAGCATGAGGGTCGACAAGGGGTAGTAGATCATGGGCTTGTCGTAGATGGGCATGAGCTGCTTGGAGATGCCCTTGGTGATGGGCCACAGGCGTGTACCGGAGCCACCGGCGAGAATGATGCCTTTCACGTTCTAGGCTCCCGTCCGCAGCTGCTCGTAGTAGGCCACGGTCTCATCGTAGGTGGGAAGGAGCCCCATCTCGTGTGCCTGAGCCAGGCTGGGCGCGTCGGTGTCTTTCGGCGACAGCTTGAGTGGTCCGAGATCGTCGGGGAACGCCAGTCCCACGGCGGGGTCGGTGGGGTCGATGCCGTGCTCACGTTCGGCGTTGAAGGGCGCCGTGACGAGATAAGAGACGACCGCATCTTCGGTGAGTGCCACGAAAGCGTGCCCCAAACCCTCGGGGATGAAGATGCCCTTGCGGTCCACATCATCAAGAAGAACAGAGTCCCACTGACCGAACGTGGGCGAGCCCACGCGGATGTCGACGACGAAGTCAAGGACCGCGCCAGAGACGCAGGTGACGAACTTGGCCTGACTCGGCGGAACTGAGGCAAAGTGAATGCCCCGCACGACGCCGCGCTGCGACCGCGACAGGTTTGCTTGCACCGTGGCGAAAGTTCTCCCGGTGTGCTTCTCGAGGTGATCGGAACGGAACCATTCGGTGAAGAGTCCACGATCGTCGGCAAAGATTTTGGGGGTGACTTCGAATGAATGACGCACGCCCAGTTCCCGGAATTCCACGAGCGTGAGTCTACCAATGTGGTCGCCGGTATACTTTTGCGAGGCGGTGTGCCACAAGTTTTCAGGCGATTTCGCCTCAAGAGAGAGGGTGGCTACGGCCCGTGAAGATTCTTGTCACCGGAGGCGCCGGTTTCATCGGTTCCAACTTTGTCCGACGCACCCTTGAGGACGCCTATCCGGGTCTCGAAGGAGCCGAGGTCGTCGTTCTCGACGCACTCACCTACTCGGGCAACCTCGCGAATCTCATCTCGGTCGCCGACTCCCCTCGGTACCGCTTTGTCCAGGGCGACATTCGCGATGCCGCGCTGCTCGATCAACTCTTTCCCGGCCTCGATGCCGTGGTGCACTTCGCCGCCGAGAGTCACGTCGACCGTTCCGTGCGCGACGCGACGGTGTTTGTCGAAACCAATGTGGTGGGCACACAGCAACTTCTCGATGCGGCGCTGCGCAACAACCTGCCGCGCTTCGTGCACGTGTCCACCGACGAGGTCTACGGTTCGATTTCCGAAGGTTCCTGGACCGAGGATCGTCCGTTGGAACCCAACTCGCCCTACTCGGCCTCGAAGGCCGGTAGCGATCTCCTTGCCCGCAGTTACCACCGCACACACGGACTCAACGTGTCCATCACGCGGTGCTCCAACAACTATGGCCCCTTCCACTTTCCTGAGAAGGTCATTCCCCTGTTTGTCACGAATCTCATCGACGACAAGCACGTTCCGCTCTACGGCGAGGGCAACAACATCCGCGACTGGCTGCACGTCGACGACCACTGTCGCGGGATCGCCATGGTGCTCGACAAGGGCCGTGCGGGTGAGGTGTACAACATCGGTGGCGGAACCGAGCTCACCAACAAGGAGCTGACGCAGCTTCTTCTCGACGCAACGGGCAAGGATTGGTCTTACGTCGATCGCGTGGCTGACCGCCTCGGCCACGACCTGCGCTACTCGGTCGACATCTCCAAGATTTCCGCGGAGCTCGGCTACCAGCCGCAGGTGCCGTTCGAACACGGCTTGGCCGACGTGGTGCAGTGGTACCGCGACAACCGCGAGTGGTGGGAGCCACTCAAGGCTCGCGCCGCACTGAGCTAGTCGTGAAGCGCATTCTCATCACGGGCGCGTCGGGCATGCTCGGACGCGATGTCCAGGACGTGCTCGGTGCTCGTCCCTTCACCGCCCTCTCCCGGGCACAACTCGACATTCTCGACCTCGACGCCGTGCACCGCGCCGTCACCGGACACGACGTCGTGATTAACTGTGCGGCGTACACAGCGGTCGACGACGCCGAGACAAACGAAGCAGAAGCCTTTGCCATCAATGCGGAGGGTGCGCACAACCTGGCGTTGGCCGCGTGTAACGCTGGCGCAACGCTGATTCACGTGTCGACCGACTACGTATTCAATGGCCAAGCAACCTCCCCCTACGGCGAAGACGACGTGCGCGATCCCCTCGGCGCCTACGGCCGCACGAAGGCCGCGGGAGAAGAGCTCATCCTCGAAGCCCACGCGCACGGCAGCGTCATCGTGCGAACGGCGTGGCTCTATGGTCAGCACGGCCCCAACTTTGTGTCGACCATGCTGCGGCTCGCCGGCGAGCGCGAGACGCTGACCGTTGTCGACGACCAGCGCGGTCAGCCCACGTGGACGCGCGACTTGGCTCACAAACTGATTGACATCATCGATGCCGACGTCACGAGCGGCATTTTCCATGGCACGTCGTCGGGCGAAACCACCTGGTGTGGTTTTGCGCGCGCGATCTTTGCCGAGGCAGGTCTTGATCCCGAGCGCGTTCACCCCACCGATTCGGCATCCTTCGTGCGTCCGGCTGCCCGTCCCGCCTACTCGGTCTTGGGTCACGACGCGTGGGCACGTCACGGGCTTTCTCCCATTCGTTCGTGGCAGGATGCCTTGCACGAGGCGCTCCCCCTCATCCGCACTTACTGATAGAGAATCCGCGATTCTCTGCCCCCGTCATCCACTCATCCCGACACTGAGACTCCCAAGGACACCATGACCCCGAAAACGCCCTCCGTCACCGTCAGCAACTTAGGGCAGGTTGATTTAGAGAAGGCACCACCTCTTCGCAATTTTCGGGCCTGGCTGAAGTTCCGCTGGGTTCCCGTTGTGCTGACGATCATCGCGCTAATCACCATGGGTACGACGATTTCCGGTCACTCCAAGGCAATGTCACCCATCGATGAGTGGGTGTACCTCGACTATCTCCAAAAGGTGCCGACACAGATCATGGTTCACCGCGGAGAGATAATGACTCAGGAAGCTCTCGGTTACTTGGCCTGCGATGGCCAAGCCCTGCAGGGTCGAATTTCTTATCTGAAATGCGACGGCGCCTACGATCGCATGCAGTTCCCTTACACCGGAATAAGTTCGGCCGATTCGTACACCCCGCTGTACTTCATCCCTACGTCATTGATTGGCTATGCGGCGCACTTTGTGACGGGCATCGATATCGTCGCCTCGTGGCGATGGGCAGACTCGTTGTGGCTTGTCGCCGGACTTCTCATGTTCCTTGCCCTCTTGCGGCTCTTCAAGGTACCCAACTTGGTGCAATTTGCGATGGGCATGCTCATCATTGGCTCACCCTTCAGCTACTGGACATATTCCTATGTCAGTACCGATGCGCCGGCACTCCTCATGGGTGGAATGCTGCTGTACTTCGCTATCAAGTATCTGCGCGGTGAGATGAGAGCATGGCCCACCCTGGTGGCCAGCGTGGCCGCCGTCGCGCTCAAATTCCCCTTTGTTATGGGCGTCATGCTCGTCTCGTTGCTCTTTGTGGTCGAGTGGATTATTCGAGCACGCGATGCCGCGGGCGCTCAACGCCGGGTCTGGCGCACCATGTTCCAACGCAAAAACCTGGTGTTGCCCATGTGGGGCGTAATCAACATAGCCGCCGCAACACTCTTCGCGTTTGTCTGGCTACGGCTCGTCACACTGCTCGCCGTGTCAACAGAGGTGGCTGCTCAGGGCATCAACTATCGCTTCACGATTTTCGAAGCCATGCGCCTCATCGTGTCTTTCGGCCCAACGAGCCTGCTCCACAAACTGTCCACGCCAGACGCTGGTGGGTTCGATGCCATCCCCGTGCCCGCGCTGGCGGCGGCTCCTCTGGGATGGATACTGATTGCCGGAATCCTGTCTGCCTTCTGGGGGCTCACGCGCAAATCGGAAAATCGAGCACTGACAATTTCGATTGCTATCGCTACGGTGACGTTTGGCATTATCTTGGCCGCCGTTATTCGCCTGACCCAGGGTTTCTATTTCCAGTTGGGGTCGCGTTACGTTGCGATTCTGAGCATCGGACTCCTCCTCATGGTGGCTCTGCAAATACGCAACAAGTGGGCCACGTGGATCATCATCGGCTACGGCGGATGCCTGGCCCTCTCTATGCCCGTGGCCTCGTATATCGTGACGTCCCTCGAGTGGGCGCACGGCTGATGAGCTGGAACTAGCCGCGGGGTCTAGAGCCACTCTCGTTACGCGATGCCTCTGAGAGGGCAAGCGCGCGGGCCAGCTGGGTCACTTCACGCTCCATCTGACGGTGGCGACGTGTCGTCGAGATGATGTTGCCGATGAGCACAACGACCATGCCATAGAGCAACAAGTCGGTTCCACGACCCACACCCACAAGATTGGCCAGCGAGTTGAGCAGTTCGGGGTACGCAATCGCCACGATGGCCACTGCGAAGACGAGCACCAACGCGATGCGCCGCACCGCAAGGTGTCGCGCACCCCTTCCCGGCAGCACGAGCATCACCGCAAAAATCACGAAGACGGCGATCAGAAGGATCTTTACCCACAGTTGAGAGTCCATAGAGGTTCCTTACTTGAGGAAGAGATCGCTCAGAATGTTCACGGAGTTCCAGACCGATTGACCTTTGGACTTGGAGTACTCGGTGTACACAAGGTGAACCGGCATCTCTTCATAGCGCAGCTTGTTTCGGCCGATTTCGGAAACAATTTCAGACGCGTGCGCCATCCGGTTCTGGTCGATACGGATCACCTGGGCTGCTTTCCGCGACAGGGCACGCAAACCGTTGTGGGCATCGGTGAGCTTGACACCGGTCATGATGTTTTCAAACTTCACCGCCAGCTTGAGCACGACGACTTTGACAAAACCGGGCTTGGTTCTGTTGTCAAGAAAACGTGATCCCACGACGATGTCGAGGTCACCCTTGCTGAGTCTGGTCACCATGGCGAGGGCGTCATCGACCGAATGCTGGCCATCACTGTCGAAAGTGACAAAGAAGTCGGCGCCCTTCTGCGTCAGGGCAAAATCAAGTCCGGTCCGCAGTGCGGCCCCCTGGCCGAGATTGATGGGGTGTTGAACCACCACCGCACCGCCCAGTCGTGCCTCATTCGCAGAATCGTCGGAACTGCCGTCATCGACGCATACGATGTGAGGGAAAGTCTTCCGCGCCTCGGCAATGACTTCGCGCACCACCTGGGACTCGTTATACAGGGGAACGATGAGCCACGTGCGCGCGGCGAGCGATGCACTCATCAGTGCCCCTTTCGGTCCTCGTGACGTGCCGGAATGGTCCAAGTCTAGGGCACTCACACGGTGGCGCTCGGGAAAGCCGGCGGCCTTAGGGGGCGAGCGTCGCGAGGTAACCCGCCAGCCATATTCCGAGGCCCAGCAGGCTGACGGCATACGCGATGATGGCGCCGTTGACCCACCGGTTGCGCAGGATGAGCCCGCCGCAGAGCAAGAAGGCGGGGAGGAGCACCGCACCGTAGCGAGAGGGGATTTGGTAGTAAAAGCCCACCGATGCAACCAGCATGAGGGCTAACGCTGGTGCGGCGAGGGCGCCAGCCGCGACCACCGAGGAGACGAGCGGCACCCAACGATCGGTCCGCGTCGCAACGAAGGCGGCGCCCAAGACACAAACCAGCGTCAACCAGCCCAGCGGTGCGTAAGCAAAGGCGGGCGTGTATTCGTTGATGGCACTGGCCGTGAGTGCTTGCGGAAGAAAGTTGGTCATCTGCATGAGAAGTTCGGAAATACTCAGAGGCGTCGCGATTCCTTGGTCCGGGCCTTGCGCGCTGATGGCCAGCACAACCGTGAGTCGATTCCACAACCAGGCACTCGCGAGGGAAAACGCGACAGCCGCGCCAGCCACCCAAACAAGCCGCCATGCCACAGGGCGGCTTTCGGACGCCAGGCGACGCCGGCGCCAATCGGAGACGAACTCAGCAAGCAGATAGAGGGCGGCCGCGGCGACGCCAACGATGGCGACCGACTTGACGAGGACGACAAGAACGGCCACGAGACCAAAGGCCCACCCAGGAGCTTCGCCTCGAACAACCCGCGTGGCCAGCAGAAAGAGCAACGCACCAGACAGAAAGAGCGGAGCATCCGTGCTCACATAGGTAAACGTCCACCACGCAAACGGTGACGCGACGAAAGCAAGACCGAGGGCAAAGATGGTGAGGTCACGCGCCCCCCAGGACCGCAGGAGCTTAATGAACACGACGATGCCCGCGACGACCCACACCAGCGAAGACAGGCGCCATCCGGTGATCTCACCGACGGGCAGCACGTGAGAAATGAGCCAGCCCACGCCGAAGGTGACATAAAAGTAAATCGGACTGTTGAGACTGGCCGTGGACAAGCCCTGATTCGGGAAGTCAGCCGGCACCGGTGTCTCGCCACAGGGCGTACCAATGGGACCGAACGGGCTCGTCCCGTGACAGGACATGAGAGTGAGCGTGTCAGGTCCCACCAGCTCGCCAGTAAAAACAAGGCCCTGCTGGGGAATCTTGAACAGGTAGTCGAGGTACACCCACTCATCGATGGGCGATGTTGCCAACGTGTGCATCAGCGTGACAGCTCCGAGGTAGACCACCGCTATGGCTACCAGTGCCACGAGTACCCACTGCTGCTGCCAGAACTGACGCGTGCGCACAGCGTCGACTGCCCGAGACATCATGACCCTCACGCGTCGAACCGAAACCTCTCTCCGCACATCGTCACCCAGCACGACTGACGATGCCGACTCACCAGCAGACACCACCGGTGTCACCTGCAAGACTAGAGGCATCACATCGGACACGCTCCGAAGCAGCCGACGAAGGGATGCCCCCATGGATCGCATCATCATCACCGAACACGAGCACGTTCTCGAGATGCGACTCAATCGGGCCGACAAACGAAACGCTGCCGACATGGAACTCCTGCAGCAGTTGGCCGTTGCCTTTGGGCGCCTCAACAGTGACCCCAACATGAGAGTGGGGCTCGTGACCGCCGAAGGTGACCACTTCACGGGGGGTCTTGATCTGGCTGACGTGGGCAAGCACATGGGGGCCGATGGCCTCAGTTACGTGCCCGATGGCGGGCTCGATCCCTGGGGCATTCACACTGCGCAGGTAGCAAAGCCTGTCGTTGTTGCCGCGAAAGGCACGTGCTACACGCTCGGCATCGAACTGATCCTGGCGGCCGATGTCGCCGTAGCCGCTCACGGAACGCGCTTTGCCCAGCTCGAGGTGCAGCGGGGCATCCTGCCGTTCGGCGGCGCCACCCTGCGCTTTGCCGAGCGCTGCGGATGGGGCAACGCTATGCGCTGGATGTTGACCGGTGAGACGTTTGACGACGTGGAGGCACACCGCATCGGTCTCGTTCAGGAGACGTGCGCGGCCGAGGACGTGGACGCGCGCGCGCGCGCGCTGGCTCAGTCCATCGCTCAGGCGGCGCCACTGGCCGTGGCCGCAACCCTGGCCAATGCCCGGCTGGCTCGCGCAGCGGGTCACTCGGAAGCGCGCGCCCGCCTGCAGCCCGAACTTATGCGCCTGATGGCGTCGAACGACGCCAAAAAGGGGTTCGTGGCTTTTGCGACGCGTCAGCAGGCGATTTTTTCCGGCGACTAGGCGTCAGGGTTTTCTGCAGCGTGATGGTTCCCAGAGACCGGTTGAACTTGTAACCCACGCCGCCCATGCGTCCTACCTCCTGAAACCCCAACTCAAGATGCAGCTTGATGCTCGCCTCGGCGCCCGAATCCGAAATGACCGCAATCATGGTGCGAAGCCCCGCCTCTTCGCTTGCGTCCACGAGCGCGCGCAGCAACGCGGCCCCCAGACCTTTTCGCGTAGCGGCCGGGCGGAGGTAGATGGCGTCTTCCACGGTGAACCGATATCCGGACTTGGGGCGCCACGGCTGCACAAGTGCGTAACCCAGGACCTGATTGCTGGGCGAGACTGCGACCAAGATCGGATGCCCCAATTTCTTGAGGAAGGCAAACTTCGCGCGCCAAGCCTTGATGCTCATGGGCCGCTCGTCGAATGTCACTACGCTGTTACTGACGTAGTGGTTGTAAATCTCCCGGACGTCGGGGATGTCGTTCGGTTCTGCGGGTCGAATCTCGAACGCAAAGGGTGGCTCGGAACTCTCGGGGCGGCGAAGGTGCGCCGGTAGTTGGCGTGGCTTCTGGTATTCAGATTCGAGCACACAGTTACGCTACTTCAGAGAACGCTTTTTCCTCGACCCTCTCCACGCAAAGGACACCCGTGAGTCACAACGTCACCGTCATCGGAACAGGTTACGTGGGATTGGTCACCGGCGCCTGCTTGGCAGACCTCGGTCACCACGTCGTCTGCCTCGACGTGGATGCTGCCCGTGTGGCAAAACTGCAAGCCGGCGAAATCCCCATCTACGAACCAGGTCTTGACGACGTGGTCGCTCGGGGAATCAGTTCTGGGCGACTCGCATTCACTACTGACGTTGCTGCGGCCACCGAACACGGCGACTACCAGATGATTGCCGTGGGCACTCCTCAGTCGGAAGACGGAGCCGCCAACGTGTCCTTCGTCTACACGGCTGCCCGCAATATCGGCGCACACATCACCCGTCCCGTGATCGTGATTGACAAGAGCACCGTGCCGGTCGGCACCGGCGACCAGGTTCGTGACCTCATCGCCGCGGAACTCACGGCCCGCGGTGTCGACTATTCCGTTTCGGTGGTATCTAATCCCGAGTTCCTTAAAGAGGGCGCGGCCATTGACGACTTGATGCACCCCGATCGAATCGTGGTGGGAGTGAGCGATTCCGCGAGCGCCGAGAAGATGGCGTCCCTTTACGCCGGACTCATGGACTCCCCCGACCGAATGCTCATCACAGATGTGCGCTCTGCGGAACTCATCAAATACGCGGCCAATGCCATGCTGGCCACGCGCATCAGCTTTATGAATGAACTCGCGCGCCTGGCCGAACTGCTCGATGCCAACATCGATGACGTCAAGCTCGGCATGGGAAGCGACGTTCGCATCGGACCCAAGTTCCTCAACGCGGGTGCCGGGTACGGTGGTTCCTGTTTTCCCAAAGACGTGCAGGCTCTCATTCACACGGCTCAGTCGAACGGTATGGGCGGACTACGCATTCTGGAAGCCGTCGAAGAGGTCAACACCAGCCAGAAAACCTACCTGCTGGAGAAGCTTGAACGTGAGTTTCCCGACGTCTCGGCGCTCACCGTTGCGGTCTGGGGCCTTGCGTTCAAGCCACACACCGATGACGTTCGCGAAGCAACGAGTGTCACCCTCTTGTCGCGTCTCGTCAATCGGGCCGCTCGCATCCAGGCGTTCGATCCCGTGGCGACCGAAGCCTTCCAGAACTACACGCACCTGCCATCGGTGATTTACACGGACACTGCCGAGGCCGCCCTCGAGGGCGCTGACGTCTTGCTCATTTTGACCGAATGGCCCGAGTTCTCGGCTGTCGACCCACGCATGTTCGCCGCAAAACTGGCGCGCAAGACAATCTTTGATGGTCGCAACATCTTTACCCTCCCCGCGATGGAAAAAGCGGGAGTCACCTACCACTCGATTGGACGTCCCACCGTTGGCTAAGCGCATCCTGATTACCGGTGGTGCGGGATTTCTCGGTTCGCACCTGAGTGACCGCCTGATTGAGGCCGGACACGAGGTGCTCTGCGTCGATAACTTCTACACCGGGCGGCGCGACAACATCGCCCACCTGCTGCAACATCCTCGCTTCGAGCTGTTGCGTCACGACGTGAGTTTTCCGCTCTTCGTGGAGGTGGACGCCATCTACAACCTGGCCTGCCCCGCCTCGCCGATTCATTACCAACGGGACCCCGTGCAGACCACGAAGACGAGCGTGCTCGGTGCCATCAACATGCTGGGCTTGGCCAAGCGCCTCAACGTGCCCATCATGCAGGCGTCAACGTCTGAGGTCTACGGCGACCCCACGGTTCACCCACAATCCGAGGAATATTGGGGCAACGTCAACCCCATCGGAATTCGGAGCTGCTACGACGAGGGCAAGCGTGCCGCCGAAACCCTGTTCTTCGACTACCGGCGTCAGCACGATCTACCCATCAAGGTGGTTCGTATCTTCAACACGTACGGCCCGCGCATGGACCCGGCCGATGGCCGTGTGGTCTCCAACTTCATTGTTCAGGCACTCACGGGGGGAAACATCACCGTTTACGGTGACGGTTCCCAGACGCGCAGCTTTTGCTACGTCGACGATCTCATTCGTGGATTCATGGCGATCATGGATACCGCGCATGAGGTCACTGGGCCTCTCAATGTTGGTAACCCGAACGAGTTCACCATCAAACAGCTTGCCGAACTCGTTGTGGCGAAAACGGGATCCTCGTCAAGGATTGATTACCTTCCGCTCCCCTCGGATGACCCCAAGCAACGTCAGCCCGACATTGCCCAAGCCACAGCCGTATTGGATTGGACTCCCACGGTCGAACTAAACGAAGGACTCGACTCGACCATCGATTACTTCCGGTCGATTGTGGCCTAAAGCGACCAGTCGATGGGGTTACGCCCCAGGCGACCAAGTTCCTGGTTTGCCCAGCTAAACGGCCGCGATCCGAAGAAGCCCCGATAGGCCGATAGCGGACTTGGGTGGGCCGATCTCAGCACGGGCACGGTCCCGAGATCGGCCGACAACCGAGCGGCGGGGTTACCCCAGAGAACAGCAACGAATCCCGGGGAGGCACGGACCAGTTCGCGCACGACCGCCGCGGTGATGCCCTCCCAGCCACGACCACGGTGCGAACCGGCAGCACCTGGGTTGACCGTGAGGACGCGATTCAGCAACAACACGCCCTGATCAGTCCACGGCGTGAGATCTCCCGAAGGTGGTGGGGGCATCGCGAGGTCGGCACTCAACTCAGCAAAGATGTTGCGCAGGCTGGCGGGCACGGGCGAGACCTCGGCCGTCACCGAAAAGGCCAACCCTGCGGCGTGCCCGGGAGTCGGGTACGGATCTTGTCCCAGGATCAACACGCGAACGTCGGGCACGGGGATCGAGAGTGCTCGCATGACGAGATGCACCGCTGGGAGAAATTCCCGGCCCGCAGCGCGCTCGGCGTTCAGAAATCCAACGATGTCGGCGAGCACGTTCCCCTGATCCGCCAGACACGCGCGCCACGACTCATGCACCGGCGCGAGCAGATCGTCACTCGTGATGATGGCGGGATTCCTCAGAGCGTTTGTGTGCTTGCTGGACTCTGTCCGTGAGGTAAGAAATTACCGTCGCCGTCGTGGCACCGACAATCACCATTCCGCCCAGCATCAATGCGACGGCGTAGATGCGTCCGGGCACAGTCACCGGGACCATGTCGCCGTACCCGACCGTGGAAATGGTCTCCATGGCCCACCAGACGGCGTCGCCGTAATTTGTGATGCTCGCGCCCGGGGCGTGACGTTCCGCGGCGAACACGGCCAAAGAGATCACGAAGATGAACATGATCACGGCCGATCCCGCATAGGCCACGATGCGCGCGCGCAGCGACGAACCGGTGCGGCCACGAAACCACTTAAGCCGTCTGAGGTAGACCAGCAGCAAAAACGGGCGCATAAAGGGAATCACCATCGAGGTCATATCAAGAATGTTCTTGCGAACGAATTGCCGTCGATTGCTGGCCAAACTCAACCGCACAAAATAGTCAACGATGAAGACGACCCAGATGCTCACCAACAAATACGCCAGCACAATGGTGATGATGTTGGAGAACATCAGGTCGTCAAGAATGAGCACCGAGTAGGCGAGCAAAAAGATGAACGACAGGAAGATCATGGGCAACGTCGTCCAGCGCTCGTAGGCTACTTCTCCGGCACTGCGCGGGTCGGAAACGCGCTCACCCTGGGAGTTCAGAACCGTCCGACGCACCTGAGCCATAGAACCAGCGTAGCCACTGACTGTGGGTAGCATGAGGAATACCCCCTGCAGAATTGGATACACGTGCGCAACGACAACGACCTCGGGGCAATCAGCGTTGTCATGCCTGCCTTTAACGCCGAGGCAACAATCCTCCGGGCCATTCGCAGCGTTCAGAATCAAACGTTTGCGAATTGGACTTTGACGATTGTCGACGACGGGTCGACCGACGCGACATCTGAAACGGTTCGCACGTATCTCAGCGCCAACCCCGACGTGAGGGTTCGGTTAGACACCCTTCCGGCAAACGTGGGTGTGGCCGAAGCGAGAAATATTGGGATTGCCAGCAGCTCAGGCGAATGGCTGGTGTTCTGTGACGCGGACGATGAAATGTATGAATCGCATCTTGCGAACCTCATGAGCGCACTTTCGGATGACGTCGACATGGTCGTTTGTGGGCGGACAGTCGTCCTTCCTGATGGCTCCGAACAAGACAAACACTCGCTCGCCGTGGGCAACTTTTCGGGGGCTGAAGCCACGCGCCTCTCGATGAGTGACCGGCTCAGCCCCTTCCCTTGGGACCGCCTCGTGAGACGAAGCCTCTTTTCCAATCTGGGGTACCCGAAGGGTGCGATTCGCTTCGAAGACATGATGACGAACATTGTGCTGTGTTCGAAATCGCGACGGGTCGTGTCGATTGCCGAGAGGGGCATCCGGTACTTCGTTACGGGCGGATCGATCACGTGGGGCAACGTTTATTCACTCGCGGACACTCAGGTCGCCTGGGACTACATGATGTCGCACCTTCCGGAGTCACTCACGACCGGGCGATATCGCGCGTCTCTCGGATGCGCACGCACAATCGTCGCCCTCCTTATTGGGCAAACCGCTCTCGTTCGTGACGCACCATCGGCTCCTGAGGAACGTCGCTTGTTGGTCAAGCAAACCGTGGCCGAGTGCCGTGCACACATCAGAGCTGTCGACATTTTTCATAGCTTCGGAGCGAACCCCACGATTGCATCCGCCGCGCTGCTCTTCAAGACGGTCCCCTGCCTATACGCACGGCTATACCGGCGCTACGTGGCATCCTCTTACGCCGTCGAGGGGTAGCGACCCCCGCTTTCCCCCTCGACCCGAGACTGATGACTCGGCCGACGAGGGATGTGTTACGTCGTGTGACCGCCCACGTTGAGTGAGCAGTGTTGCTTCCGTAGGTTCGTTCGTAGGTCTTCGGGCCACCTTGCCTGACAGATCACAATCGTTCACAACCCATAAGGAGAAACCCATGAGCACGAACCCCGCCGACTGGAAGTTTGAGACCAAGCAGGTCCACTCCGGTGCAACACCCGACCCCGTCACCAACGCACGCGCGGTGCCGATCTACCAGACCACTTCGTACGTGTTCAACAGCGCAGACCACGCCAAGAACTTGTTTGCCCTCGCCGAGTTCGGCAACATTTACACACGCATCATGAACCCCACCCAGGAAGTCGTTGAGCAGCGCGTTGCCGCTCTCGAGGGTGGAACCGCTGCGCTCATGGTTGCCTCGGGTCAGGCCGCTGAGACCTTCGCCGTACTTAACATTGCTGGCGCCGGAGACCACATCGTGTCGTCCAGCTCCATCTACGGCGGCACGTACAACCTGTTTAAGTACACCCTTGCCAAGCTCGGCATTGAGGTCACGTTCGTCGAGAACCAGGACGACAAGGACGAGTGGGCACGCGCCGTTCGCCCGAACACCAAGCTCTTCTTTGCCGAGACCATCGGTAACCCCCGCGTCAACGTGCTCGACATCAAGCTCGTTGCAGATGTCGCACACAAGAACGGCCTGCCGCTCATCGTGGACAACACCATCGCCACGCCCTACCTGATTCGCCCCTTCGAGCACGGAGCCGACATCGTGATCCACTCGGCCACCAAGTTCCTCGGCGGACACGGCACGGTCATCGGAGGAATCATCGTCGACGGCGGCAAGTTCGAATGGTCGAAGAACGTTGAGAAGTTCCCCGGACTCACCGAGCCCGACCCCTCGTACCACGGTGCCAGCTACACGGGAGTTTTGGGCGACCCCATCGCCTACATCATCAAGGCCCGCGTGCAGTTGTTGCGTGACCTTGGTGCATCCATTGCTCCGGCCAGCGCGTGGCAGATCATTCAGGGCATCGAGACGCTCAGCATTCGCATCGAGCGCCACGTGGAGAATGCCAAGAAGGTTGCCGAGTGGCTTGAAAAGCGTAAGGAAGTTGTCTCGGTCAACTACGCGAGCCTCAAGTCGAGCCCCTGGAACGCGGCTGCCAAGAAATACGCCCCCAAGGGTGTTGGCGCCATCGTCTCGTTCGAGATCAAGGGCGGCGTCGAAGCCGGCAAGGTGTTCGTCGAGAGCCTGTCGCTCTTCAGCCACCTGGCCAACATCGGTGACGTGCGCTCGCTTGTCATTCACCCCGCATCCACCACGCACTCGCAGCTCACGCCCGAGCAGCAGCTCACCTCGGGGGTCACGCCCGGACTGGTGCGCCTCTCGGTGGGCATCGAGAACGTGGATGACCTGATTGCTGACCTCGAGACGGCTCTCGCAGCCGCCGCCAAGGTGAGCTAGACCTCAGCACCTCCATCTACGCGACCCCGCCCTCTCCTCGCGAGACGGCGGGGTCGCGTCGTTAACCTTCGCTAGGCTCGACGCTGTGACGCTCGAAATCATGATGCCGTTTTACGGCAGCCCGGAACAGTTTCGCATTGCGGTGGAGAGCGTATTGGCACAGACCAGCCCCGACTGGCGTCTGACGGTTGTCGACGATGTCTATCCGGACCTCGAACCGGGAAAATGGGTGTCTTCCCTCGGCGACGAGCGCATCACCTATCTGCGAAACAAAGAAAACCTCGGCCCGAGCCGGAACTTTAACAAGTGCCTCGAGCTCAGCGGCCAGGAGTATGTCACCTTCATTGGCTGCGACGACGCCCTCCTCCCCAACTATGTTGCGGAAATAACGCGGATGGTGACGTCGTTTCCCCGGGCCTCCATTCTTCAACCAGGCGTGAGGACCATTGACCACGACG
Organism: Actinomycetota bacterium; assembly: GCA_947450345.1. Taxonomy (GTDB): domain Bacteria; phylum Actinomycetota; class Actinomycetes; order Actinomycetales; family Microbacteriaceae; genus UBA963. Next base: position 64,171 of record CANFVD010000002.1, read on the forward strand.
GCCGACCAAGCCGCGGGCCGGCCGAAATCATCAAGTCGTTAATTCGTCCCCTAAAAAAAGGACAAGGCGTGCTGAGTGGCGAAAAACTTGCCCGAAGCCTGCTGCGCGGAAACTGGGCCTATTTTCCGGCGCTTGCGTGGCGCACACAAGACCTCAGAGCGCTCGGATTTCGTTCAGAATTCAATGTCGTTCAGGACCTCATGCTCATCCTCGAACTCGTGGAATCCGGGCACGAATTCGCTGTCAGCTCGGAACCTGCATTTCTCTATCGCCGGCACAAGAGTTCGTATTCTGCGATGACGGGAACGAACGGATCAAAATTCCGCGAGGAGAGCACGCTTTACGACGAGATTTCGCGCCGCCTCTCAGAGAAGGGATGGAATAAAGCAGCGCGATCAGCTCGGATTCACGTTTTTTCGCGACTCGAGGCCCTCTCCCTGCTCCCCAGCGCAATCGTCAACAGAGACCGCCAAGGGCAATCCGACATGATCAGACACGCACTCGGCAGGCCGTTTCGCGACCTCACCTCGTCTGACGTCGACTGAGTCGAAAGTAGAGCCCAAAGGCTGCGTGCGTCACGAGCCCGATCAGCGGGGCGACGATAAGTGACAACTCGACGCGGGCAATCAGGTCCAGGGGTGTCAGAAGGAGACCCACGGTTGCCGCCGCGGCCACGGCAAGGCCAGTCGAATACGCGGCATGGTGCGAATCGGCAAGAAGATAGGCGCCGGTCACTTGCAAGATGGCGACAATGCCGGACGACGCTACGAGAAGCACAACCAGCCAGATGTCCTGCACCACGACGCGACCGGCGACCAGATCCAGCACCGGCGCCCCCACGAGGAAAGCCAGCAGCGAGGCCACGACCGTAACTCCCCCGATTGTTCCGGAAATGCCCAGGAGCAGGCGTGTGGCCGCGTGCCGGCGGTTGCGAAACTGAACCACGAGAAAGCTCTGGAGAGCCATCACAGTGACGATGAGCGGAGCACGGGTGAGCGTAATCATGAAAATGAGATCGCCGAGGGTAGTCGCCGGCTCCCCGTGTGATGTTGCGCCGAGTACGACGGGGAAACCGCTCACCAGTACTCCCGTGGCGAAGGACGCCAGTACCGTGCGTGACACGTTCCACGACAGTCCGGCATAGGTGACATCGAGTTGGGTGGTGCCGCGCAACCGGCGGACGAGCACTCGCGAAAGAAGCACGAGGGACACAGGGCCCGGGATGACCACAAGCCACGCGAGAACGGACAGGGGCCAGCCGGCCCCAAGGCCGAGGCCAATGAACGCTAAACGAAGAATTCCCTCCCCCGCAATGAGTGCGGCGATGATTTTCCAGGAACCTATTCCGTAGAGGCTTCCGGCCGTCGCAGACATGACAATCGAAGCCGCGATCCCCAGGGCGAAGGGCATGGCCCACAACACCCACGGGCCCTGAAACACCACTGGCATCCATGCCGGGCTTGAACCGAAGGCCACGAGCATGATGACGAGAGCGGTGGCGAGTGCAAAGAGACCGGCACGCGCGCTCTTCGGCTGTGACTTTGGCATCAGAGCACGGGTGCTGGTGGCGCGCGAGTATTCCTGCTGCACTCCGGAAAAGGCCCCCGCAAGGAGAAAAAAGGCAGACCAGAACACCGCGAACTGTTCGTACGGTGCCGAACCGAGAAAGCGGAAAGCCAGCCAGGTCACCACATATCCGGCCAGCCCAGAAATGACGGTCGCCCCCAAAAGGAGGCCCAAGGGATTTCTCGCCGGCGCCGACATTCCTGTGGCTGTTTTCGGCATACCTTGACCCGTTCTGAGCTGCAATAGTTGACGACCGGGCGAAATATTCCGCATCACACGAGATCCATTTCACGCGTTGCGGCGGAGCGCCCGACTCGGTCGAGTGCGCACGATGCGTTCGCAAGTCACTTTATTACCCCTCGCGCCCTCGCCCCGACACAATTTCCGGCAGGATTGAGGCAATGGACTCGCAAAGTATCGGTGACGGACTCCCCTCGAGCTTTGTCACGGACGAACAAATCCGCTCGGTTGCCGGCAAACCGCCCGCAACCGGTGCGTGGCGCGAGGGCGACGCCCCCGGCGATCGCCAGTTTGCCAACCTCGGCGCGTTCACTTTTGAGTCGGGGCAGTCGCTGCCGCACGTCCGCGTTGCCTACGAAACCTGGGGCACCCTCAACGATGCCCGCGACAACGCGGTGTTAATTTTGCATGCCCTGACGGGCGACAGTCACGTGGTGGGTCCGGCCGGTCGCGGCCACAAGACCAGCGGCTGGTGGGAAGACGTCATCGGGCCGGGCAAAGACATCGACACCGACCGCTGGTTCGTCGTGGCACCCAATGTTCTCGGCGGCTGTCAGGGCACCACCGGTCCGGCGTCGCTGGCACCCGATGGATATGAGTGGGCCTCCCGTTTTCCGTTCACCACCATTCGCGATCAAGTGAACGTGCAGGCGTTGCTCACTGATTACCTCCAGGTGGACGCCTGGGCGGCCGTGATCGGCGGATCCATGGGCGCCATGCACGCCCTCGAGTGGGGCATCATGTTTCCGGAGCGCGCGCAGCGTCTGGGAATTCTGGCGGCACCGGCCGCTACCAGCGCCGACGAGATCGCCCTTAACACCGTGCAGATTGAGGCCATTCAGCTCGACCCGCTCTGGCGCGGCGGGCACTATTACGAAGCCGTCGACGGGGACGGGCCACACCGCGGTCTCGCACTGGCGCGACGCATCAGTTTTCAAAACTTTCGCACCCCCGCGGAACTCAACGAACGTTTCGACCGGCAGGCACAGAGTGACATCAGCCCCCTAGGACAGGGTGGGCGGTTCGCTGTGGCCAGCTACCTCGACTTCCACGGCAACAAGTTCACGCGTCGGTTCGATGCCAACAGCTACCTCGTCCTGGTGGAGTCCATGAATTCGCACGATGTGGGTCGGGGGCGCGGCGACATCGACGAGGTCCTCGCCGCGATTACGGTCCCCACGCTCGTACTGGGCATCGTTGCCGACCGTTTCTTTCCCTTCCTCGGCCAGCAGCGCATCGCGCGCGCTGTCCCGGGCAACATCGACGGGGACGTGCCCTACGCGCTCGACTCCGAGTTTGGCCACGACGCTTTTCTGATCGAGGCCGATGAGGTTGGCGCCCAGTTGCGCCGCCTGCTCGACACCCGCGTTTAAGCCGGTGTGTGCCGCGCGCGTCGCGGGCGCGTAGCGGGCGCATGAAACACCGGGCGATGAATCGTCGCCAGGATGTGAATGGCCATCCCCAACACCACAATCTCCAGAACATTCCGCACGGTCATCACCGTGACCATGACTGGATTCGCTACCAAGATGAGGTCGTAATAAAACGGATAGAACACCTGGGTGAATAACGCCATCACGAGCGACATGATGGCCACGGGCGCGAAGCGGGCGCGCTCGACGATGAGACCCAGCACCACGGGAGCAATGATCCACGTCATGTACTGAGGCGAGCCCACCTTGTTGAACACGATGAGGCACATCACCAGAGCTAAGGCGAGTGGCGCTAGCAGTCGAACCCCCTTGGTGCCCCGGCGCAAACGGAACCACCCGAGGGCGAGCACTATCACAACGGCCAGGCCCAGAACGATGTTGCTCGCCGCACCCGCTTGGTCCACGCCGGCACCGGCCACCTGAAACGTGAGCAGGTCTTGCGCGTAGTAAATGAAATAGCCCGGAACCTGACAAACGCTCAACCACACGAACGGGGTGGCCAGAGGAGACTCAATCTGGATGCCCCGGTTCGTCTGTTGCGTGAGGAACGTCGTGAGCTGTGCTCCCCCGCCGAGCAGAAACGCCACGAGAACAATGGCGGCCGATGCAATAACGGCGGCCACGACCACGGTCCACCGGCGACGTAGCACGGCTACCGCCGCCAGCACGAGCGCTGCCGGCCACACCTTGATCCACGTGGCGAGAGTGAGGAGAACCGCTGCCAATCGTGGGCGCGTGAGCAAGAACATCATTCCCAAAACGGCGAGGGGTGCGACGACCGAGTCGAGTCGCCCAAGGGTGATGGGGCCCAAACAGACCACGAACGCAATCCACCACCAGGCGGCCCCCACGCGGCGTGCCGGGCGACGCCAGCCGCCGACCAGGAAGAAAAAAGCCAGCGCATCGAGCAACGAGACCATGACAAGCCAGTTCTGCGGATACGTGCCCATGCCCGGCAGGGCCGACACGAGGAGCGGGATGAGCGCGGCAATCGGGTACACCCAGGGCTCCGTGATGCCCACGACGCCCAGGCCGTCGAGGGCCTGCTCAACCCAAATCGTGTAGATGCCCGTGACGTCGCCGAGAGGTTGATTGGGCGCCGCGAAGTTGAGCCACGACGTCCAGACGTGAGCCGCTGCGAACGATATCCAGAGGGTTGCCGGATGCGTGTACCACCGCGCGCGCGACGCAGTGCTGAGTTCACGAGATGCCACGGGACTAGACAATACCGGCGATGACCGGACCCAGATGTGGGGCGATGTCCGACGCGCCGAAGGGACCGCCGGAACCGGCGCGCAGGGCGGCCAGCCCGTGTATGAGAACCGCGGTCGCCGCCAATTCGGCCGCGCGGAATGACGGAGTGCGGTGACCACCAGCGCTCGCGTGACCATGATCTAGCTCAGCCGCATGGGTGGCGAGGAGTGCCCCCACAATGCCCGCGAGAACATCGCCCGTTCCCGCTGTCGCCAACCAGGTCGTTCCGGAGGTCACGCAGCGGGCAAAGCGTTCACCCGCGTGGGCGGGCGACACGATCAACGTCACGTGACCCTTCAACACCACCGTGGCCTGGAACCGTTCCGCCACCTCCGACGCCGACCCCAGCGGATCGGAGTCCACCTGTTCGCGCGGGACGTTGAGTAACCGGGCGCACTCCGCGTGGTGCGGCGTCACGACCGTGACGCCTGTTGCGTGCTCGGCAAGAGGTAACGCACCCGCATCGCACACCGTGGGTTCGCCCGAGGCCAGCGCGCGCGTCACCATTTCCGGCGCCGTGTCCGCGAGCGTCCACTCGGTGCCCGAGCCCAGCAGCCAGGCCTGCACACGCCCGTCGACCAACACGGTCTCGGGGCGGCGCTGCATCACGCGTACGGCCACCTCAGGGTCTCCGAGAAAGCGCACCATGCCCACACCCGTGGCATGGGCGGCGTCTACCCCCAGAACGGCGGCGCCGGGATACGCAGCGCTCCCGGTAATCACACCGAGCACGCCGTGACGGTACTTGTCATCAGTCGTGGCGGGCACTCGGATCCCGTGCGCGGCCTCCGAGACCGTCCACTCGGCGAGCGCTCGCTCCGGTCCGGTGGAGTCCGGTGCCTCATCGTTCGACTTTCTCTGCCCCGCCATAGGTCACACGATAGTTTGTTTACATGACCCAGCCCGCTCTGTTTCAGCCGCTCACGGTTCGCGGCACCACGTTTCGCAATCGAATCTGGGTGCCGGCCATGTGCCAGTACAGCGTGCTTGAGCGCGACGGCGTCCCCACCGACTGGCACCTCGTCAACCTGGGCGCGATGGCTCGCGGTGGCGCCGGACTGGTCATATCGGAGGCCACGGCCGTCGTTCCCGAGGGCCGCATCTCCCCACACGACACCGGCATCTGGAACGATGCTCAGCGCGACGCGTGGAAGCGCATCACCGCATTTGTTCGCAGCCAAGGAGCGGTGCCCGGCATTCAGTTGGCCCACGCCGGTCGCAAAGCGTCGATTTACCCCGACTGGGGAGACCCGATGTCGGGCAAGGGAACCGCGCCAGAGAGTGCCGGTGGCTGGCCTACGCTGGCGCCGAGCGCAATTGCCTTCCCCGGATATGACGACACCGCCGAAATGACGCTCGAGCAGATTGACGCGCTGGTGGTCTCGTGGGCCGACGCCGCGGTTCGCGCCGTCGACGCGGGCTTCGGGGTGCTTGAAATTCACGCGGCCCACGGCTACCTGCTGCACCAGTTTCTGTCGCCCAAGAGCAACGATCGATCCGATGAGTACGGTGGCGCCCTCGAGAATCGGGC
>CANFVD010000003.1 GCA_947450345.1 Actinomycetota bacterium
AATGTGTCCCTGGCCTCAACGGCGTCTGCGGCCAACACCTTCACGGCAACTGACCAGGGAGGCGGCGAGCACGCGCTTGGCGGCAACGACAGCTGCCTCATCCAGCCCGGCGAGCACCCTTACGCGACCTACAACCTCACCGTCGGACTTTCCGGTGAGTACTCCTTCCGCGTCGTCAACACGGACCCCCTCACCAATGACGTTGTTGCGTGGGGCGACAGGGACCTCCCCATTGGAGACCCTTTCGTGGCCGTCTACACATCGTTTGATCCCGCCAACATCGACGCCAACGTCGTAGGTTGCAACGACGACGGCTCGGCCAACGGTTACCCGGACGGAACCGGCGCCACGGTCGGACACAAGTACCTCGTCAACGGCCTCTACCCCGAGTTCGTGCAGACGCTCGCGCCCGGCAGCTACACACTCGTTCTGGCCACCTACGTGACCCAGAGCATCACCGACTGGAACAACCAGGCCTTCCCCACACAGACGGCAACGTTCGAGCTGTGGGGCCCCGCCGGTGCGTTCAAGCTCGCGGACACCGGCTTCGCCACGCCCTCGTGGGTTCTCCCCACGGGCCTCGGAGTTGTCGCCTTCGGTCTGGCCATCGGCATGGTGAGCTTCGTGCTTCGCCGCCGGGCTAACGCCTAGGCATCAGCCACAAAAAACTGCGCCCCGGGAAAATCCCGGGGCGCAGTTTACGTATGGAGAGTGTGGGGCTACTTGCAACCGCAAGATCCGCCGCAACATCCACCCTCTTCGCCGCCGCCCAGCTGAGCTGCGGCTTGGGGGCTCTCGAGCTTAATTCCCTCTGTCATAGTGCACCTTCTCTCTGCGCTCCCTACGGTGAGAGCAACGTCTAGATATAAGTGTGCGCCCGGATGCTCAAGAACTCAAACTCTTCCTGCCGCGAGTTGGCAGGATTACGCCGACAGCGCATCAATCAACTGTGGCCCGTTGTTGCGCACATTACCGACCGCCGACCCCACGGCATAGGCTTCGACGGAACGAGCCGTCGCCTGCGATGCCGTGTCGAGAAAGTTCAAGGCCTCATCGGCTGACGCGAAATCACCGGCAAGCCAGGCGTCGTAGTGGTCCGGTCCCAACAACACCGGCATTCGATCGTGAATGGGCTCGATGTCACCGAGCGCCGAGCGCGTGATGATTGTCGCTGTGCGGCGCACTGGGCCAGACTGCCCCGCGGGCCTCGCGACATCAGTCCAATCCTCGAAGAGGCCTGCCATGGCGAGGCCGCGTCCAGCAAGTCCGTGAATGTAATACGGCTGCTTGACGCCGTCCCCATTGACGCTCCACTCGAAGTAACCGGAGGCGGGCACGATGCAGTGTCGGTGCCGGAACGCCTCACGAAACATGCCGTTGGTGGCCACGCCCTCGATGCGGGCGTTGACGGGTTGCGGGCGCTCACTGAACGACTTCTTCCAGGCCGGCACAAAACCCCAGTGCACCCAGTCGATGGCGCGGTGCACTTCGCCACTGTGATCGTTGACCTGCCGAACAACAACAGGAATGTCGGCTGTGGGCGGGATGTTGAAGTTTTCGAACTCCGGATTCCAACCCTCAAGATTCTCGAGCAGATCGGGCAGTGAGCCACTCAGTGTCTTCGCCACCACGTATCGTCCGCACACGCTGACAATGCTAGGACAGCGAGCCCGTCAGATTATTTCGCTCCAAGGGCCTTGAGCAGTTCGGGCTTGGTCATCGACGAATAGCCGGAAATACCCTTCTTGCGAGCGGCAGCCTTAAGTTCGGCTACCGACCACGTGCTGTTGGGCTTTGTGGCGAGATCGACGTCTTTCTTGACATCGGCAACGATGGCCTTGCCAACGGTCTTCGCCGTGCGGGCGGTCTTGGTGACGTTCTTGGCGGTGTCCTTTGCCGTGGCCTTGACCGTCTTGACGGCAGACTTCGTTGTTGCCTTGGCACCCTTGACCGCCGACTTTGTCGTGGCCTTGGCCGTCTTGGCTGTGGTCTTTGCGGTTACCTTCACGGCCTTCGTCGTCGACGCAACGGCCTTAGTGACATCGCGCTTCGCTTCGTCAATCGCCTGACCAACCTCGGATTCAATCTCGGCGCCCAACTTGCGAGCCGCCTTAGTGCCCTCTTTCGACTTACGCGAGAAGAATCCCGAAACCTTGTTGGCCATGGTGTGCGCCTTTCCCCTTTTTCAGTGAGTACGTCCGCCTCAATTTTAGCGCGCAGGGAACCAATACCATCACCGCCATCAAGTAACAGTTCGTAGGCGATTTCGTGGGGTGCGCGGGGCACGACCACAATAGACAAAACACCATTTCAGTCCATCCACCAAGGAGAAATCATGGCTAACACCTCACTTCGCAAGCGCCTCGCGCTCGGCGCGGCTGCCGCCGTGGCAGCGACCGCGCTGCTGCTCACCGGTTGCGCCAGCAACGCGAGCACGGGCGACTACATCACTGCGGGGAAGATCACCGTCGGAACGGGCGAGCCCGCCTACTACCCCTACGTCATCGACGACAAGCCTGAGTCGGGCGAGGGTTTTGAAGCAGCCGTGGCTTATGCCGTAGCCGAAAAGCTCGGCTTCAAGGCCGAAGACGTCGTGTGGGTTCGCACCACGTTCGATGCTGCCATTGCTCCCGGAGCCAAGGACTTCGACTTCAACCTGCAGCAGTACTCCATCACTGACGAGCGCAAGGCCAACGTCGACTTCTCGTCGTCGTACTACTCGGCTCCGCAGGCCGTCATCACGGTCAAGGGATCGAAGGCTGCCGGCGTGACCGACATCGCGGGCCTCAAGGGACTGCTCGTAGGAGCCGCTTCGGGAACGACCAGCTTTACTGTCGTTGAGAATCAGATCAAGCCCACGGCGGGTGCCCAGGCATTCAACTCGAACGACGACGCGGTGCTGGCACTGACCAGTGGCCAGATCGACGCCCTCGTGGTTGACCTGCCCACCGCGTTCTACCTGACCGGCGCCGAGCTCGACAACGGCGTGCTCATTGGTCAGCTGCCTGCCGCCGCCGGCGTCAGCGACGAGTGGGGCTTCGTGCTCCCTAAGGACAGCAAGCTCACCGCTCCCATCACCAAGGCTCTTGACGAACTCAAGGCCGATGGCACGCTCGACGCCATCATTGAGAAGTGGTTGGGTGCCGACGCGGGCGCACCCGTGCTTAAGTAGCAGTATTCTCACTCTTGTGAGTAATGACCGTGAGGCCCGGCGGCCCAGCCCCATCGAGCTGGAACGCCGGGCCTTTCGGCGTCAACAGAACACCCGATCGGTCATCATTTCGTTGGTGAGCACCGTCATCTTCGCCGTCATTCTCTGGCTTGCCGTGGTGAACTCCCCGGGCTGGGCTCAGGTGCAGAATTCGTTCTTCAACTGGGACACCATCGTGCAGGCGTTCCCCCGAGTGGCCGAGGGACTGTGGCTGAACATCCGCGTGCTGTTCTACGCAACGATCGGCGTGGCCGTGGTGAGTCTCATCATCGCCACCGTGCGCACACTGCGTGGCCCGGTGTTCTTTCCGTTGCGCGCACTAGCCGCTGGCTACACCGATCTCTTCCGCGGCATGCCGCTCATCATCGTTCTCTACCTCGTTGGTTTCGGCATCCCCGGGCTCAACCTGTTTGGGCGCATGCCGCTCGAATTTTGGGGAACCCTCGCACTTATCACGACGTATTCTGCCTACGTGGCCGAGGTTTTTCGCGCCGGAATCGAGTCGGTGCATCCGTCGCAGCGTCTGGCCGCTCGGTCGCTCGGCTTGTCTTATAGCAAGACCTTGCGTCTTGTCGTGATGCCCCAGGCGATTCGCAAGGTCACACCCGCGCTCATGAACGACTTCATCGCCATGCAAAAAGACGTGGGACTCATCTCGGTGCTCGGTGCCGTGGATGCGGTGCGCGCCGCCCAAATCGAGACGGCAGCCGCCTTCAACTTCTCTCCCTACGTTCTCGCTGGCCTGCTGTTCGTCTTGCTGTCGCTTCCCATGATTCGACTCAGCGACTGGTACACCGCACGACTGCGCAAGCGTGAACAGATGGGGGCGCTCGTATGAGCCCGACTCCGAACGCAACTGCGCGCGACGCCGAACAGGCGGTCTTGCGCATCGACAATGTGGTCAAGTCCTTTGGCGAGACCGAGGTGCTCCGCGGCATCTCGTTGAACGTCAAACATCACGAAGTCGTGGCGCTGATTGGCGGATCTGGTTCGGGCAAGTCGACGCTCCTGCGCTGCATCAACCTGCTCGAACAGGTGGATGACGGTCAGATATTCCTGGACAACCGGGAACTCACCGATCCCCGCATCAAGCAGGACGAAGTGCGCACGCACATCGGCATCGTGTTTCAGCAGTTCAACCTCTTCCCACATATGAGCGTGGCCGACAACGTGGCATTGGCCAGTCGTCACGTGTTCAAGAAAAGCAAGGCGGAAGCACGCGAGGAGGCTCACCGCCTGTTGGAGCGCATTGGGCTCGGCGAGAAGGCCGACGAGTTTCCCGATCGACTCTCTGGCGGTCAACAGCAGCGTGCGGCCATTGCCCGCGCCATCGCCACGAACCCGCGCATCCTCTTGCTCGATGAGGTCACGAGCGCGCTCGACCCCGAACTCGTGGGCGAGGTGCTCGACCTCGTTCGTGAACTCAAACAAGCCGGTGTGACCATCGTCATGGCGACGCACGAAATGGACTTTGCTCGAGACGTGGCTGACCGCGTGGCCTTTCTTGATGACGGCATCATCCTCGAAGAAGGGCCGGCCAAGCAGGTTCTGAGCAAACCCCGCGAGGCCCGCACGCGCGAGTACCTCACACGCTTTCACGCGTCACGCTAGACGTGCGCGAAGTCACAGGATTCGGAGCATCGCGTAGGCGACAATGGAGTCATGATGGCGAAGAATCAACCAACGCGTCGCTCGGCCTCGCCGTGGGTCGTTGCGTTTGTCGCGGTTGTGGCGGTGCTCGTGATCGCTGGATGGCTGACCGGAATCCTGAAGTTCGGCCCGGCAGGAGAACCCACACCCAGCAGTACGCACGCGGCAAGCGCCGCGCCAACGGTGAGCGCGACGATAAGCGCTAGCGGACTTCCAGCACCCCTGCCCACAAATGATCGCCTCTCGCTCAACCAGCAGATTCGTGAGGCGCTGTTTACGTGCGGCGAGAACCTTGTTCCGCTGAGCGAACTCACCATCGACCCGGTCACGTTCATTTATGCGGCATCAGATGCGCCACCCAGCGTGGGACGTGACCAAGCCGTCTACAGTCTCTGCGATCGCTTTCTCGGCGGCTCAAACTGGGTGGACCTCTCCGACGAACAGTTCAACAACGTTCAAAACGGCGACTACGGTCAGTGGACCAGCAACAATGCCGTGGCCGTGCACGACGACACGGGCGACGTGATCCTCATCAGCCTTAACGAGGGCAACCAGATCGCCGTTCTGCTGTGGGGCCCCGCGGGAACCGTCGCGTACTAGGCGCATCTCCGGTAAGGATTATCCGGACCAAACGGCGGCACCATTCTCACGGTGAACTCCTTAAAGCTGTCCGTGTCATCAAGGCGGGTAACTTCAAACCGAGTCCAGCTGGACTGCATCATTTTCGTTTGCCCTTCGTTCATTAATGGGCACATTCCCCATTTTTCGCCCCCACCGATGTACCAGATGGTGACGACCGGCGGGACAAGCCTCTCATTTGATACGTTGAAGTTCCACGTCAGCCAGGTGCCCGGGTAAAGAACTGGTTCGTACTGAATCGTGCCGACTAAAGGGTTCTTCCACGGCATGTCGACATCGGTGTTGCAGTTCGAACTGCCCGGCGGGAGAGGTACCGTGCCTGAAAAGGCCTTGTACAGAATGCGCATGTTCATTGCCGTGTCATTGGTGAAGCAGACCCTGATGTCACGCAGGATGCTGGCCTCCCTCACGGGAGAGCTCTCCGCCGACGGAGATGTTGCGACGCAGCCAGAAAGGATGAGCGACGCGGAAACGGCTAAAACGGTCGTGAATAAACGCATGGCAAAACTTTACACGGACTAAAGCGCGTTAAGTCCAGGTGTCGTGAGTGGGATGTCAGCGCGGGGGCAGGATTTGACGCCCCACTCGCGAAACCACCGAGCGAAGGCATGCTTCGCTCGGCGCGAGCGGGGGCCCAGTAGGTTCATTCACCCACCCCATCAAACGACGAAGACCCCCACAAGGGGGGCCTTCGTCGTTTGTTGCGGGGGCAGGATTTGAACCTACGACCTCTGGGTTATGAGCCCAGCGAGCTACCGAGCTGCTCCACCCCGCGTCGGTACTTCTAGATTAGCAGAGGTTCACGGGGCTCAAAAACCGAGGGTTTCGATACGCCGACTGCGTCGGCTACTCAACGAGCACCAGCGTTAGGGCGTCGCCCACACCTTGACAGATCGTCGCTCGTTCATCTCCGCATAGCCGGAGGGAAGCTCCTCCAAGCTGACCCTTCGATCGAAGACATCACCGGGAGTAATTTCGCCAGCCAACACTCGTGCAACCAAATCGGGCGTATAGACGCGCGTCGGCGCCACTCCCCCAGCCAAACCGATGTTGTGGCGGAACATTCTGCCGATGGGAGCTACCACTCCGTGAGGCACACCGACAAAGCCCACGGTTGCTCCCGGGCGGGCAGCATCGAAGGCCGTGGTCATCGACTCCTCGGTGCCCACACACTCCAGCACCGCATCGGCCCCCACACCCTCGGTAATCTCGCGAACCGCGACAACGGCGTCTTCCCCGCGCTCGGCCACGATGTGCGTTGCGCCAAAAGATCGTGCGAGCGCTTGGCGATCCGCGTGGCGACTCAGGGCAATGATGCGTTCGGCGCCGAGCAGACGTGCCGCCAGGACGCCCGACAGGCCAACGGCGCCGTCGCCCACCACGGCAACCGTGTCACCCGGGCGAACGCGCGCCGACACGGCCGCGTGATAGCCCGTGCCCATCACATCTGATAGCGCCAGGAGGTGCGGCACAAGCGAGTCGGCGGGTCGGCCGCCGGGCACCATCACGAGCGAACCGTCGGCCAGGGGCGTGCGCACGAATTCGGCCTGTGCCCCCTGCGTGGAGAACACGCCTGCCTCGGCCGCGACCGTGCACGACTGCACCTGACCCTCTCGACACAGTCGGCAGTGGCCACAGGACGCGAGGAACGGCACCACCACAAAATCGCCCACCGAAATGTGACGCACGTCGTTGCCAACCTCGACGACTTCGCCCACACACTCGTGTCCAATCGCAGAACCGGCATCGCGAGGGTTGTCTCCTCGGTATGGCCAGAGGTCACTGCCACAGACGCACGTTGCTGCCACGCGAACAATGGCGTCGCGCGGGTCAACGATCACCGGGTCGGGCGCATCGACCACCGCAACGTCAAAGGGTGCGTTAAACCGAAGCGCGCGCACTAGCCACCCGATGCCGCCAGGGCCCGATTGAGCGCGTCAACGAGCTGCTGGTCGGCGACACCGTATGCGGCCCAGTCCCCGGCGATTCGGGCGGCTTCACGGGCCGAGATTGCTGCCGACGCGTCACGCAACGCCTGATCGAGAGCGGCGTTCGTGCTGCTACCGGTGGTCGGGCTCGGCGCAGGAGCCGGTGTCTGAGGTCCGGGATTCGCGGGCTGGTCGACACCCGAAGAACTGTCGATTCCGGCATCGCCACCAAAGAGCGCATCGAGTGCGCCCGTCAGCGTGTTTTCGAAGGCAATCTTGTCGCCGAAGGCAACCAGCACCTTCTTCAGCAGCGGATAGCTGGTGTTACCCGTTGACTTGACGTAGACCGGCTGCACGTAAAGGAGCCCGCCGCCCACTGGCAGGGTGAGCAGGTTGCCTTTGAGTACACTCGTCGAGCCCTGGCTGAGCAAGTTGAGCTCCTTGGACACCGCGGGGTCGGCGTTGAAGTTGTTCTGCACCTGGCCGGGTCCGGGAATCGTGACGTCCTTGGGCAGTGTGAGCAGCTTGAGGCGACCGTACTCCGCATCAACCTTTCCTGCCGTTCCGCCGGCATTCGAATCAACCACGAGATAGCCGGTGAGAACGTTTCGGCTGCTCGTCCCCGTAGCGTCCGGAATGTACGTGGAATAAAGCGAGAATGCCGGCGCAGCCGCACCCGGCGTCTGCATGGTCAGGTAGTACGGGGGCTGAAAGACTGCCTGCCCGGCGACGGCCGTGGGATCGCTGGGCGTAATCCACGCGTCATCGCGGGAGTAGAAAGAGCCCGCATCGGTCACGTGGTACTGGCCGAGAATGGCGCGCTGCGCCTTGAACAGGTCTTCGGGGTAGCGAACGTGACTCATCAGTTGCGCAGACATGTCCGACAGCGGCTTAACCGTGTTGGGATACACCTTCTGCCAGGTCGCAAGGATGGGATCCTCGGCGTCCCACGCGTAAAGCGTGACCTTGCCCGAGTAGGCGTCAACGGTGGCTTTGACCGAGTTGCGAATGTAGTTGACGTTATCCAGCGCGAGCGACGCGGTAGGGGTTTGTGTGTCGGCAATAGCTGACGCGAGACTTTCAATGCGCGAGTAGGGGTAGTCGGCCGACGTCGTATAGCCATCCACGATCCACACCAGTTTGCCGTCGACCACGCTCGGGTAAGGGTTACTGTCGAGCGTGAGGTACGGCGCGGCCTTCTGCACACGCTCCCGGGGATTCCGGTTATAGAGAATCTGGGACTTGGAGTTCACGGCGTCGGAGAGCAGAATCTGCTCGCTCTGGAACTTCAGGGCATAAACGAGTCGAGTGAACAGGTCACCCAATTGCGGGCCACCATCTCCGGCGTAGGTGGTGTACGTCTGCGACTGTTCGTCTTGAGACGGGTAATCCAGCTCGATCTTCTTACCGCCGTCAGCTCCGCCCACAATCGAATAGAGGGGCGAATTTTCTCCGAAATAAACCCGCGGCTCGAACTCGCCAAGCACTCCCTGGGTGGGGATACCCGCCTCAAAGAACACCGGCTGACCCTCGTTCGTGCGCTGCGTTCCGTAGGCGCCGACCAAACCATATCCGTGCGTGTACACCAATACGTTGTTGTACCACGACTGGGAATCGCCGATGCCCGCCTGATTGAGCTCGCGAACCGAAGTCACGGCATCCTGAACCTTGCCATCGATGGCGTAGCGGTCGACATCGAGTTCTGCAGGAAACGTGTAGTACTGCTTGAACTGCTGAAGCTGCGCGAACGAGGCACTCACGAGTGCGGGATCAATAATGCGAATGTTGGCCGTGGTCTCGGCGTCCTTGCGCAACGCGCCCGGGGTCGCATCCGTCACCGCGTTGTAGGGAACCTCTTCGACACCAGACAGTCCGTAGGCCTGACGCGTCATGTCGATGTTTCGTTCGAGGTAGGGCTGCTCCAGGCTGCGCTCACTGGGGTCGACCACGAAACGCTGCACAATCCAGGGGTACGCCACGCCCAGCACCAGGGCGCTGACCAAAACGAGGGCTGTGCCCACGAGCGGAAGGCGCCATTTTCCCGTGATGGCGGTGACCACAAAGAGCAGTGCAACGAGCGCGCAGATAATGGCCAGAATTTGCAGACCCGGAATGGTCGCGTTGACAGTTGCGTAGGACGCGCCGGTCATGAGTCCTGTTTGGTCGGTAACCGTGTGGAACTGGTCCAGGTAGAGGCTCACGCCTTGAAGGAGCAGATAAGCTGCCGCGGCAATTGCGATGCCGATTCGCGCTCCCTTGGCCACACGAAGTTCACGGCGCGAAATGCTGATGGAACCGTAGACCACGTTGGTGATGATGGAGGCGAGCAGGCTCAGGAAGACGATAGCCGAGGCAAACCCAATGACAGCCTGATAGAACGGCAGCGAAAACAGATAGAAGGAGATGGGCAGGTTGAACTGCGGATCCGTCTGGGTTGTCGGCACCTGGTTGATGAACAGCACTACTGTCTGCCAGCGCGAGGAGGCCCACATGCCGGCGAAGATTCCGATGACCAGCGGAACGGCAATCGTGAGGAGTCGGCGCATCGGCTCGAGGGCCTGACGGTAGCGGTCCATCTGGTCATTGAGTCGGGCGTACACGGGACGCATCCGATAGGCCGAGGCAATGCTCAGCCAGAGGGCGCCGCCCATCAGAATGACGCCGGCGAAGAAGAATCCGGCCGAGCCCACCCACTCCGTCATCAGCACACCGGTGAAGCCGAGTTGGTTGTACCAGAGCACGTCGCTGTAAAGGCTCGCGAACGTGAAGAACGCAATAATCAGCGCAACCACAATGACGAGGCTGATAACCACGGTGCGACGAGCGCGACGACGGGGAGTCTGACTGGACACGAAGTGTGCGCCTTTCTTAAGCGGTAGTGAACTACATCCTAGGTGTGCGTCAGCGCACCCGCCTGAGAGGGAACCGGGCGACGGCCTACGTGCAGGTGGGAAGTTGAGCCATGGCTGCTGCGTCGCCCGAGGCCGCCGTGGTTACCGCCGTGACAGCCTCCGTAATCGTGGCAACCGAGAACACCTGAATGCCCGCCGGAACATTGCCCACGACCTCGTCGCAGTTGTCAGCGGGCGACAGGAAGAAGGTTGCGCCCGCCGCTTGGGCCGAATACATCTTGAGCCGAATCCCGCCGATGGGACCAACGTTTCCGGCCGCGTCGATTGTGCCGGTTCCGGCAAACTTCTTGCCCCGAGTCATGTCTTCGGGAGTGACCTTGTCGATTATGCCCAAGGCAAACATGAGCCCAGCGCTCGGACCGCCCACATCGTTCAAGTGGATGCTCACGTCGAACGGATAGTCATAAGCGGTTTGCCCCAGCACGCCGATGACCGCCGTGCCTTCGTTGTTGGTGGGCGTGAGTGTCTCGGTGAGGGTCTGCCCGCCGCGAATCAGGGTGACCGTGAGCGGTTGCGACGTACCGGAGGCCTTCACCGCGGCGCGGAGTTCATCAATGTTCAGCACAGCCTCATCGTTGACGGCAACAATCAGGTCGTCGGGCATCAGTACGCCGTCGGCGGGCATACCCGACGTGGTGCTGACCACTTTTGCGCCCTTCTCAACGGAGTAGCCGAGATAGGTCATGGCCGCCGCAATGGCTTCCGCCTGCGAATCGACCATCTGCGCTGTGTTGGCTTGGTTGCGCTCATCCTCGGTCTGGTCTTTGGGATACACGTACTCGAACGGAATGACGGACTGCGACGGGCTGAGGTATGCCTGAAGGACGTCAAACCAGTTGGGCATGATTTCGGGCGTGCCTTCGAGGCACACCGTGAGTAGATCCAGCGCGCCCGTGGTGGGGTACGTAGTCGTTCCCGAAATCTCAATCAGTGGCTCCGTGCCCTCTTTCGTCGGAGTGGGCGAGCAGTTATCAAAAACCGTCTGATTTGCGAGAGTGTTCCACCAGGGACCCGGGTGCTCGATAGCGAATGGCACCGGGATGGCGGTGATGCCAACAGTAAACAGTGCCGCGATGGCGACGAGAAGCAGGCCGCGTCGACGGCGCCGAGTGCGAGGATCCGTGGGAACGGGTGCGTGCTCGGGCGTCTCGCGGTCTGTGTTGGGGAAGAGTGTCACAAGGCAATCTTTGTCTGGGGTGCACGGGGTGTTCGCCGTCGGCGCACTCGTTCGATCAGCCTAGGGGCTTTCTCGGAGGGCGATAGGGCTAGCGTATTAGTCGTAACCTGAAAGGTGGCTTGAGGGCACGTGACCGACAACAACGAACGCGACCCCGAAGAAGAGTTCCGCGACATGCTTCGGGGATTCCTTGAGGGGCGCGAAGGAATCGACCCGAGCAAACTTGCGGGAGCCGCGGGGCTGCCCACCGACCCCGACGCGATTTCTCGGATGATGGCGCAACTGCAAGCAGCGATGAACGCCTCGGGCGGCGAGGGCATCAACTGGACGATGGCAATGGAACAGGCCAAGTCGATCGCCTTGAAGAGTGTCATCCCGGTGACTGCCATTGCCCGGGCCGAGATCGACCAAGCCTTCCACGTTGCCACCCTCTGGTTGGCCGAGGCCTGTGACCTGTCCGACACGGCCGAAGAGCCTCAGTTGCTGACCCGCTTGGAGTGGATCGAACAGACGTTCCCCCTCTGGCAGCAGCTCGCCGAACCCGTGGCCCTCAACATTTCTGAGGCCATGACCACGGTGCTGAACGATCAAGCACCCGAAGAGATGAAGGGCATGATCGCGGGCGCGAGCAACATGATGCGTCAGGTGGGTGGCACGCTCTTCGCCATGCAACTCGGCCAGGTGTTGGGCCAGCTCTCCACCGAGGTGGTTTCGGGCGGCGACGTTGGCATCCCCGTGCTCGATACCAACCGGGCCGCTTTGCTCCCCCAGAACATGGCCGAGTTTGGCGAGGGTCTCGACATCCCCATGGACCAGGTACACCTGTACCTCGCGGTTCGCGAAACCGCCTATGCCCGCCTGTTTCGGCACGCCAAGTGGCTGCGCCTGAATTTCCTTGCTAGCGTCACCGAATTCGCCCGGGGAATCAGCATCAATCAGGATCGCCTCGAAGAGATTGCCAACAACTTCGATCCGGCGAATCCCGAAGAGTTGCGCGACGCAATCGGGGCCGGCGCCCTGATTCCTCCCAAGACACCCGCTCAGCAAGCCGCGCTCGACCGCCTTGAAAATCAACTCGCCCTCATCGAGGGATGGGTGGATGTGGTCACGACCGCGGCTACGCTCCGTTTGCCGCGCGTCGATGCCATCGCCGAAACAGTGCGTCGCCGCCGCGCGTCGGGCGGACCCGCGGAGTCGGCGCTCGCGTCGCTCGTGGGACTTGAACTTCGTCCGCGTCGACTCCGCGATGCAGTGAAAATGTGGCAGAGCGTCACCGAAGCCGTGGGCATCGAGGCGCGCGACGCCCTGTGGGATCACCCCGACGTCGTGCCGACCTCAGAAGATCTCGACAATCCCGCGGGTCTGATTGCCCGCCTCGAAGCGACGGCCCGCGGCGAGACTCCGGCACCGGACGAGATGGACAAGGCCCTCGAGGACCTGCTGGACGGTAAGGACTTCGGACCCGCCCCCGAGAACTAACGTTCGTCGAAGACCTCGGCAACCGTGTGGATGACTGGGGTCACGAAAGAGGCGCTGCCGTCATGATGCACGCATGCATCGGATAGATCCTCGCCTGCCCCTTCTATGGCGCACGCCAACTGAGATTCAAATCGGATTCGCGCGCCCGGTCGCGGTGCTCACCGACCTTACCGCCGCCCAGGAATACGTCGTGGCGGCACTACATTCGGGCGTGAGTGACGTCTCGCTACGCGCCCTCGCCTCGCAGCGCGGCATGCCGGCTACTGACGTCTCGGACTTGCTCGAACGACTGAGGCCGGCGCTTGAGTCAGCGACCGACGTGTCGTCTCTCCGGGACCGCGTCTGGGTTGCCGTGGACGGCAAGGGATTGGGTGCCGCCCGAATCGCTCACACGCTTGCCGACACGTCACTGACGCGCTCGTTATTCGCCAGCGCGACGGTCGCCGAATTATTGGCCGAGGCGCCGACTCATGAGGAGTCGCGCTCCTCGGCGTCGGCCGTTGTTGTTGTGGTCGCCACCATGGCACTCCCTCCGGAGCGCTGTGGCCCGTGGCTGCGGCGTGGGGTGAGGCACCTGCCCGTGGTGTGGCTCGACACAGCGGTGCACGTTGGACCGCTCATCGACCCCGGACGCACCGCCTGCTGGCACTGTGTGGAACTGGCCCGATGCGACGCCGATGCCGCCCGGCGCGCACTCGTGACGCAGGTGGCTGGTCGACCGGCCGCGACGGAAACCAACCTCATCACGCAAGATGTGGCCCTCCGGGTGGCGCGCTGGCTCGACGGCACAGACGCACCCGAACCGGGCATCGCCCTGGTCTACGAGGCAGCTAGCGCTCGCTGGCGGCAGGAGACGACGTCACCTCACGAAGCGTGTTCGTGCCACACTCCGCAAGGAAACGCGACCGCTGTCGCGCGTGACGATGTCCCGCTCCCGACGCGGCCCACGAGAGGTGCAGCCGCTCCCCCGCTCGAGTGAGGGCGACGTACAGCAGGCGTCGCTCTTCCGCGACGGCATCAAGTCCCTGGGCATAACTGATGGGAATCAGCCCCTCTGCCACACCCACGATGTACACGGCTTTCCACTCGAGGCCCTTGACCGAATGGATCGAGGCCAGCGTGACGGCATTCATGGTGGGCTCGTGTCGCGCCTCGGCCCGCGCCTGCAAGCTGTCCGTGAATTCACGCAGCGTGGTTCCGGGCGGAGTCTCGTCGGCCATTTCGACAATCGCGTTGAGGGCCTCCCACTTCGCACGCACGGCACCCGACGATTCAGGCGCCGATTGAGTCCAGCCCAGCGCGCGCAGAACGTCACTCACCGACTTGAACAGGGGTTCGTCGATCGGGTTTACCGCGGAACCGCGCAAGGCCAGCAGTGCGCGCTTGACATCGGGCAAATCAAAAAAGCGCGTGGCGCCGGCCACCTGATAACTCACGCTCGCCTCCGTGAGAGCACGTTCGAGGTTGGCCGATTGGGCGTTGGTGCGATACAGAATGGCGATGTCGGATGCCGCGAGCCCCGACTCGAGGTCGGACCGGATTCGGGCAGCCACACCGTAAGCCTCCTCGTGATCCGACGCGAAGGCAGACACGGTGGGCACGGGTCCCTCGTCTCGCACTGACTGAAGCACAAGCGCGCCGGCCCGATCGCGCATCAACTCGTTGGCCACGCGAACGATGGGTGTCGTGGATCGGTAGTTGCGGTCGAGGCCAATCGTGATGGCCTGGGGAAACTCGTGGTCAAAGTTGAGCAGGTAGTCGCTCGTGGCCCCCGTGAACGAGTAAATAGTCTGGCTGGCGTCACCCACCACGCACACGTCGGCCCGATCGCCCCGCCACAGTTCGAGCAAGCGATGCTGGAGTGGCGACACGTCCTGATATTCGTCGACGACGAAGAAACGATACTGTTCGTGCACCTGCAGCGCTACGCGGGGCTCGGCCTCCAGGAGACCAGCGGTGAGCAGCAGTACGTCTTCGAAATCAATCGACGACCGCTCGTCCTTGATGCGCTCATAGGCGCGCTGAACATCCACGCACTGTTCCACGGTGAGCGAGCCCGGCATCGACCGGGAGGCCGCACGGAGCGCATAGGCGTCAAGCGTCAGGTTGGTGACCTTGCGCCACTCGACTTCTGCGGCAACGTCCCGCAGTGACGCCGTGTCGAGTTTGAGCCCCAGGGTGGTCGCCGCCTCGGCGAGGGGGCGCGCTTTACCCTCGATGAGGCGGGGAGCGGGAACACCGGTGATCTGCGGCCAAAAGTAATTGAGCTGCCGAAGCGCCGACGAGTGAAAGGTGCGTGCCGACACGTTACCGGCGCCGAGGTCGCGCAAACGCGTGCGCATCTCTCCGGCGGCGCGCTGAGTGAACGTCAGAGCCAGAATCCGCTCGGGAGAATAGGTGTCCGTGGAGATTCCGTAGGCGATGCGGTGTGTGATGGCCCGCGTCTTGCCCGTTCCCGCGCCCGCAAGTACTCGCACGGGCCCGCGCAACGCCGTGGCTACTTGCCGTTGTTCGTCGTCGAGGGCGCTGAGAATCTGCTCCGGGTCTAGCGCTTGCCCAACCACGTGTCCTCCTGTGGGAGCGTGGCACCCAACCAGTCTTCGATGAGGTGGCGCGCGATGGACACCGGGCCGGGCAGCTTGATGGAATCGGTGGCCGCGGCCTCGGTCAATTCGGTGCGCGTGAACCAGCGCAGCGAACGGATCTCTTCGCCGTCAGCAAGGATGGCGTTGGCATCCTGACCGGCGGCGAGACGCGCCCGAAAGCCCAGCATGAGGGATGCGGGAAAGGGCCACGGCTGCGACGCCACATAGGTGGGGTCTTCGACGCGAAGGCCGCACTCTTCGAACATTTCGCGCACCACGGCGTCTTCGAGAGATTCGCCCGGCTCCACGTAACCGGCCAGTAGTGAGAAACGGTCTTCCTCCCACAGCGCGTTATTTCCGAGCAAAATGCGATCGTCCGCATCGGTGACGACGACAATGATGGCGGCGTCGGTGCGAGGAAAGACCTGGGTGCCCGACTCGTCGACGCGCACCCAGCCGGCCTGCTGCGGCAGAACGGCCTGACCACGCTGTGGCGAAAACGAGTGCGACCTGTGCCAATGAGACATCCCGAGCGCTTGAGTAAAGAGTCCGACGTCGAGATCGCCCAGTTCCGTGGCCGCCAATCGCAGGTCGCGCCAGTCGGCCGCCACGACCGAGGTGCGGGCCAAGGCCACGGCATCATCGGCTGAAAAAGCGGCGTCAGTCAGCACTGCGACGAATGCCGAGCCCTCGTGGTGCCCCAAGTAGATTTTGGTCAGACCGCTGACGGACTCGGGCGCCAGGTACACCACGGCTTTGTCGGCTATCAGCGTTGCGTTCTCGTGGATCACCAGAACACGGGTTTCCGGGTCACTCCAGAGATCGTCGAGGAGCTGGGGCTCGGCTCGCCGAACGGCGTCCCGGTCGTGCACCTGACGGGCCAAGGACAAGCGACGGCGAATTTCGTGCGACATGTGATCCTTGAATGTTGTGAGACGACGTCAGCAGCGAAGTGCGTGGCGTTTCGCGCCTGAGGGCGCTGGGCGACCTAGCCTAAAAGCATGGCTCGTTCTCACTTCACTTTAGCGGCGCTCGTGGTTTCGGCTGTTCCCGATTTTGACCCCGCACGCGTGACCCCGATCGCGTCCGGGATTGACGCCGATTATGAATCCGCGCTGGTCACCGACCACGCCGGACGCGCGGTCATCGTGCGCCTCCCCACGTCACGCGACACCGAACAATCCCTGTCACACGAACTCCGTGCCCTCGAAATCCTGACCGCGGGAGTGCGCTCACGGCTCGGGTTTGAACTGCCCACGGTGTGCGGACGCGCGCCGATGGGAAACACCTTCGGCCTGGTTTTTGATGTTCTGCCCGGAGACCCCCTCCACCTCGGAGACCTCATCGCCGGCACCGTGGTCCCTGAATCCATCGGTCGAGCAATCGCCTCGATTCACGAACTCCCCGCCAATCTTGTCTCGGATGCGGGTCTCTCCTACGTCTCGGCGACGGCCGCCCAGCAACGGGCGCGCGACACGGTGGAACGCGCAGTAGCGACGAACATGCTTCCCGCCGAACTCGAGACGCGGTGGAGTCGCGCCGTTGTGGATACGAGGATTTGGCAGTTCGAACCCACCGTGATTCACGGCTCACTGGGCGTGGCGAACTTCTTGTTTGGCAACGACTCGGTCAGTGCGATTCAGGGGTGGGGGGCGCTCCACGTGGGAGACCCAGCTCTCGACATGATGTGGCTGACCAACGCAGAGGAGACGGCAGGCGACGAGGCCTTCCACGCCTATCAGCAGGTGCGGCTCTCGAGCGCCGATCCGAGTGTTCGACGTCGCGCCGTGCTTTACTCAGAGCTCGAGATTGCCAAGTGGCTGCTGCACGGCGTGCGGGAGAAAAACACGGAGATCGTCGAAGACGCCAACAGCATGATGGAGCGTCTCGTGGCCACGATCGAGGCCGAGCCCGTCAACTCTGTGGGCGTCGGCACCGAGCCGATCATGACGGTTACCGACGTTGAGCGAATGCTCGACGTGGCACCTCCCGCTCGCGACTAGTCCTCGGTGCTCAACAGGCCGACCCACAGCTCTTCGAGTTCTCGGTAGCTCAGCAGTCGTTCTGGTCGGATAACGACGTCGTCGGCCACGAAGTAGAACGCCGCGTCGATGTTTTCTTCCGCAATGCCCGTGTAGGCCGCATAGGCGGCTCGATATAGAGCGAGCTGGTACGCCCGGACAGCCAGGTCGTCGGCGTCGCGGGGCGCCTTGCCGGTTTTCCAGTCAACGATCTCGTATCGGCAGTTCGCATCCCGCGGAGCGTGCGCTTCCGCACCGTCGGCGCGATACACGGCGTCGAGTTTGCAGACCACGACGTTCGGACCGAGCGGGAGATGAATTTCGATCTCAACGTCGACCGGCTGTCGATTGCCCCAGGGCGATGACTCAAAGGTGCGCTGCAGGTCTGCCAGAGCGGCGGCATCCGAGGCATCGAGGGTGTCAACACCGAATTCGGCCTCGGAGGAGAACCCGTCGGCGTCGGAGTCTTCGAGGTCAAAGAGTGTGGGTGAGTCGCCGCGCACGACACGATTCTCGACCCACGAATGGAAAAGCGTGCCCAGCATGGTGGCTCGGTAGGGGCGCTGCGGCAGTGGACGGCCGAGCGGACCGACGGGTGGCACGGGTGCTCCCGCGCGGGTGGCGGATGATGGGGGCGCGGTGTTGCTGAGGGCCAGACCGGCCGCCACAAAGTCTTTGAACGCCGACGCGGGAATACGCTGTGGCAGAGGGGTGCGCGTCTCAGCGGTGAGTCGGGCGTCCCGCTCGGCGATGAGCAGCTCGATATCGGAAGCCAGCGAACTCGCTCCGCGCGCATCGGACGCTTCCGACGACGTGGCACGCACGAGCGCGGCCGCGGCTCGCACGCGCGGTTCGCGCGCCCCGAGCGGAGGAAGCGGCCACACAATCGACTCGGCGTGGGGATCCCACGGGTTCTCGGTGTCGATGGGTTCCTCGGGCAGCCTGTTTGCCGCCAACTCGGCCTCGTCAATTTCGACAAGGTAGGGGCTTGGCCGCCTCAGCTTTTTGCCCGATGCCCACCACGAACCGCTGAGCAACATATCGTGGGCCGACCGGGTGAGCGCCACATAGGCGAGCCGCCGCTCCCCCGTCTCGTAGCGGGAACGCGCCGAATCGAGATATTCCTCGTATAACTCTTCGAGGTCGATCTGATCCTTCGCGTGTTCAAAGCGCCACAGGGTTCCCAGGTCAGCTTTATCGGCGCGCAATTGCTCAGGGAGCGTGCCCAGGTCGGTCCACTTCTCCGTGTTGGTGGTGATGGTGCCCTTCTCATCGGCAATCATGCGCCCCACGGCGACGAAGTCCCATTCCAATCCTTTGGAGCCGTGAATGGTGAGCAACTGAACCACGTCGCCCTCGGGCGGCTCTTCGGCCGGGCTCAGCCGCTCGCGCCGCTCGACGTCGTCGAGCCACGAGAGGAACGCTCCCAACGTGGGGTTTTCGTCGGTCGCAATGAAGGCCGACACGGTATCGAGGAACGTCTCAACGCTCGCGTCGCCAGCGGTGAGGCGATCATTGGCCGCGAGTTCAACGTCGAGATTCATTTCAGACATCACGAGTCGCACGAGATCGCGCAGGTTCATTCCGGCGTGACGACGCAGACGCGCGATCACCCGCCCCGCGTGCTGCATGCGCTCGAATGCCACTGCGCTGAGGCTCGCGAATGCGCGGTGCGTGGGATCGGTGGCCGTAGTGATGAAGTCCAACGCGTCAATCAGGCTCTGGCCGTCCGACGCAGACACCGACTCCTTCAACGATGCGCGCACCTCTTTACTCAGTCGCTGGAGGCGGTGGTCCCGTTCCGAGAGCCAGCGGGCCGTCGACTTGAGGGCGCGAAGATCACGCGGGGCAATCTGCCAACGAGCGCCGGCAAGAAGCCGGATCAACTGGCTGTCGGCCCGGGTGTCGTGCATCACGCGAAGTGTACTGACGATGTCCACGATGACGGGCTCCATGAGGAGGCCGCCCAACCCCAGCACGTGTGTGGCGATACCCGCCTGGTCCAAAGCGGCCTTGAAGTGGGCCAGATCGGCGGTCTTTCGCGTGAGCACTGCGGCCGTGGGGCGTTTTTTGTCGGCGGGCCATTCCGCGAATTTGCGACCAAACCACTGAGCAACGGCCTGAGCTTCATCCGTGATGGTCAGCGGGAAGATGACGTCGACCGTGCCCTGATGGCCTTTTCCTGCCTCCAGTTCGAAGGGCGTAGCGGAGTCAGCCACATTTTTGGGGAGGGGCCGGGCCACGAGGTTGGCGACGTCGAGTATCTGTTGAGCGTTGCGCCACGATTTCGAGAGCGTGTGTTGCGTTCCCGCGCGGTCGGGCGAGAACACCGCAAAGAATCGATGCGGCAACATATTGGATGCGCTGGCTCCGCGCCAGCCATAGATGGCCTGGTTGGGGTCTCCCACGGCCATCACCGTGCGGTCGTGGAACACGCTCGAGAGCAGCGCAACTTGAACACTCGAGGTGTCTTGGTACTCGTCGAGCAAGACGAATCGATAGTTGGATGACACCTGATCGCGCACGCTCGGAATCTGAACGAGTCGATGCGCATAGGCAATCTGGTCGCCGAACTCAATGAGGTGGCGTGAGCGCTTGAGGTTTTCGTAGGCCACAACAACGTCGCACAGGAGGTCGAGCTTGGCGGCGACGGCAAGTCCTTTCTTGTACTTGTCTTGGGGAACCCGATGCGTGGTACCGCGCGTGGTGATGGGGAGGTCTTTCACGTGTGCAACAAATTCCGCGGTGAACGCGCGAAGGTCGGCCGTATCAACCATGTTGTCGGTGAGCGCCCTTGCCACCTTTAGGGTGACCTCGATGACCGAGTTCAACGTCATGTCGAGTTTTGCTAGGTCGGTGCCCTTCGATTCCAAGACGGCCCGACGGGCCAGTTGCCACGCGGTGGCTTCGGTCATCACGCCGGCCGATCCATCGACCCCGATGAGGTGGGCATACTCGCTGAAGATGCGATTGGCAAAGGAGTTGTAGGTCGTCATGCTCGCGGAGAAAAGCGCATGCGAGGAGTCGTCATCTGAGCCCGGAATCATGCCGCGCCAGGCCAGAGCGTCTAATCCCTCACGAACACGCGCTGCCAGGGATATGGCGGCCCGACGCGTGAAGGTCATGCCTAGGATTTCGTCGAGGCGGGCGTGCCCGTTTGCCACCAGCCAGAGCACGCGCATGGTCATGGTTTCGGTCTTGCCACTGCCCGCACCGGCGGTGACAAGGCACGTGGTGGAGATGTCGCTGGCCACGATGTCGCGTTGCTCAGCGGTGAGCTCCACACGTTGCTTGGTCTCGTCGAGGATCCCCGCGCGACGATCGAGTTCTTGACGCCAGTCGAATGTGGCGTCGGAAATGTCTTGCGCTGTGTAGGTCATGCGCTCACCGCCGACACCGTGTGAATGCGCTTGGCGTAGGTACTGTCGAACTCGCCACGTTCTTCTCGCGTAAAGATGACCGCGGTAAACGAGCTGCCCGACATGCCTTCGGCGGCCGCCGCCACCTTGGCTTCGATGGCTTCTTGGGCAGCTCCGCCCCGCTCGATGGCCGCCTGGACAATCTCGATAATCTCGCCGGCACGCGACTTCTTGACTGCCTTCTCATCGACCATGAGGATCCCCGCCCCGCCCGATGTTGCCCCCGGAGCGATGAGTTCGCCCTGCGGTGCGGGGGTCTCACTTTCGGAATCGTGTTCGACCGTCTCGCGAATCTCGTCGCGGACCAACGCCAATTGGTAACACTCGAGCTGAAGGTTGTCGGCCACCTCGTCTTCGGTCATTTTCTTTGCGCCGGTCTTGAGATCGATCACGGTAACCGTGCCATCCGGATTGCGATGCACGCGGTCGATACGTCCCACGAGCCTTCCGACGCCCACGTCGAAACTGAACGAACACTCCACTCCCACCACCTCGACGTTTCGGGCCCGCAGGTCGCCGAGGTAGGTGGCCAAGTTGCCCACCATGGTTTTCGCACGCGCTCGTTCGCGTTCGCCCAGCCAGTCGGCTTCGAACGTGAGCTCGTGCCAGCGCTTCTCGACGGCCGACCACAGGCTCTCCGCCGACAGGTCCGACAGGATCTCATTGCCGACGTCCTCGAACACTTTGTGAACGAGTGTGCCCAATCCGGTTGCCACGGTTTGTTCGCCACCCACCGTGGAGTCAATGAACCAGCCGAGTTGGTTGCGCTCCCACGCCTCAAGGCGCGAGGGAGAGACGTGAACGGTGACACCGGCTGCCCGATCGACCTCGTCGACAATGTCACGCTCGGTGGAGGGACCGGCGAGTCCGTACCAGTCGTCGGGATGGGCGCCGGCCACGTCGGCCTCGGCAAGTCGGGCGAGTGCCTGTGCCAACTCGGTAGCCCGCGCCGGAGTGAGGGGTTGCGACGATTCGGTGGAGTGCGGAAACTGGCGCACCAATTCGCGCCGGGCGAACCCGGTGATTCCCGACAGGGACAGTGGATAGGAATCTGGAGTCGGAGTGGGCTCACTCGGGACCGGTTCCGCGCCTTCCGCGGGAGTGCCGACAAGTCCCACAAATGGCGATGCCATGGCGTCGGCGCTCGTCGTGGCCGAGACGATCAGCGTCTGGCGCGCGCGCGAGCAGGCGAGGACAAACATGCGAAGTTCGTCGTGCAGCACCGCCAGGCGTGCATCGGTTGGCGAGGATGCCGAGGTGTGTCCACTCACGACGTCGTCGAATCGACCCGCGTGCAAGAGTTGGCCGCGCAGCCGGAGGTTGGGCCACACCCCTTCTTGAACGGCCACGACGGCGACCACATCGAACTCGGCACCGATGATCGAGGGCGGCGTGCAGACCAACACCGCATCCGCGCTTGAGGTGGGTGCGAGGGTGTCTTCGGGGACGTCCGTGGTGAGGAGATCGTGAATAAAGTCTTTCGGGGTTCGGTCGGGCTCGCGTTCCACAAATCGTCGCGCCGAGGCAAAGAGCGCGAGAACGGTATCGAGCTTGCGATGAGCTTCTTCGGCAATCAGGCCGGCACCCTCCGTTGCCGCGGCCAGCTCGCGAGGCAGAACGGATCCGTGCCAGGCGGTCCACAGGAGTTCTTCGATGGTGCCGCCCGAGACGCGCTGTTGTAGCAACTCGGCCAACAGTGTGGCCACCCGCCCGGCGGCGCGCGCCGGTGCCGAATCGACGATGGCAAGTTCGGCAACACTCACGAGTCCGTCGCGCACGAGCTCGGGGCCGGTGCGTGTGCCACCTCCGGCGAGCTCCTGTTGCCGCAGCGCCAGTCTCAAGCGACGCGTATCGACCGATGACATTCCACCGATTTCGCTCAGCAGGAAGCTCTCGGCTTCGGCCGGAGTGAGGTTGTGCCCGGGCTCGGACAAACGCAGGGCGGCGACGAAGTCGCGCACCAACGGCTGATCGCGCAGGGCCTGATCGCTCACCAGAGAACGTGTGGGGACCTCGTGAATGGCCAGTTGCCGCGCCACACTCTCGACGAGCGATCCCTGACGCACGACGACCGCCATGCGATGCCACCCCACTCCGTCGCGAACGTGCGCCTGTCGCATGGCGCGTGCCACCGCCGCCAGTTCGCTCGAACGCTGCGACTCTTCGATGACCACGACCGAGCCCGGTTCGGCGTCGGGGCCGGCGACGGCCTTTCGCTGCGTACCCAGCCCGGCGGCACCCACGCGCGCTTCGAGCCGAGCCACCGCGGAGCGCACAGCCGAACCGTGGCGATATACGCGCTCGAGAACAATGGGCGGCCGCGCGCCCGAAACGATCGTGTCGAATCGTCCCAAGATGTGAGGAACGGCACCGCGGAACGCCGTAGCCGTTTCGTCGGGATTGCCGAACAACACCACGGGAATATTGCGAGACGATGCTGCGGCCAGAAGAGCGATGGATCCGGCCGTCAGTTCCTGTGCGTCATCAACGACAATCAGTCGACACTCGCGAAGTGCCACCCCGTCGGCTACCGCGACAGTGGCCTGGCGCATGACTTCGGCGGCGTCGGCAAATCCGTATCGCATGGCATCGAGGACATCGGTGAGTGACGTGGACCAGAACTGAGCGACAGCCTGCCATTCGGCCACGCCGTGCTTCGCAGCCAACGCCTCCATGTCGTGGGCGCTCACACCGGCGTCGATGCTGCGGTCGATGAGGTCGCGCAGTTCGTTGCGGAACACGCGAGACGCGCGCACCTCGGGACCGAGCGTGACCGGCCAACGCGAGGATGCGCCCTCCGACTCGCGCTCGCGAGCTTCTTCGGCCTCGAGCAGGGTGGCGATGATGCGGTCTTGCTCGGCACCGGTGAGGAGGCGGGGAAGCACGTCGCCGCGCGCCTGGGCGGCGTCGGTGGCCACGGCGAGCGCCAACGACATGGGTGTGCGGGCCAGCGGCCCCTGCGTTGGGCGACGCAGGCGCGCGGCCAGCGCCTCGCGGAGTCGGTTTGCCGCCAAACGCTGTGGCGTGAGAACGAGAATGTGGCCGGTGTCGACGTGATTCTGCTCAACGCGGTGGGCGACAAACTCAACCAGCGTCGTGGTCTTTCCCGTGCCGGGTGCCCCCACAACCACAAACGATTCGCCCACCTCGTGATCGAGAACACGCTGCTGTTGCGCATCGAGAGGATGGCGCACGAACGCCACGCGTGGCGGTACGAGTCCCCTGTGTGCGGTCATGGCGTCAACGTTATCGCCCACGTCGGACAGAGCATCCGCTGGTGAGTTAGTGTTGCAGTGTTCCCGCAACTTCAGAAGGAGTGTCCCTCGTGGAAATCCGCATCGGCATCGTCAATACAGCTCGCGAACTCAATTTTGAGTCGGATGCGTCACTCAGTGACATCGAGTCCGCCGTGAGCGCAGCGCTCACAGGCACCGAGACCTTCCTCAAGCTTTCGGACAACAAGGGCAAGGTTTACCTCGTTCCCACGGCGACGATTGGTTTCGTTGAAATCGGCAGTGACGAGGGCCGACGCGTCGGATTTGTGGCCTAGCCGTGGAGATGATGTTTGCGGTCATCGCCGCGCTCGCCATCGGACTCAGCATTCGCTACAGCATGGCTGGGCGTGATCGTGTGGGTGTTGCCCTGATTCCCGCTCTCGCCACCGCAACAGGAGCGCTCGTGTGGGCGGTCGGCATCTGGTGCGGACTTCTCGCCACGGAACCGTGGCTCTGGCTCATCACGTTCGCCGTGAGCGGTGCTGTTGCTTTTTACGTCAACCTGCGGATCACGCGCAAGCGCATCGCAGCTGACAACGAGGTCTTCGGAAGAATCGCCCGCAAGTAGGCGCCAACCGCCCGGCCAGGCGCTCGGGAGCTAGGCCGTGAAGCCCAACGCATCCATGCGGCGCGAATGGGCAGCAATCAGGTCGGTAAAGACAGGTTCCATGCGCGCCTCGTCGTGCGCCTTATCGCCGGAGCCCGCAATCGCATTGCGCGCGAGCAGAATGGCATCACCCAGGAGACGACGGCCGAAGAGTGCGAGTCGCGACGCCACCTTGGGGTCCGCCTCAATGGCCTGCTGCAATTGCTCCACGATGATGGCGGCCTCACGATCGGGTTCGATCAGAGCCTGAACTCTCGCGGCCAGAGCCTTCGGCAGTCCACCGACGAGACGCTGGAAGAAGTCATCGAGGAAGCCGCCCGTGACGTAGACCGACACCAGCGTCTCGAGCCAGTCGTTGCCGCACGTGAGCTCCTCAAACCGATCGATCGAGTGGGCAAACGGTTCCATGGCCGAGGCGGGGTCAACCTTGAGCTTGCGCAGTTCCGCCACGATTCCGTGGTGTTTTGTCAGGGCATCGCCCGCGACGGCACTCAAGCCCTCTTTTGACGCCAGCGTGGGCGATTCACTCACGGCGCGACTGAGGGTCTCGAACACGGCGAGCTCGAAGTAGGCCACCTGCCCGAGATACGAGACAACGTCGGGTGCTAGGTCCGCGAGGTCGTAGCGCGTCGACTCGTCAGTGACCCCGCGCTGTCCAATGACGGCAGCAGGTTTGCGATTGCGCGCGCGACGCCGGAACCATTCGAACACCCTCTCAGCCTATGCCTCAACCTCGGGCAACGTCGACGAGCGCTAGACTCGAGGCAGACTTATGACTTTTATTGACTTGGGTATTGAGCCCGACATTGCACAGGCACTGACCGACAAGGGCATTACCGAGCCCTTTCCGATTCAGGAGCAGACCATTCCTTTGGCCCTCAGCGGTCAAGACATCATTGGCCAGGCCAAAACGGGTACCGGAAAGACCTTTGGGTTCGGCCTCCCGATCATCCAACGGCTGGGCATTGCTCCCGAGCCGGGCGTCAAGGTTCTCGTTGTCGTTCCCACCCGCGAACTCTGCGTTCAGGTCACCGAAGACCTCGAGCTGGCAGCGTCAAACCGGGCCACCACTGTTGTCTCCATCTACGGTGGCAAGGCTTACGAAGGCCAGATTGAGCAGCTCAAGGCGGGTGCCCAGATTGTCGTGGGAACTCCCGGACGCTTGATCGACCTCGCCGGACAGGGACTCCTGAGTCTCGGCAACGTCACTGAGGTCGTTCTCGACGAGGCCGACAAGATGCTCGACCTCGGGTTCCTCGCGGACATCGAGAAGATCTTCTCGCGACTGCCCGAGGTGCGCCACACCATGCTGTTCTCGGCCACCATGCCCGGCCCCATCGTCACGCTGGCCCGGCGCTTCATGTCGAAGCCCATCCACATTCGTGCCACCGACCCCGACGAGGGCCTGACACAGGCCAACATCGAGCACATCGTGTACCGCGCCCACGCGCTCGACAAAGACGAAGTGATTGCGCGCATCCTGCAGGCAGAGGGCCGAGGCAAGACCGTCATCTTCACGCGCACCAAGCGCGCAGCCGCCCGACTGGTCGAAGAGCTGGCCGATCGCGGATTCCCGGCAGCAGCCGTGCACGGCGACATGAGCCAAGAGGCGCGCGAGAAATCGATGGCGTCGTTCAAGGCCGGCAAGAAAGAAATCCTCATCGCCACCGACGTGGCGGCCCGCGGCATCGATGTCGATGACGTCACGCACGTGATCAACCACACCATCCCCGAAGACGACAAGGCGTACCTGCATCGCGTGGGCCGCACCGGTCGCGCCGGCAAGACGGGCATCGCCGTGACGTTCGTGGACTGGGACGACCTGCACAAGTGGGCGCTCATCAACCGCGCACTCGAGTTTGGCAAGCCTGAACCCCTCGAGACCTACTCCTCGTCGGAGCACCTGTACGCAGACCTCAACATTCCCGTCGGAGCCAAGGGTCGTCTCAAGTCGACGCCGGCCGCCAAGGGTGTCGAGCGCGGCACGTCAACCGGCAGTCGCAGCGGTAGCTCGCGTGACGGCGGTTCGCGCGACGGTCGTGGCGGATCACGCGGCGGCCAGACACGCTCGGGTCACGCCGCTGGCAGCGAGCGCCGGGTCAACAACCCGCCGCGACACGTCACTCCCGAGGGAACTCCCGAACAGGCCGGTGGCACGCACGACGGTGGCGGCAACGAACATCACGACGGCAACAACCCGTCGCGCACACGCAGCCGCACGCGTCGCCGCGGACCGGGCCTCGCTTCGTCCTAGCGACTCACCCGGGCGCGCCTAAGCAGCGTCATTCGGAGCGTAGGTGGGCTCATTTCCTGTCGCCTGCTCAATGATGCGGGCAAGCATCTCGGGCTGGGTGGTGTTTTCGCCCGGGCGATTCTCTTTGCGCTCTCCGTGAAAGTCGCTCGATCCGGTAACGATGAGATCGTAATCTTGCGCGTACTCGTGCAGACGCGCGAGGCCAGCTGGGTTCTGAAGATTTTCCCGATGGTCAAGTTCGAATCCCGCGAGACCGGCCTCAAGAAGCATCTCAAGATTCTTTTGCGGCATCACGCCGTCTGTGCGCCCCACGGGGTGCGCGATAATCGGCACTCCGCCGGCGCCACGCACGAGGCGGATGACATCCAAGATGTTCCCCTTTGCCGGCTTCGGCACGTGGTACTTACTGGATGAGCTGAGTATCTCGTCGAACGCGTCATCCACGCTATTCACGTAGCCGTTCTTGACCAGCACCCCGGCCACGTGCGGGCGTTGAGGAGGAGCGCCCTTGGCCTCGGCAAGGACGTCATCAAACTCGATGTCGTAGTCGGCCTGCAGTCGCGCCACAACCTCGCGAATGCGCTCTTCGCTGCCGTCGGTGACGAGGCGCATGGCGTGGGCCAGCTGAGGCTCGAGCGGGTCAAAGAGATAGGCCAGCAGGTGCATGCCTCCCACCCCGGGTCCGCCGGTAGTCGAGAGTTCGGCGCCCGGAATGAACGTCATGCCCAATGCGAGACACTCGGCCTCCGCCTCGGCCCATCCGTCGACCATGTCGTGATCGGTGAGTGCCATGGTGCGCACCCCGTGAGCGTGGGCCTCGCGCACCACGGCCGCCGGGGAATCCGTGCCGTCCGACCTGTTGCTGTGCATGTGCAGGTCTATCGGGGATTGAGCACGAAAAAAGGACTCCATAATGCCATGCTAGTGACGATGTTTTCACGCTTGCTCGCCTTCGTGGTTTCGGTCGCCAGCATGGTCGTCGTGGTCGTGGCTTTTTGGCCGCAAGTTCTTGGCTGGCAGCGGTCGAGTCCGTGGTCGTTCATGGTGGCTCCGCGAGGATTTGCCCTGGCCGTCGCCATCCTCGCCTTCATCGTCATATTTGTTCTGGGCAGGTTTGGCCGACCTCTCCGGCGCGTTCTCATGGCCGCCGGTTCGTGGCTTCTGGTGTTTGCCGTGGCCACGGGCGTGCTGCTGTTTTTCCGGGGGCTCGGCGCCCCCATGCCGGCGACGCCCGTCTCCGGCGATAACGGAACCGTTCGCGTTCTGGAGTGGAACACCATGGGTGACGCCCCGGCGCCAGCGGCCATTGCCCAACTTGCCCTGGACTCAGGCGCTCAGGTTATTGCCCTCCCCGAGACAACGCGCACGACGGCACAGGATGTCGAGAACATCATGGCGCTGGCCGGTGTGCCCATGCAGTCGTTCACCATTGCCTTTGACGAGGTCTATCGGGCACACTCGACGTCGCTCCTCATCGCCCGCAGTCTGGGCCCGTACGAGCTCGCCAACGGGAACGCCCAGACGTCCGTCTCCCCCACGGTCGTTGCCGTATCGACAGACGGCGGGCCCACCATTGTGGCCGCTCACGTAGTGGCCCCCTCGCAGGTGACCATGACCCAGTGGCGTGCCGACCTTGACGTCCTCGCCGACATCTGCCGTCTCCCCAACGTCATCCTCGCCGGCGACCTCAACGCCACGATTGACAACATGCAGGGGCTCGGCACGAAAAACCTTGGCAATTGTGTCGATGCGGCGCTGGAGACTCACGGCGCTGCGCTCGGCACCTGGCCCACGTGGTTGCCGACCCTGGGCGGTGCACCCCTCGACCACGTGATGGCCACGACCGAATGGCAGATCACCGGATCAACCGTCATCACGAGCGTCGACGGCGCGGGAAGCGATCACCGACCCGTCCTGGCACAGATCACACGGTCCGGCTAATCCCGGTCTGTCGTGGTGCGCATAGTCACGGCAGCGACGACCTGAAAGACTATGGGCATGGCAGACAACGAGAACCGGTCGACGACGCCCGAGTCTGATGCGTTCCGCCAGCACATCAGTAGCGACTGGGCCGAGCGCATCGATCCGCCGGCCGTGCTGCGCGACGCTGCACGATCGGCCGCTCCCCGACGCACGCGCGTGTCCGCCGAGTACACCGGCTTTCGCCTCGTGATTCCCGCGGGAAATGCCAAGCAGCGCAGCAACGACACCGACTACCTGTTTCGAGCTCACTCGGATTTTGCCTACCTGACGGGCTGGGGCAGCGACACCGAACCCGATGCGGTGCTGGTGTTCGAACCGGCCGGGTCAACACACGCGTGCACAGTGTATTTTCGCGAACCCGCGGGTCGCGACCACGAAGAGTTTTATGCCAACGCGTCCATCGGAGAGTTCTGGGTGGGTCCGCGTCCCTCGGCGGCCACAGTGGCCGGTGAACTCGGCCTCGCCACGGCGCACATCGACACGCTCGCGGAGGCACTCACCACAAAGGTTCCCACGATCGTCATTCGGGAAGCCGATCCGGGTGTCACCGACCTCGTTGACGGGCTCGATCGCACGCCGGAAGATGCCGAGCGCGATACCGAACTCGCGCGGGTGCTCTCCGAAATGCGGCTCATCAAAGACGATTACGAAATTGATCAGATGCGCCGTGCCGTCACCGCCACCCACCTCGGTTTCTCCGACATCGCGCGCGTGCTGCCGGCCATCGGCGGTCAGGTGCGGGGTGAGCGCATCATCGAGGGCGCCTTCGCCACGCGCGCCCGCCTCGAGGGCAACGGCCTGGGCTACAACACCATCGCCGCATCCGGCACACACGCCTGCATTCTGCACTGGGAACGCAACGATGGTTCGGTGGGAGTGGACGATTTGGTTCTCATCGACGCGGGCGTTGAGCTCGAGAGCTACTACACCGCGGACATCACACGCACGCTTCCCGTGTCGGGGCGATTTAGCCCCGCGCAACGCCAGGTCTACGAAGCGGTCCTCGAGGCGGCCGACGCCGCGTTTGCCATCGTCCGACCGGGCATCACGTTCAGCGAGGTTCACCAGACGGCCATGGCGGTGATTGCGCGCAAGACCGCCGAGTGGGGACTGCTTCCCGTCTCGGCAGAGGAGGCACTGGCTCCCGAAAACCAGCACCACCGCCGCTACATGGTGCACGGGACGAGTCACCACTTGGGTCTTGACGTGCACGATTGCGCACACGCGCGTCGCACCATGTACCAGGACGGCGTGGTCACCGCGGGAATGGTGTTCACCATCGAGCCCGGTCTGTACTTTCAGCCGGATGACCTCACAGTGCCCGAGGAACTCCGCGGCATCGGCGTACGAATCGAAGATGACATCCTGGTCACCGCGACGGGCGCCGAAAACCTGTCCGCGGGAATCCCCCGCACTGTGGCCGAAGTTGAGGCGTGGATTAAGCCCACGCGGTAAGTTGGTCTCATGACCTCGGCGCGCGTATTCGTGGCCCGATTGGCGGGCTGCAACGTCTTTGACCCCGTGGGTGACCGCGTGGGTCGCGTTCGCGATGCCATTGTGGTGTACCGCGCGACGGCTGCGCCCCGCGTTGTCGGTCTCATGGTGGAGATTCCCGGCAAGCGTCGCGTGTTTGTCTCCATCGGTCGCGTGGCCTCCATTACCAACGGACAGGTCATCACGTCCGGCCTGATCAACGTGCGACGGTTCGAACAGCGTGGTGGTGAGGTGCGCCTGATCACCGAGCTCCTCGGCCGCAAGGTGAGCTTCAACGACGGCTCCGGAGCCGGAACCATCGAAGACATCGCCATCACCGAGACCGCTGCTGGCGACTGGAACGTCTCCCAGGTGTTTGTTCGACGACCGCGTGCCGGTGGCTCACCGTTCTCCAAGGGACCCACCACTCTGGTTGAGTGGTCGCAGATTGCGGAAATGGCGCCCGACGGAGAAAGCCAGTCGGCCGAGCAGCTCATCGCCGCCTACTCGGAACTGCGTCCCGCGGACCTTGCCACTACCCTTCTCGACCTGCCTCAGGAGCGCATGATCGAGGTGGCGGAAGAACTGCCGGATGACCGCCTCGCGGACGTGCTCGAAGAGATGGACGAGAGCGATCAGGTCGACATCATCACGCAGCTCGACGATGAGCGAGCCGCCGACGTCCTCGAAGAGATGGAACCCGACGACGCCGCCGACCTGATTGCCGAGCTCCCCCAGGCTCGCGGTGAGGCACTGCTCGATCTGATGGAGCCCGACGACGCCGACGACGTGCGTCTGTTGTTGAGCTTTGGCCCAGACACGGCGGGCGGTTTGATGACCACTGATCCCATCATCCTGTCGGCTGAGGCAACCGTGGCCGAGGGACTGGCCATGATTCGCCGGCACGAGACCCACCCCGCGCTCGCAGCGGCCGTGTGCATCACGCTTCCGCCGTACGAGTCCCCCACCGGACGCCTGCTCGGCGTGGTGCACTTCCAGCGCATGCTGCGCTACCCCCCACACGAGCGCCTGGGCGGCCTCATCGACGAGAGCACCGAGCCCGTCAACGTGGGCACCAGTGCCGCCGAAGTGTCGCGCATCCTGGCCAGTTACAACCTGGTCTCGGTCCCCGTGGTCGACGATGCGGGCCGGCTCGTGGGCGTGGTCACCATCGATGACGTGCTCGACTACATCCTGCCCGACGATTGGCGCAGTCACGACGACGACGCCAGCACGCCCAAGCGACGCAAGACGCGCACGCGATCCAAGGCGCCCGTGACCGCATCCACCAATTCCAAGCCCACCACCCGCAAGAGGAAGGAGTAATCGTGGCACGCAGCACCAACGACGTCGACGACTACTTCGACTCCCCCAAAGGCATGGGCCCCCGCCTGATTCGCCCCACCCGCTCGCGCGACCGCTTCGGCCGATCCACGGAGTCGATTGCGCGCGCCATGGGCACGCCCTGGTTCCTACTGGGGCTCACCGTGTTCTGTATCGTCTGGATTACGTTCAACGCGTTTGCCCCCGAGGCCTGGCGTTTTGACTCGGCAGCGATTGGCTTCACCGCACTCACTCTGCTGTTGTCGCTTCAGGCGTCGTACGCGGCACCCATGATCCTGCTGGCACAGAACCGCCAGGATGACCGCGACCGCGTTCAGTTTGAGCAGGATCGCGTGCGCGCCGAGCGCAATCTGGCCGACACCGAGTACCTCGCCCGCGAGGTCGTGGCCCTTCGGCTCGCCATGAAGGATCTGGCAACGAAGGACTTCATTCGGCAAGAACTGCGCGAACTGCTCGCCGAACTCGAGACCGAGCGTGCGGCGAAGCCCGCCTCCACATCGACCCGCTCTCCCGCGCGACCGGCACGCGCCTCTGTTGCGCGAGCACCTCGCACCAAGTGACCGCATCCTCGCCGGCGTCGGCAGAGAGCGTTCGCGCGCAGGTGGGCGCCATTCTCGACCCAGAGATTCGTCGTCCGCTGGCCGACCTCGGCATGATCGGCGAGGTCTCGGTTGACGGCGACGCGGCCCGCGTGAACGTTCGACTCACCATCGCCGGGTGTCCCGCGGCACGAGAGATCGAGTCGGCCGTCCGTGACGCCGCACTGGCGGTTCCCGGGATTACCGACGCCACGGTCGACGTGACCGTGATGACGACCGAGGAGCGCGGTGAGCTGATGGCTCGACTGCGACCGGGTGGCACAACCATGGCCTTTGGTCCGGAGTCGGGCACGCGCGTGATTGCGGTGACCAGCGGCAAGGGCGGCGTGGGAAAGTCGAGCGTGACCGTGAACCTTGCCGTCGCCTGTGCGCAGCGGGGACTTCGCGTGGGCATCCTCGATGCCGACGTTTACGGGTACTCCATCCCCGCGCTGATGGGTCTCGCGCCCGAGGGCATCCCCGTTCGCCCCACCCGACTCGACGACGCCATCGTGCCGCCGGTGGCGCACGACGTCAAAGTGATCTCCATCGGCATGTTCGTCGACGACACCGATGTAGCGGTGGCCTGGCGCGGGCCCATGCTGCAGCGCACGGTCTCGCAGTTCCTCACCGACGTGTATTTTGGCGACCTCGACGTTCTGCTCATCGACCTTCCGCCCGGCACGGGCGATGTGGCCATCACGGTCGGACAGATGCTCCCCCACTCCGACGTGCTCATTGTGACCACACCACAGCCCTATGCCGCCGGCGTGGCCATTCGCGCGGGCGGACTCGCGGCTCAGACGGGTCAGCGCGTGATTGGTGTCGTGGAGAACATGAGCGCGGGCGTGCAGGCCGACGGCACGACACTCGACGTCTTCGGATCGGGGGGAGCCGCGGCGGTCGTGGCCGGTCTTGCCCGACAGTCGGTCGCCACCGAGGTGCTCGGTCACGTCCCCCTCAGTCCGCTCATGGCTCAGGCGGCAGACGCGGGCACACCCCTCGTGGCCTCACACCCCGATGATGCGGCAGCGCAGGAGCTCACCCGCATCGCCGACGCTCTACTCAAACTCACGGCGCGCAAAGACCGCGGCGTTCCGCTGGCTCCTCGCTAATCGGACGTTGCCGAGCTAAGCCAGTTGGCGGGCGTGGCGGCGCTGAGCAACGAAGAGGGTAACCACAACCACGGCGGGCCACGTCGACTCGGCGTCGGCGGCAAGTCGTTCGACGAGACCGACGTAGCCCAGTGTCGGACTGCTCCACACGCCGAGGAACCACAGGCACAGGGCTCCCAAAAAGACGGTGCCACCGACCGCGGCCCACGGGCGCACGATCCAGGGGTATGTGGCCCGCACGCGCATTCCGAGTACCGGCCAGACAGCGAGCAAGACGAAGCCGATCATGGCCGCAATGCGGTGGGGCACCGACGTTCCTTCGACCGTGGGAAGAGGAAAGAGACCCACGGTAAACGTGGCGGCACCTGCGAGTCCGAGGGCCACTCGACCGGGAATGCCAATGCCGGGCGTGAATGCCGCCGTGACCATATGACAGACGGCCGTGCACAAAAAGATCACCGTGACGAATAGGTGTGTTGGTGCCGTGAGCGCCGCCAGCTCGCTGATGGTTTGCGATATCGGTGAGAAACCGGGAAACATCTGTTCGCCCGCAATCGTTGCACCGATGAACAGGATTGGTGCGAGCAGCGACGAGATGAGGGCGGCCCGTCGAACGTACATGCTACGTGGCTTCCATATCGAACGGCGCTGATCCCGCCTTGGCGCGGGCCGGGCGCGGGCGCGCGGGTGAGGCGACCGGTGCCGCGACTGTTGCCGCTGCCGCGGGAGCTTGTGGTGTGTCTAACAGCGCATCGCGAATGATGCGTCGCGGGTCGTACTGGCGAGGATCGAGCGTACGCCAGTCGACATCGTCGAACTCGTCGCCCATCTCTTCGCGCATGCGCTCTTTGGCACCCGTCGCCATGTTGCGGATGCCCTTGACCAGGCGGGCAAGACCTGCGGCGTACTGGGGCAGACGTTCGGGGCCGAGCAGGAAAACGGCGAGAACGCCAATCACCAGCAACTTTTCGAAGGTCAGACCAAACACGAGTACCAGATTACTCTTCGGGACTTGCCAGCGCGCTTCGGTAGGCTGAGGGCGACGGGAGGAATCGTGACCTTTAGCGAAATTGATGCACGCTACATCGCTGAGTTTGCCGACGAGACGCGAACACAGTTGACGGCCCGCTCCCTCGCCCACGAACACGGTGTCCCCGTCATTCCGCCGGCAACCGGTGCTCACTATGCCACCATTGCCGGCGCGACGAGCGCCCAGAACATCGTTGAGGTGGGCACTGCCTTTGGTGTCTCCGGTCTCTGGTTGTTGCGCGGGGCTCCCGGCGCAATCCTCACCTCGATTGACGACGGCTATGACCGACAGGAGCAGGCCAAGCCGCTCTTTGCCGAGGCG
This sequence comes from Actinomycetota bacterium, assembly GCA_947450345.1. Taxonomy (GTDB): domain Bacteria; phylum Actinomycetota; class Actinomycetes; order Actinomycetales; family Microbacteriaceae; genus UBA963. Next base: position 35,002 of record CANFVD010000003.1, read on the forward strand.
GGATTTGCCGCCAATCAGATTCGGCTGATCACCGGGCGTGCCAGCGATGTCTTGCCCCGGCTCAATGAAAACGCGTACGACGTTGTCGTGGTGGACGGTGACCCGGCCCACGTAGCGACGTACGTTGAACACGCGCTGCGTCTGGTTCGCGTGGGCGGGGTCGTGATGGTTCCCCACGTCCTGTGGAAGGGCGAAGTGTCAGACCCCACTAAGCGTGGAGCGATTCCCACAGCCTTCCGCAAGATGCTGCTGGACGTGCGCGACGGTACCGATCTCGTGTCCAGCATGTCTCCACTGGGCGACGGTCTTCTCACCGTCTCGAAACTCGCGTAACCAAGGACGAATGCGAAAAGCCCCGCAGAAGCGGGGCTTTTCTTCACTGAGGTAAACGCGCTAGGCCTTGGGCTTGATGACCTTGCCGAGGAGGTCGTGGAGCTCGGTGACCTCGTCGTCGTTCATGGAGACGGCCATGCGACCGCCACCCTCAAGAGGCACCCGGACAACGATCAGACGACCCTCGCGGGTTGCCTCCATTGGTCCGTCACCGGTGCGTGGCTTTTGTGCCGCCATTCTGGCGCCCCTTTCATTGACTCCTTCTATTATCCCAAATCTGAAGGGTCTCAATTACCACGGGGTTCCCAGAGCAGCCGCACGGAGGACGTGCCGGTGAGGCGACGGCGAGACCTAGGGCGGTGTCCAATCCGCGCCGTCAATCGCCCAACACACGCCCACCCAGACCACTTGAAGCGCAAGTGCCGCCAGCACCACTCCCGCCCGATAAAACCAGTTGCGAGGCGCGGCAAACGGCGCAAGACCGGGAAACAGCGGACCCAGCAGTCGGAACGTGGACGACTGCGGAAAGAAGATGGCCAGGAGGTAGAGGGAATAGCTCAACACCCACAGGCGAATCTCCATTCCCGCGCGTCGGGTCGCGGGCAAGAACAGGTAGCCCACGAGGAGCAAGACCAGTCCGGCAAAAATAAGCGGACCGAGCCAAACGGTGACATCGCCGGGCACGCCCCACGCCGGCAACCACCAGCCCAGCGCGTGGAACCACGGGGTGAACGGAATCAGTTCTTCGTAACCGATGTATACCGATCGCCAGGCAAGCTCCGTGTCGAAGTACGCGGTGGGTACTCCCGTGACCACACCGGCGATCACGACCCAGGCAATCCCCGCCAGACCGGCCGTTGCCGTCGCCACAGCCAGCCACCAGCGTTCCTGCGACGGAAAGGGATCACGCCGCCGCTCACGCCAGCGCCAGATTCCATAGAGCACGAATGTCAGCGCCATGGCCAGGGCACCGGGTCGTGTAAACCCCAAGACCAGCAGCAGCGGAATCATGGTGCCGAAACGTCTGAGCACGAGCAGATACAGAATCGCCACGATGAGCAACCACTGCAGAGACTCGGCGTAGGCCAGTTGGAGCAGCGGCGAGATGGGCGACACCTGGAAGAGGACGAGCGTAAAGAGTGCCTGAGTCGAGTCCCCGGTGACTCGACGCACCAGAAGATAGAGCAGGAACGACGTACCCAATGCGGCCAACAGCGATACCGAGACGGCGGCGATGGACCACGGCGCACCCGTCACCACCATGATGATTTTCACGAGCATGGGGTAGACGGGCAAGAAGGCCCACTGTGATTCCCCCACGTGTCCGTCGGCGGTGTGCGGAAGTGTCTGGGGATAACCTCCCTCGGCAATGATGTTGTACCAGCGACCGTCCCACAGGCTCGAGTAATCGAACAGGGTGGGTTGTCCCGACGACCACGGATTCTCGCCCTGAACGCTGGCGTACACGAGCAGGATGATGGTACTCGCGATACGACCAGCGAGAAAGATCAGGATGACGGCAAGCCACCACGGAACACGATGACCGGTGCCTACGCCAGCACCCCGTCGACCGAGTGCGATGTGAGTCATGCGCGGTCGGCAGTGAGCCAGGCGCGGAGCACGTGTTCGCAGCGCTCAATCTGCGCAACGGGTACGTTCTCGTCGTCGGTGTGCGCGAGTTCGGGGTTTCCGGGGCCGAAGTTGACGGCGGGGATACCCAGGGCACTGAACCGAGCAACGTCCGTCCAGCCGTACTTGGGCGTGGCGTCGCCACCCACGGCGTTGAGAAATTCTTGCGCGACCGGTGAGGTCAAGCCGGGTCGGGCGCCGGGAGAACTGTCCGCGACGACAACGTCGTATCCGTCAAAGAATGCCCGCACACGCTGCTCGGCGTCGGCCTCGCTCTTGTCGGGGGCAAAGCGATAGTTGACCGTGAGCACAGCCTCGTCGGGAATCACATTGGTGGCCACACCGCCGCTGACGCCCACCGCGCTGAGGCCCTCGCGGTAGGCCAGACCATCGACCTCCACGGTTTCGGGTTCGAATTCCGCCAGTCGCGTGAGGACGGGCGCGAGCGCGTGAATCGCGTTGTCTCCCGTCCACGCTCGAGCCGAGTGGGCACGTCGCCCGGTCGTTCGCAGCTCAACGCGCATCGTGCCGTTGCAGCCACCCTCGAGCTGTGCGTTGCTGGGTTCGCCCAAGATCGCAAAATCCGCCTGCAGGAGAGGTGCGTGGGTGCGAGCAAGTCGCCCCAGTCCGTTGAGGCTTGAGGCGACCTCTTCGTGGTCGTAGAAAATCCACGTCACATCAACCGTGGGGTCGGCAAGTTCAACGGCCAGTTTGAGGGCAACCGCACATCCCGCTTTCATGTCGACCGACCCGCGTCCCCACAGCGTTTGCGTCTCGCCGCTGCCGTCGAGGCGGCTCGGTACGTTGCCGTTGATAGGCACGGTGTCGATGTGACCGGCAACTATCACCCGCTGCGCACGACCGAGGGCCGTGCGTGCCACCACGGCGTCACCGTCCCGAATCACTTCCAGATGAGCGCACGCCGCCAATGTGGCCTCGATGGCATCGGCCAGCGTCGTTTCGTCTCCAGAAACCGAGGGAATGTCGATCAGCGCGCGCGTCAGGTCCGTCACCGAGTTGGTGGTGTCAAGCGACGAGTGCCGAGCCATGGTCTCAGTTTATGGGCGGTAACCTTGAGGCTATGTCTGACAACGCCAACGTCACGCCGCGATTTGCCTGGGGCGACGGGCTCTCCACGCTGACGGCCGACAATACCGTGCTCGACACGTGGTTCCCGCAGCCTGCGCTCGGCACGATTCCCGCCGATCACGGCGCGCACACCCCGGCCGCGTCGTTGACCGAGGCCGCCGGTGCAGATCCGCGCCGCGGCGTTCACACCGAAGTCATCACTCTGCAGATTGACCTCGATGTGCCGCCCGCCTCAACATCAGATGCCTATCTTCGCCTGCACCTGCTCTCCACACTTCTCGTTCGCCCCAATGACCTCAACCTCGACGGAATTTTCGGCCTGCTTCCCAACGTGGTCTGGACCTCCGCGGGCGCCGTTCACCCCGATGACTTTGCGAAACTGCGCGTGGCGCTCCAACGCGACGGCATTCAGGTCTGTGGCATCGATCGTTTCCCGCGACTCACTGACTTTGTGATTCCCCGTGATGTGCGCATCGCCGATGCGTCGCGCGTTCGATTAGGCGCTTACCTCTCCCCCGGCACCGTGGTCATGCACGAGGGATTCTGCAACTTCAATGCGGGCACACTTGGCACAGCGATGGTCGAGGGCCGCATTTCGCAAGGTGTTGTCGTGGGTGACGGTTCAGACATCGGCGGTGGTGCCAGCATCATGGGCACGCTGTCCGGCGGCGGCACGCAACGGGTCTCTATTGGCGAACGGACCCTACTCGGTGCCAACGCCGGCTTGGGCATCGCTATCGGCGATGACTGCATCGTCGAGGCCGGGTTGTACGTCACCGCCGGCACCCGCGTCACCCTGGTCGAGGGTGACGCGTCACGCGAGGTCAAGGCACTCGAACTCAGCGGGCAGAACGGTCTTCTGCTCCGCAGAAATTCCAGCACGGGACGCGTTGAGGCTCTTTCCCGCACGGGTGAGGGCATCACCCTCAATTCCGCGTTGCACTAAGAATGACCGTCGGGTGCTGAGATACGGGCTTACAAAGCGACACGCGTTCGTGGGACAAAAAAATGCACTCGTCATTTTTCGTAATACCCCGTAATGTTTCGTTTAGGTCACATGCCCGTGATCTCTTGCGAAAGGTATTAACACAATGCTCTCAATGACCGAAGGTGGATCGATGCTCTCCGTAGCAACGACCGCTCTCTTTATTTTGGGGTTTGTCGGCATGGCTGCCGGTACGCTCTACTTCCTGCTCGAGCGCAATGAGCTGAAGGCAGCAAACCGCGGCGTTGCGGTTTACGCAGCCATCATCACGTTCGTGGCCACCATCATGTACTTCATGATGATGAACCTCGCAATCGCTGGTGGCGTCAACCAGACCATGCCTTTGCGTTACATCGACTGGATCATCACCACGCCGCTGTTGCTGCTCGAGTTCGGCGTTGTTGCCGCTCTCGCCGGCAAGGTTCAGAAGGGCCTCATCGCTCGTCTGATGGTTGCTGACGTCATCATGATCGTCACCGGCTTCCTCGGTGAGATCAGCGCTCCCGGAGAGGTTGCCACGTACATCTGGTTCATCATCTCCTGCCTCGCTTGGATCTGGATCATCGTTGAGGTGTTCTCGCTCAAGGCAACCGGCAAGGGATACGCAGCCAAGGCTGTCAACACCATGAAGTGGTTCGTCATCATTGGTTGGTCGATCTACCCTCTGGGTACCGCCATCCAGCAGTTCATGTCGATCGGAAAGGTTGACGGCGACTCGCTCGCCACGGCCGGTCTGATTGCTGCCATCATCTACATCGTTGCCGACCTCACCAACAAGGTCATCTTCGGCATCGTTGCAGTTCGCGCAGCCAAGAACAGCTAGTTCGAAAGAACTGAACAGTGGGGTCCCGGGCAACCGGGGCCCCACTGTGTTTAACTTGACCGTGAGCCTCAAGTCGAAACCCGGGCTCACCCCGCGCCCCCGCGTTGAATCGGGCCCACCGAAGAAGGAGCATCATGACCACACCGCTAAAGATTGATATTTGGTCCGATGTGCAGTGCCCGTGGTGTTACATCGGCAAGCGGAAGTTTGAGCGCGGTGTTGAGCTTTTTGGGCAGCCGGTCGAGATTGAGTACCACTCCTTTGAACTGGCTCCGGATACTCCCGTTGATTATGAGGGCAGCACCCTCGACTACCTCGCCGAGCGCAAAGGCCTCTCCCCCGAGCACGTGACCCAGATGCTCGACAACGTGACGACCATTGCCGCCGAGGTGGGCCTCGACTACGACTTTGGCTCGGTGCACCAAACCAACACGCGCAAAGCTCACGAACTGCTGCATATTGCTAAAGCGCACGGCAGGCAGGTCGAAATGAAGGAGCGCCTCCTCAAGGCCTACTTCGTCAACGGCGAGCACGTCGGCAAACTAGAGACGCTGGCCGACCTCGCCGCCGAGGTGGGCCTGGATCGTGATGCTGTGCTGCAGAGCCTCACCGCGGGTGAGTATGCCATCGCGGTGGAGGCCGACCTTGCGCAAGCGGAGGCCTTCGGCATCAGCGGAGTCCCCTTTTACGTCATCGATGGACGATTCGGTATTTCGGGCGCGCAGTCGCCCGAAACGTTTGCCGCCGCGCTCCAACAAGCTGCAACGCCAGCTTCCTGAACCGTAGTGTGCCAAAATTGTCAGGCTACTTTTCTTCCCCTCGGCCCGCGACCAGAGAGAGTGTCCTCATGTTCAAGTACCTACGCATGCTGGGCGTTATCGCCCTGTCCACACTCGCGATCTTCGGTGGGTCTGCTGCCGCCCAAGCAGCCCCGTCGACTGTCACGATTCTCACCGGATTCCATTCGACCGCCGGCGTCGCATTTTCACTCGACGGCAAAACTGCCTTCGTGGTTCAGGACGACGACGGAACCATGGGCGGACCCTCGTCGCTCGTTGTCATCGACACGACGACCCTTACCCAAGTAGGTGACGCCATCTCGACAGGCGTCAATGGAGCGGGCGTCAACCACTCCATCGTGATGTCGCCTGACGGCACGAAGGCCTACGTCAGCCTGGGCACGGGCGTTGTCAAGCCGTTCTATCCCGCCACCCTCACGTTTGGACCAGCAATCACCGTGGGCACGGCGGGCATTGGGCAGGTTGTGTTTACTCCCGACGGATTGCACGCCTACGTTGCCGTGACTAACAATGGCAGCGGTCAGTATGTCAAGGTCATTGACGTCGTCACAGACAGCGTGACGGCAACGATTTCCGCGTGCTCGGCTCCCGATGGCCTCGCTATGACTCCCGATGGCCTCACGGTCTTTGTCAACTGCAGCGACGGGAGCGTTCAGGTCATCGAGACCACCGGTAACACCGTTCTGACCACCTTTACCCCCACCGGTCACCTCCAGGGGACCATGATTACCATGGCGCCCGACGGTGCACGTGTCTACGTCACGGCGTTCGCGATTCCCACCACAGTCACAACGGTCATCGACACAACGACCTACACCGAGGTGCACCAATTCACCCATGAGCCCAAGGACGTTGCCTTCACCGCCGACGGCACCATCGCCTACCTCTTTAGTGCCAGCTCGGGAGACCTCGTCCCGACGGACGCCACGACGTTTGCCGAGGGCACCCCCATCGATGTAACTGTGCCGAGTCCCGGCGATTGGTTCTTGCTGGATAAAAACCCCGTTGTCGACCAATACTGGATTTGCGGAGGAAGCTCGATTCGTATTGTCGGCCAGGGGTCCTCCCTTGCGGACACGGGGGCAAACGCGACAGGTGTAACCATCACGACCCTAGCGGGCACCGGGCTCATTGCTCTGGGACTGGCCGTCACACTCACCCGTCGTCGCCGCGCCTAGCGGCTCTGGAGGCCCCTAGCGACGAATGTCGCGCGCGGGCTCGCCGATATAGAGCTGCTGCGGGCGGCCGATCTTGGTCTGCGCGTCCTGGTTCATCTCACGCCAGTGCGCAATCCAGCCGGGGAGACGACCGATGGCGAACAGCACGGTGAACATGCGCGTGGGGAAGCCCATCGCCTTGTAGATCACGCCGGTGTAGAAGTCCACGTTGGGGTAGAGCTTGCGCTCCTTGAAGTAATCGTCTTCGAGCGCGATCTGCTCGAGTTCTTTGGCAATGTCGAGGAGCGGATCCTTCACGCCGAGTGCAGCGAGCACCTCGTCGGCGCTCTCCTTCACCAGGCGCGCACGCGGGTCGTAGTTCTTGTAGACCCGGTGGCCGAAGCCCATGAGCTTGACGTTGTCTTCTTTGTTCTTGACGCGCTCAACAAACTTGCTGACCGACTCGCCCGACCGCTGGATCTGGCCCAGCATGGTCAGCACGGCCTCGTTGGCGCCACCGTGCAGCGGCCCGAACAGCGCGCTGATGCCAGCTGACACCGAGGCGAACAGGTTCGCATCCGTGCTTCCCACGAGGCGAACCGTCGACGTAGAGGCGTTCTGCTCGTGGTCCTCGTGCAGGATGAGGAGTCGCTCCAACGCCTTGACAAGAACAGGGTTGAGCGCGTAGTCCTCGGCGCGGTTTCCGAAAGTGAGGCGCAGGAAGTTCTCCACGTAGCCGAGGTCGTTCTGCGGGTAGAGGAAAGCCTGACCGATGCTCTTCTTGTGGGCGTAGGCGGCCATCACGGGCACCTTGGCCAACAGGCGATAGGTGGCAATTTCGACGTGCTCGGGGTTCTTTGGGTCGAGTGAGTCTTCGTAGTAAGTGGACAGCGTCGACACACCCGCCGAGAGAACGGGCATCGGGTGCGCGTTCCGTGGGAAGCCGTTGAAGAAATTCTTCAGGTCCTCGTGCAGCAACGAGTGCCGGCGAATCTGCTTCTCGAAGTCGGCCAGTTCGCTGGGGCTCGGGATCTCACCGTAGATGAGCAACCAGGCGGTCTCGAGGAAAGACATCTGGGTGGCCACCTGCTCAATGGGGTAGCCGCGATAACGAAGAATGCCCTCGTCGCCGTCGATGAATGTAATTTTGGACTTGGTCGATGCCGTGTTGACAAAGCCATAGTCGAGAGCAGTGAGACCGGTCTGCTTGGTCAGGGACGAGAGGTCAATGGCCGGGTGGCCGTCGCTTCCGCGAAGGACATCGAACTCCGATGTCGTACCCTGATAGGACACAGTGACTTTGTCACCCGTGGGGCGCACGCCGTTGTCTGACACCCAAGACTCCTTTTAAGACCAGCCGGTTAAGCTTCACCCGATTCGACGCCGTTTGTGTCAGCCTCGTGGGGATCTCTCTAAGCCTATTGCCTCTGCCGAACGCGTTAAAACACTGTTTTCTGAGTGGACGCGTAGACTGACGTGAGAGCCACGCGTCTTCTACATTCCGCAGTGAGAAACTCGGCTGGCAGGCGAATCGTGGAGAGAACTCCCGGGGAGAATGAGACTGATGACTCGTGTGCGCGTCACGTGGTACCTGTCACGTCGCTACCTCTGGGCCTGCATTATCGGCTTGCACGCCGTCATGTTTGTTTCGTTGATTCCCACGATGATTGCTGGCGAGGTTCAGGGAGACTTGGGTGTCTACCGTGAATGGGTCACTGTCGGTTTTAGTTTTGGCGTATGGCCCGGCATCGACACCCCCTGGGTCTATCCTCAGGCTGCCTTGATCCCCATGGTTCTCGCCGGCCTTGCCCGACAGAAGTTCTACATGCTCCTGTGGCTGAGCATGATTGTGAGCCTCAACATCGCTTCATTTGCCGTCGTCCTCGGCCGGCGGCCGTCTAGTCGACGCCTCTTCGCGGCGTGGTGGTGGCTTGCCATCATCTTCGTTCTCAGCCCGGTTGAACTCCTCAGGCTTGAGGGCGTCACGGCCCCACTCGTCGTCATCGCCCTGGTCATTTTGTCGCGCCTCCCCTTCGTCTCCGGAATAGTTCTGACGTTAGTTACCTGGATAAAGGTGTGGCCTGTTGCCATTCTTTTTGCCGTCGTTGCGAGCTCTCGCAAATGGCTCACCGTCGTGCTGGCGGCGGTCACCACCACGTCAATTGTTGTGGCGACACTCCTCCTCATGGGCGGCGGGCCGAACCTGTTTAGTTTTATCACCGCACAATCCAGCCGAAGCCTGCAAATCGAGGCACCAATCGCGACACCATGGATGTGGATGTCCATCGCGAGCCCGAGTAACTATCACCGCTATAACGACTCGAACCTCTTGACGTGGGAAGTGTCGGGCCCCGGCTCGGGCCTCGTGTCGAAGCTCATGACACCACTGATGGCTCTCGCCATTACTGCGATTATCGTTCTCCTCTTTCGGGCTCGGAGGCGAGGCGCTGCCCCGCAGGATGCTCTGCTGACTGGTTCGCTTGCTCTCGTGAGTGCCATGATCGTCTTTAATAAGGTCGGCTCGCCCCAGTACATGCTGTGGCTCGCCCCCATTGTGGTCGTCGGACTCCTCGTTGACCGCGGGGTATGGCGAGTTCCAGCAAATCTCATGATGGCCATTAGCATCGCAACGACGCTCATATTCCCGATCTTCTACATGCCTCTGGTTCACGGAAGCCGATCCGCCCTGATGCTGCTTTCTGCCCGAAATGTATTGCTCGTAGTGCTGTTGGGTTGGGCCGTCATGCGACTCGTGTCTTTGGGCAAAAAGTCACACGCGAGCGACGAAAATCTCACGAGCGCTTCACCTCTGCGCGCCACGGCCAAAATCAGTTCCTAGGTTTTTTTCACTTCCCAGGGGCTCAGCCACTACTGGGATATGTCGGAAAGACGTGTGACGGCCGCGTTTATCCGGTCGTCGGTGGCGGTCAGCGAGAGCCGGATGTGCTGCGGAAAGTGGTCGCCGTAGAAATATCCCGGACCGCCCAAAATGCCAATCTCGGCCAATCGTGCAATCGATTCCCACGCGTCCCGACCCTCCGTCAGCCAGAGGTAGAGACCGGCCTCGCTGCCCTCGATGGTGAATCCGGCCGCGGTCAGCGTCGGCACGAGAGCGGCTCGGCGGTGGCGGTACAGTTCTTTCTGCGCCGCCACGTGCGCCTCGTCACCGAGCGCGACCGTCATCGCCGCCTGAACGGGTGCGGGAACCATCATTCCGGCGTGCTTGCGCACCACCAGCAGTCTCTCGATCAGAGCGGAATCTCCCGCGATAAACGCCGCACGATATCCGGCCAGATTCGACTGCTTGCTCAACGAATACGCGCACAGGATGTTGGTGAGGTCACCGCCCGTGACCCGCGGATCGAGAACGCTCGGAATGGGCTGAGAGTCCCAGGGGGCGTCCCACCCCAATTCGGCGTAGCACTCGTCGGAGATGATGATGGCCCCGAGTTCACGTGCGCGAGCGAGGCGTTCGCTGAGCTGCTGAACCGTGAGAACACGGCCGTCGGGGTTGCCGGGTGAATTGACCCACACCAGTCGCGTGTTCTCCGGCCACTGCGCCGGATCGTCTTCGGCGAGTGCCGACACATCGGCCAGAGCAGCTCCGAGCGCATACGTGGGGTAAGCCGCCCGAGGATGCACAACGAGATCGTCACCGCCTAGACCCAGCATGTAGGGCGCCCACGCCACGAACTCTTTCGACCCGATGGTTGGCAACACGTTGTCAATTCCCAGGCCGGTCACCCCGCGACGGCGAGCAAACCACTCGACAATCGCCTCACGCAGCAGTGGCGTGCCGACCGTCGTGGGGTAAGCGTGGGCGTCGGTGGCTTCCGACAGGGCGCGGCGCACCACCTCTGGCGTGGGATCGACGGGCGAGCCAATCGAGAGGTCAATCAGGCCGTCGGGATGTTCTGCCGCACGCTGGGCGTAGGGAGCCATCGCATCCCACGGGTACTCGGGAAGATCTCCCAGCATGAGTTACTGCGCCTGGGGCGGAAGAACCGACACCACGGGGTGATCGCTCTTGATGACGCCGACCTTGGCAGCACCGCCCGGTGAACCAATCTCGTTGAAGAACTCAACGTTGGCCTTGTAGTAATCGGCCCACTGCTCGGGAAGATCGTCTTCGTAGTAGATGGCCTCAACGGGACACACCGGCTCGCAGGCACCACAGTCGACACACTCATCGGGGTGGATGTAGAGCATGCGGTCACCCTCGTAGATGCAATCAACCGGGCACTCATCAATGCAGGCGCGGTCCTTGACATCGACGCAGGGCAGGGCGATGACGTAGGTCACGAAGGTCTCCTCGAGGGTGGTTCTTGGTGACTCGAGTCTACCGACGCCGGGGCGCCGGAAGAGCGATGACCACGACAAAGATGAGCGAGGGCAGGGCGGCCCAGAGGGTGCCCACGAGGTTTCCCGGAACAATCACGCCGCCGCCGGGACCCGGCAACGACAGCAACATGTTGACGACCACGACACCAATGGCACCGAACAGAGCCAGGAGTCGTCTGTCACTCATGAACCGCAGTCCGAGAACGTAGGCCGTCACGACAATCAGACTGAGCACAAGACCCCACGGAATCGTTACGCTCCCAACGTCCACGGAGGCCTGAGCCAGCGGAGTGGTCACGGCGCCGATGACGACGCCGCCCACGGCGGCAATCAGCCACTTCAGTGGACGGGGCAATTTTTCCAACAATCGGAATTCCTCTCTGGGGGCCAGTTGGCCGTCGTCATACACTGTGTAAAGTTAGGTAAGCCTAACCAAACTATCCGGTACGTTCTCCGAATAAGGGACACATCATTCTCGCCAATCTTCTCATTGGACTCCGCGAAGGCCTTGAGGCTGCGCTGATCGTGGGGATATTCGCGGCGTACTTGATTAAGACAGATCGTCGTTCGGGGCTGAAGTATCTCTGGGGCGGCGTCATTGTTGCCGTCGTCGTCTCTATTGTGGCCGGAACCGCACTCTCGCTCACCGCAACCACACTGCCCAGCGAGGTAGAACAAGCGCTGGGAGGCAGCCTCTCACTCGTTGCCGTAGGCCTCGTGACGTGGATGATTCTGTGGTTGGCCCGAACCGCTCGCTCAATGGCGGGTCAGTTGCGGGGAGACGTCGATCGGGTCTACGCACGCGGTGCCGGCTGGGGAATGTTCTTTCTCGCCCTCTTCGCCGTAGGGCGCGAGGGACTCGAGACAGCGTTGTTCATCTGGGCAGCTGCCGGCTCTGCTGGCCAGGGCGGACTCCCCCTGCTCGGAGCAATCCTTGGCATTGCGATCTCCGTGACCCTGGGGTACCTCATCTTCGCGGGTATGAGCCGACTCAACATCCGTGCCTTCTTTGCGTGGTCCGGCGCCCTGCTTGTCGTCATGGTGGCCGGAGTATTCAGCTACGGCATCCACGAATTCCAGGAAGTCGGCTGGCTTCCGGGGGCCGAAGATCACGCCTTTGACGTCTCCACCACTATTCCCCCGGACAGCTGGTACGGCACCCTGCTCCGTGGCACAGTGGGCTTCACGCCCAACATGACGTGGCTCCAGGTCATCGGGTGGGTGCTTTACGTCGCTGTGGTCATGCCGCTGTTCTTGGCCGTGAGCCTGCGCCGCACACAGCCACCGAAGGACACCGCCGACGACATCACGTCGACGGCCTCCCTCGCGGTTGTGGGCAACGGCTAACTACTGAGCAGGCTTGCCGCTGACCACATAGGTGACCGTGTTGTCGGTTCCGTCGTTGGTCGCCGTCACCATCGCGGTGTAGGAGGCGTTGGAAAAGATTCCGGTGGATGCTCCGTCGGCGGTCGCATCGAAATCCGATGTGAAGCCCGCGCCGAGCAGTTTGCTCGTGGCCTCGGCGTAACCGGCAGCTAAGTCGGGAACGGTGATGCTGACGGTCCACACCTTGTCAGCACCCACCCCCAAGGATCCGCTGACTTTGATGTCCCCGGAAATTGTGGGCACCTCGGCGGGGAACCCCTCGGGGAGCGTGTTGGCGTCGACGTTCACGTCAACACCCGTGGCATCCTTGACGGCGTTCTGCAGGGTATCTTGCACGAGTTGCTGCGGACTACACGCGGCGAGTGCGGGAGCGGCACCCAGAGCAAGGGCGCCGACAAGCGAGAGGGTGATGATTTTTCGGGTTGTGGTCATGGCAACTACCTCCGTGAGAGTGAGGGAATCGCCTACGCCGAGGCGTCCTGCTTCTTAAGTCGGCTGGTGAGGCGAGCGCGCTCCGAGGCATCGAGGGCAACCTTGCGGATGCGCACCGTCTCGGGCGTCACCTCAACGCACTCATCTTCGCGCGCAAACTCAAGACACTCTTCGAGCGAGAGCTGACGCGAGGGTGTCATTGACTCGAACGTGTCCGACGTCGACTGGCGCATGTTCGTGAGCTTCTTCTCTTTCGTGATGTTCACGTCCATGTCGTCGGAGCGCGAGTTCTCGCCGACGACCATGCCCTCGTAAACCTCGTCGCCGGGCTCCACGAAGAACGACATGCGCTCCTGCAGGCCAATGATGGCGAACGGCGTGACGGATCCCGATCGGTCGGACACGATCGATCCGTTCTGACGCGTCACGATCTGACCCGCCCACTCTTCGTAGCCGTGCGAGATGGCGTTGGCAATTCCCGTTCCGCGCGTGCTCGTGAGGAATTCGGTGCGGAAGCCAATGAGCCCACGTGACGGAACAATGAACTCCATGCGCACCCAGCCGGTGCCGTGGTTCACCATTGACTCCATGCGACCCTTGCGACTGGCGAGTAGCTGCGTGACGGCACCGAGGTGCTCTTCGGGAACATCAATGGTGAGGTGCTCGTAGGGCTCGTGCGTCTTGCCATCGACCTTGCGGGTAACCACCTGGGGCTTACCCACGGTGAGCTCGAAGCCCTCGCGGCGCATGTTCTCCACAAGAATCGCGAGAGCAAGCTCGCCACGACCCTGAACTTCCCACGAATCGGGGTTTCCGATGTCGACGACCTTGAGCGAGACGTTACCCACGAGCTCGCGATCGAGGCGGTCCTTGACCATGCGGGCGGTCAGCTTGTGCCCCTTGACCTTGCCCACGAGCGGCGAGGTGTTCGTGCCGATGGTCATCGAGATGGCCGGGTCGTCGACCGTGATGGCCGGTAACGGACGGATGTCGTCCGGGTCGGCCAGGGTTTCGCCAATGGTGATCTCGTCGAAACCGGCAACGGCGACGATGTCGCCGGGACCCGCCGACTCGGCCGGGTAGCGGTCGAGCGCCTTGGTCTTGAGAAGTTCGGTGACGCGCACGTTGCTGACGTCGCCGTTGTGACGAACCCAGGCCACGGTCTGGCCCTTCTTGAGCTCGCCATTGAAGATGCGCAGCAACGCCAAGCGGCCGAGGAACGGGGAGGCGTCGAGGTTGGTGACGTGGGCCTGCAGGGGTGCCTCGTCATCGTAGCTGGGGGCCGGAATGTGCTGCAGGATTGCCTCGAACAGTGGCTCGAGGTCATCGTTGTCGGGCAACGATCCGTTGGCCGGCTTAGCGTGACTCGCGGCACCGGCACGACCCGAGGCGTAAACCACGGGAACGTGCAGTGCGGCATCCAAATCGAGGTCTGGGAAATCTTCGTGCAGATCGGAGGCCAGGCCGAGCAGGAGGTCTTGGCTTTCGCTGACCACCTCGTCGATGCGGGCATCCGGTCGGTCGGTCTTGTTGACGAGAAGCACGACGGGCAGTGACGCCTCGAGCGCCTTGCGCAGCACGAAGCGCGTCTGCGGAAGCGGGCCCTCACTGGCATCGACCAGCAGCACCACACCGTCGACCATCGACAGACCGCGTTCCACCTCGCCACCGAAGTCGGCGTGGCCGGGAGTGTCAATCACGTTAATCGTGATGGGACCGTTGGTGGCGTGCTTGCCCGAGTACTCGATGGCCGTGTTTTTGGCCAGGATCGTGATTCCCTTTTCTCGCTCAAGATCGTTGGAGTCCATCATGCGATCTTCGGCGCTGAAGTGCGCGTCGAACGAGTTTGTCTGCTTGAGCATGGCGTCGACCAGAGTGGTCTTGCCGTGGTCTACGTGGGCGACAATGGCGACATTGCGGAGGTCAGAGCGGGTGGCGATGGCCATGCCAATACGTCCTTATTTTGCGGTTCGGCCCTCTCTCCGTTTGCGCTGAGCGACGGGATCGGGAACGGGAACAGCAGCAATGAGCTGCTGGGTGTAGGGGTCTTGCGGGTTTCGCAGAATCGCGTCCTTGGCACCCTGCTCCACAATCTTACCCCGGTGCATCACTACGATTCGGTCAGCGAGCTCGTCAATGACCGCGAGGTCGTGGCTGATGAACAGACAGGCAAAGCCAAAACGGTCCTGAAGACCCTGCAACAGTTCGAGAAAGCGGGCCTGAACCGATACGTCGAGTGCACTCGTGGGCTCGTCGGCGACCAGCAGATCGGGTGCCAAGGCCAGCGCACGCGCGATGCCCACACGCTGTCGTTGACCACCCGAAAGTTCGTGCGGGTATCGATTTCGATACGAGATCGGCAGCTCCACTTGGTTGAGCAATTCTTCAACGCGGCGATCGAGTTCGCGCCCCTTCGCCTCGCCCGCCAGAAAGAGTGGCTCGCCGATGCTCTCGCCAATCGGCCACCGCGGATTGAGCGAGGAGCCCGGATCCTGGAAAACGATTCCCGTCTTGCGGCGCACGGGCCGCAGCCCCTTGCCCCGGGCCCGAGTGATGTCGACACCCACAACAGACAGTGACCCCTCCGTGACGGGCAACAGGCCCACGGCGGCCCGACCGAGCGTGGTCTTGCCCGAACCCGACTCCCCCACCAGACCCACGGTCTCGCCCGGGAATACATCAAAGGAAATGCCCTCAGCGGCACGGAAGGCGGGAACTCGGCCACGCTTGGGGTACTCAATGGCCACGTCGCGGAAACTCAGCGCGGACAGGCGTTCAGTTTCACTGGTCTCCCGCGACGGGTCGGCGGGGCGATCCTGCGCGGTCAGCAGCTTCGGCACAGCCGCGAGAAGGGTTTGGGTGTAGGGGTGCTTCGGACTGCGGAAGATGTCGAGCGTGTCACCGACCTCAACCGTGGCACCGTCCTTCATCACGACGACGCGGTCGGCCATGTCGGCCACCACGCCCATGTCGTGAGTGATCAGGATGATTCCCGAATCGATGCGGTCACGGAGAGAGCGCAACAACTCGAGGATTTCGGCCTGAACCGTGACGTCGAGCGCCGTGGTGGGTTCATCAGCGATGAGGAGGACCGGGTCGCACGAAATGGCCATGGCGATCATGGCCCGCTGCCGCTGACCGCCCGAGAGCTGGTGAGGGAACTTGCGGAAAGACGCAGCCGGGTTGGGCATCTCGACCTTGGCCAGCAACTCAATGGCACGGGCCTTTGCCTCACTGGGCGTGAGGTCCAGGTGTGTGCGCAAAACCTCAACGATTTGGAAACCCACGGTGTACACGGGATTGAGCGCCGTCATGGGCTCCTGGAAGATGACGGCGATGTCCTTGCCGCGAATTTCTCGGAGGTCGCGAGACCGCAGGCCGAGAATTTCCCTTCCGAGGAGCTTGACCGATCCGCTGATTCGAGAGTTGTCCGGGAGAAGGCCGAGGAGCGCCATCGCACTCGTGCTCTTTCCCGAACCCGACTCGCCAACGATGGCGAGCGTTTCGCCGCGGGCGACGTCGAAGGACACATTGGTGGCAGCCGGATACAACTGACCATCGACCCAAAAATCAACGCACAGATCGGTGACCTGCATCACCGTCTCCGCCTTATGCGCGGTCGCCATTCGGCTCACCGCCTCTCTCGTGTGCCATGCTGATTTTGTGCAACAGCCCCGAGTGGTCTTTCGACCCGCCTTCGGCAGAATCCTTACGATCGTCGTGGTTGCCCTGCTCCTGACCGCAGTCGGCGGATTTGTGTACACCGCCGACGTGAGCGGCGCGGTGCACTTTGGGCCCCTGCTCGCTTTCGTGGGCTACGGCACTTGGCTGTTGTACTGGCGACCGGCGGTGATTGTTGACTCCGCACACCTCATCGTGATCAATGTGGGGCGCACCTGGGCGATCCCCTTCACGTGCCTGACCGCGGTCGAGACGCGATACGCTCTCGCCGTGACCACCACAGCCGGAAAAGTTACCGCGTGGGCTGCTCCCGCGCCGGGTCGTCACCAGACCCTGAGTCTGAGCCTCGCCGACTTCCGCAGCCTGCGCAAAGGTCGGCAACAAGAAAGTGTTCGTCCCGGTGACGCGCCGAACACGGAGAGCGGCTCGGTGGCCTTTGTGGTGCGCCGGCGCTGGCAAGACGCTCTGGAGAATCCCTCCGCGGGTGCCGCTGCTCAGGTGACCACCCGCTGGCACGTCATATCGCTCGCCGTCACGGCTGTTCTGCTGATACTCACCGTGGTGGGCATCGCCACGGCCTAGTCGGGTCATCTCATGCCTCACGATGATTCCGCCTTCACTGCGCGAGCCATGTGCCGAGCCGAGGGCATGCGCTTCTGCCGCGGGTCAAACGCGTCGCGAAGTCCGTCGCCGATGAAGTTCACGCACAGCGCGATAGCAATGATGAACACGCCCGGCCACCAAAACAGCCACGGGCGTGTGGCAAAGGCAACCTGGTTCTCGCTGACAATCTTGCCGAGGGACGTATCGGGGGCCTGAACGCCGTAGCCCAAGAAGCTGAGGCCGGTTTCGATGAGAATGGCAGACGCCATGAGGAGCGTGGCGTTCACGATGATGACGCCCATGGCGTTCGGCAGGATGTGGCGGAAGATGATGCGGCCGTCACTGGCTCCAGCCACGCGAGCGGCATCAACGAACTCGCGCTCGCGCAGTGACAGGAACTCTCCCCGAACGAGACGGGCCAAGCCGGTCCACACCACGGCCCCCAGAATCAGAGCCAGCACGGGCGCCCCGGCGATGCCCACGGTGCGTCCCAGGACGGCACCAATCACGATCACGGGAATGGTGATGACCACATCGGTGAAACGCATCAGCGTTCCGTCGATGCCGCCACGGTAGTAGCCCGACACCGCACCAATCACGGTGCCCAGAACCGTGCCGATGAATCCCACGATGACCATGATCATGAGCGACTGCTGCGCGCCTCGCATCACGACGGCAAAAATGTCGCGGCCGATTTCGTCCTGACCAAACGGGTGGTTGCCAAAAGTAAAGCGTGCGAAGTCAATCGTGGGAGCGCCACCGTTCTCGATGCCCACGGCCGTGACCCAGTTGTACTGCCACCATCCACCCACCTGCCAGTCGCCAATGACAAATCCCACCGACGTAAATGCGAGCAACACAATGAACACGAGCACGACGAGCGAAATCATGGCGCCGCGATGCCGGAAGAAACGTCGGCGAACAATCTGTGCTTGACCCAGTCCCTCGATTTCTTTGAGGGCGATGGCGTTTTCGTTGGTCTCCTCAGCGATGCTGGGTGCCGGATCGGGCATCGGAGGTCTCGTACCGCGCGTCATGACAGCCTGATTCTCGGGTCGAGCCCGGCGTAGACAATGTCGGCCACAAGGTTGAACAGAATGGCGAGCGACCCCGTAACGAGGAAGAACGCCATCACGGGATTGGGATCGACGTGATCGAGTCCGTATTGGAAGAGGGCTCCCATGCCCGTCCAGCCAAAGACGCGCTCGGTGATGACCGCACCACCAATGATTCCTCCGATGTCGAAGGCCACGATTGTCGCGATCGGGATGAGCGCGTTACGGAAACCGTGTCGAACCACCACGGTGCGCTCGGAGAGCCCCTTGGCGCGTGCAGTGCGAATGTAATCCTGATTCATGACCTCCAGCAGGCTGGCACGCGAATAGCGCGTGTAGCCGGCAAAAGAGATGAGAATCAGCGCAATCGTGGGCAGCAGGAGGTGCGTGAAGGTGTCGACCATGTGCACCCACATGGTGCCCTCGAGGCCGGGAGTCATGGCCCCGATGGTGGCGATGGGGCGTCCCTTGACGCGCTCAGATCCGGCGAAGTCATCCCACACGTACATCATGCGATCGACCGTGATGAGGAAACCCATCAGCAGGCCCACGATGGCCGCCGTGCGCGCTACGGGCACGCGCTCGGGCTTACCCATAAACCAACCGATGAAGAAGCTCGCGGCCACCGTGACCACGGCCAACACCGCGTAGCTCCACGGTTCAAGGTAGAACGAGAATCCGTAGAGGAACGGAAAGTAGATGGCGCAGCCCACGGCGACGACAATCAGCGAGGCATAGAGCGCACGCCGATTTCGGATTCCCGTTGAAATGGCCGTTACGCCAAAGGCAATAGCCGCGCCGGTCACCAGCAGACCGACAATGCCGATGTGCGGATACGTGAACCAGTTGGACAG
This sequence comes from Actinomycetota bacterium, assembly GCA_947450345.1. Lineage (GTDB taxonomy): Bacteria > Actinomycetota > Actinomycetes > Actinomycetales > Microbacteriaceae > UBA963. The sequence goes on from CANFVD010000003.1 coordinate 54,170, forward strand.
CTTGATGTAGATCAGCATGCTCGCCGACGCGGCTAGCGCAATGAGGAACGTCCAGAGTCGTGCGCGTCCGCGCCACGGCAACACAAGCATCCAGAAGACGCCCAGGACCGGCGCCGCCACCGCGATAAACCACCAGGGTATGTCTGGGGCGAACAGGAAGTCGTTGAAGCCGATGGCGAGGTACTGCTTGAGCAACACGGCCACCCAAAAGATGGGGAGCGAGAAGAACAGAAACGAGATGAAGGTGACCCCGTAGTCGTACGAGCTGTACTGGCGCAACGCCGTGGTAATGCCCACGACGAGGCCGAGAATGATGGCCGCGAGAGAAGCAAAGGTGACGAGCTGAAGCGTCGAGGATGCCGCCTGGGCCAGGAGAACGCTCACCGGTTGATTCTGAATCGTGACACCGAGGTCACACTGCCCAATGAAGCACTTGCCGACGCCGCCCAGCCAGATGAAATACCGGAGGTAGACGGGAACGTCGAGGTGCAACAGCGCCGTACGCGAGGCGATGAGCTGAGCCTTCTGCGGCGAGGTACTCGTGCGCAGGTCGGCGAGCGGGTCGCCGGAGAGGGCCGTCAGCACGTACATGAGGTACGTGGCGGCCAAGAAGATCAGGAGGGAGATACCGAGGCGACGCACCACAAATGAGATCATTCGCGCACATCCTCTCCGGTGAGTTGTTCCATGCTAATGGTTAGAACGCTGTGGGCGTCGAGGCGCATGCCCCGACGCCCACAGGCGGTTACTTGGTGTTTATCCGTTGCCTAGGAAACGGGTGCCCACTCCCAGATGTTCCAGAACACCGTGGGAGACAGAGGCGACTGCGAAACGTTCGCAATCTTCTTCTGGTCGTATGCGGTGACCGACGGGAACTGGAAGACGGTGACTCCGTAGAAGTCCGACCAGAGGAGCTTGTCGATTTGCTGCTGCAGAGTGATCTGCTTTGCCGCGTCGAACTCGCCGTCGAGCTGCTCGAGCAGCTTGTCAACCTCGGGGTTGCTGTAGTAGTTGAGGTTGTTGATGCCGTCCGTGTGGAACGTCGGGCTGCTGTTGGTCACACCGAGGCTGGTCGACTGCCATCCGAACAGCGAGGCGTCGTAGGCGCCAGGTGTTCCCAGGAGTCCGCCCCAGTCTTCGCTCGAGCAGTCGGTGATGTTGAATCCGGCGAGCGCACCCGACTGCTGAATGAGAGCAAACTCGTTGGCACGACGAGGGTTCGTCGAGCTGAAGAGCATGCAGACCTCAGGGTTGGTGACACCCGACTCAGCGATGAGCGCCTTGGCGCCCTCGATGTCGACGTCGGCGTAAGCGGATGAACCGTTGTTTGCGACCGAGTCGTCGTATCCGGCAGCACCCGGGAGGAACAGCTGCGAGTTACGCACCTGAGCATCCTTGTTGAGGGGCTTGATCAGCTTGTCCACGATGTCGGAACGAGGAATGATCTTCATGAAGGCCTCGCGGAGCTTCGGGTTTTCCATGGTTCCGCTCTTACCGTTGGCGAACTGAAGGTCGATGTGCTCGTAGGTACCTTCAATGCCGAACAGCGTGGTGACGTCGAGCGCGTTCAGGGCATCTGCCACGTCGGCCGTGGCCTGGGGCGAGATGATCTGGACTTCACCGTTCTGGAGAGCCTGCACGGCCGCCATGGGGTCGGTGATGAAACGAACCGAGATCTCTTCGACCTTTGGCTTGTGCGCACCGGCGTAGTTCTTGTTGGCGGTCAGCGTGATGTACTGGTCGGCAACAAAGTCGCTGATCACGTAAGGTCCGTTGGCGACGAGGAGATCGGCATCCGTGGGCAACTCGGTGAAGTTGTAACCGGTGTTCCAGAAGTTGGAGATGGCCGAAAGGGCCTTCGTGTCCTTGTCCTGAATGGCCTTGAGGACCGCGGCGGCGCCATCAGCGTTCGACGTTGCTCCAAGGGCCTTCTTGCCAATGATGTGGGCGGGAAGGCCAACATTGAAGGCAAGTTCCCAGTCCACGTAGGGCTTCGAGTAGGTCAGCGTGACGGACTTGCCATCGGCGCTCACCTCGGGCAGGTCAGTAACCAGTCCAAGTCCCGTGGGGCTCGTGGGGTCGGCACCGGAGTCGAAGTAGACCACGTCGGCCGGCTGCTTGCCGTTGAGCTCACCCGTGTCGGGGTCCATGTACTCCGAAGGATCAAAAGTGGTGTCGTTGTAGACGCCGCCCACAGCAACCCAGCTAAGCATGAGGTCGGCGGCCGTTACGGGCTCGCCATCCGACCACTTGGCCGTGTCGGCAAGGGTGTACTTCACCACGAGGGGCGAGTCGGAGATCTTCTCGTAGGTTCCGAACGAGGTGTCCTTGACCAGCTCAGGAACGTCGTTGTAGTAGTTGAACGACGAGCCTGTTGCGTAGATGATGTTGGCGTTTGCCGTGGCATTTCCGTAGGTCGTCGATCCGTTGTAGGAGTAGAACGGCTGGTTCCACGCCACAGACAGGCTCGAGCCTGAGACAACCTCGGACTGCGGGGCACAACCCGACAGAACGAGTGCCGCTGTCGCCACGACGGCGACGAGGGCGGCAATGCGAGTTTTCTTCACTAGATACCTCCGAATAGTGCATAACAAGGATGCGACGATACCGCCGCACTTGGTTTACCTTACGAGACGAATGGCCAGAATCAAACCGGCGTTATGTTTTCGTTACCTAGTGGATGGTTATTTCAGGGTGAATCTCTAGACTCGGGGCGTGAACGAGAACGCACCTGATTGGCCGGCCCCGACATCTCGCCGGCGAACAATCATTGAGATTGTGATTGTGCTTGCCCTCTCATTGGGGCAGTCCGCCGCGTACTCGATTGTCTCGATTATCCAACGTCTTACGCGTGCCGAGGCACTAGCCGACCAGACGGCCACCATCAATCGGCCTCTCGCCGACGAGCAGATCTTCGACCTCATCTACCAGCTGATGGGGGTCGCCTTCGCTCTCGCTCCGGTGGCACTCATTCTCTATCTCCTGTGGCAACCCGGAACGAATCCGTTTCGGCGCATCGGCTTCGATCTCACGCGCCCGGGACGCGACGTGGGTTGGGGCGTGGTTCTGGTTGCCGTCATTGGCATCCCCGGCATTCTGCTGTATCTCGCCGGGAATGCACTCGGTATCACGGTCACGATTGTGCCTACTGCGCTTGGCACGTATTGGTGGACCGTGCCGGTGCTCGTTCTCGCGGCAGCCCGAGCCGCGCTCGAAGAAGAAATCATCGTCGTCGGCTATCTCTTTACGCGGCTGCGCGAATTCGGCTGGAAGCCCTTGGCAATCATCGGATTCAGCGCGGTCCTGCGGGGCAGCTACCACCTGTATCAGGGCTTCGGGCCCTTCATCGGAAACGTGGCCATGGGCATTGTCTTCGGTTACGCGTATCAGCGGTGGGGGCGCGTGATGCCGCTCGTCGTGGCGCACTTCATCTTGGACGTTCTGTCATTCACGGGCTACGCCATCGTGGCGTCGCTCTTGCCCGGACTCTTACCCGGCACCTAGAGACGGCTTGAGAATTGGCGCGTTAAACACAAAACCGCCAGCGATGAGAGCCAGCGACTTTGTGGATTCCCCCCAATCGGAATCCATTTTCAGCATAGTGAAGAAGTATTCACTTTGGCACGTCTCGACAAGATTTCCGCGATGAGTGATGGCGAAAAAATGCAGGAAAAGCCACGTCAGCCGAATTCTCCCTCACGGAATAGCGACTCCTAGTGAAGTTTTCGGCACTGACATTCACAGGTTGCCGTGTTTCAGTTGACCTATGCCCCCACACCGCCCCTCGGCGGTGCCGAACTTTGGCGCCCTGAGATCGGAGTTTCGTCGTCGCCGCAGTGACGCCGGACTCACCTATGACGCGCTGGCCGAAAAGACCGGCGTTAGTCGTCGTACCCTCATCTCGATTGAGAACGGGCAATCAAACGGGTCCGTTGAAACCTGGTACCACATCGCCGGGGCACTCGGGGTGAGCGTTTCCGAACTCATGAACATGCTCGACAGCTCGGACAAGTAACCGCCTGTCACCTAACTCCCCGCGAACGCCTCCGGTGGCGGGCAGGCGCAGACCAAGTTGCGGTCACCGAACGCGTTGTCGACCCGGCGCACCGGAGGCCAGTACTTGGACCGAATCCGCGTCACCGATGTGAGATCCGCCGTGGCGTGAGCAAACGGGTAAACCGCCTGCGCACGGGCGTAGGGACGATCCCACTCCCCCGTGAGGTCAGCAGCCGTGTGCGGCGCATTCACCAGGGGGTTGTTGTCAGCTGGCCAGGTTCCCTCAGCCACAGCGTCGGCCTCGGCGCGAATGGCGATCATGGCGTCGATGAATCGATCAATCTCAACGAGGTCTTCGCTTTCCGTGGGTTCTACCATGAGCGTTCCCGCCACGGGAAAGCTCATCGTAGGTGCGTGGAATCCGAAATCGATCAGGCGCTTGGCCACATCGTCTACCGTCACGCCGGTGCGCTCGGTGAGCGGACGCAGGTCGAGAATGCACTCGTGGGCAATCAGGCCGTTTTCACCCGTGTACAAAACGGGAAAGTGGTCGGCCAATCGGCGGGCGATGTAATTGGCTGAGAGAACTGCAGCAGTAGTCGCACGGCGCAGGCCCTCAACTCCCATCATCCGCACGTAGGCCCACGAGATGGGCAGGATGCTCGGGCTCCCGAAGGGGGCCGCCGAAATCTGCGGACCACCGTGACTGACGGTGCCGAGTCCGGTGGGCGTGAGCAGGGTGCGGTCAGCCAACGGAGCTCCGCCATGGCCCGGCAGGTAGGGAGCCAGGTGGGCTTTGGCCGCGACCGGCCCCACGCCAGGTCCGCCGCCGCCGTGCGGAATACAGAAAGTCTTGTGCAGGTTGAGGTGTGAGACGTCCCCGCCGAGGTCTCCGTAGCGCGCAAAGCCCGTCATGGCGTTCATGTTGGCGCCATCAACGTAGACCTGACCACCGGCCTCGTGAACAGCGCGTGTGACCTCGAGAACGTCGTGTTCGTACACGCCATGGGTCGAGGGATAGGTGATCATGAGGGCGGCCAGTTCGTTGCCGGCGTCGGCTATCTTCTGACGAAGGTCAGCGAGGTCAACGTTGCCGAGGTCATCACAGGCCACAACCACAACGCGCATGCCCGCGAGCACGGCACTCGCGGCATTCGTGCCGTGCGCGCTTGAGGGGATGACACAGACCGTGCGCTGCGCATCACCGTTGGCGAGGTGATAGGCGCGGATGGCCAACAGGCCGGCCAGTTCACCCTGGCTGCCGGCGTTCGGCTGCAGCGAGACCGAGTCGTAACCCGTGACGTCAATCAGCCATGCTTCGAGGTCACGCACCAGACGGTCATAACCCTGTGCGTCTGCCGACGGCGCGAACGGGTGAACGCCCGAAAACTCCGGCCAGCTGACGGCGGCCATCTCCGTGGCCGAGTTGAGCTTCATGGTGCACGAACCCAGCGGGATCATTCCCCGGTCGAGCGCGTAGTCATAGTCGGCCAGACGCTTGAGGTAGCGCATCATGCTTGTCTCTGACGAGTGCGAGTTGAACACGGCGTGAGTCAAGAACGAGCTGCTGCGCACCACCTCCGGGTGGAGCGCCTCGCCCGTGGCAGGTGCCGATTTTCCGCCGATGAGTGAAACGAGTTCGTCAACCTCGGCGTCCGTGGTGGTTTCGTCGACGGAGACAGAGATGACGTCACCCGTGCGCCAGACCAGATAACCGGCGTCCCCGGCGCGAGCCTCGAGTGCGGCCGCTTCGGGCGTGGTGAATCGGACCGTGTCGAAGAAGTGCTTGTGCTGCAGCGTGTGGCCACCGGCAACCAAGCCAGCGGCGAGTCGGGCGGCTCGGCCATGGACCTCGCGCGCGATCTCGCGCAACCCGTCGGGGCCGTGGTAGACCGCATACATGCCTGCCATGACGGCCAGAAGGACCTGTGCCGTGCAGATGTTTGACGTGGCCTTCTCGCGACGAATGTGCTGTTCACGCGCCTGCAGCGTCAGGCGATAGGCGGCTTCACCGTTTGCATCGCGCGAGACACCGACGAGACGACCCGGCATGCTGCGCTCGATACCGGAGCGCACGGCGAGGTAACCGGCGTGCGGACCACCAAAGCCCAGAGGGATGCCGAAGCGCTGGCTCGTGCCCACCGCAACGTCGGCACCCAGCTCACCCGGGGACGTGAGCAGCGTCAGGGCGAGAAGATCAGCGGCCACCACGACCGTCATGTCGGCAGCTTTGGCTGCTGAAATCACCGAGGCGGGATTCCACACGCGACCGGATGCTCCGGGGTACTGCAGCAGAAGACCAAAGGCGTCGGGAAGCGGCGTGCCGTCGGACACGTCGCGTACCTCGATGTCGATGTCGAGCGGTTCGGCGCGACCGGTCAGCAAAGAAAGAGTCTGCGGCAGAACGTCGGCGTCGACGACAAAGCGGTTCGACGGCGACGACGACGCGCGACGCGCCAAGAGCATCGCCTCCACGGCGGCCGTCGACTCGTCGAGCATCGAGGCGTTCGCGATGTCCATCCCCGTCAGGTCGGTGATCATGGTCTGGAAATTCAACAACGCCTCAAGGCGACCCTGGGAAATCTCCGGCTGATACGGCGTGTACGCCGTGTACCAACTGGGGTTCTCGAGCACGTTGCGGGCAATCACCGATGGCGTGAAGGTGCCGTAGTAACCCTGTCCAATGAAGGATCGTCGAACGCGATTGCCCGCGGCAAGCTCGCGCAGTTGCGCGAGAGCCTCGGCTTCTGTAATCGGCTCGGGCAACAGAGAGTCGGCAGCGTTCTGAAATCCCTCAACGGCAATGCTGCGTGGAACCGCAGCTGTCATCAGTTCCTCGCGCGAGGCGAATCCCACCGTGGACAGCATGACCCGTTCGGCATCGTCATTGATGCCGATGTGACGTTCGACGAACGGGCGCGCCACGTTCTACTCTCCCGTGAGGGCTGCGTATTCGTCAGCCGTGAGGAGTTGGGGCGCTTCGTCGATAGTCATCTTGATGAGCCACCCCTGGCCGAACGCGTCGTGGTTCACCAATTCGGGTGACGCCACCACGGAGTCGTTGACACCGGTAATGGTGCCCGAAGCGGGAGCAAAGAGCTCGCCCACCGACTTGGTCGATTCGATTTCACCGACGACGCTGCCGGCCGTAACCTTCTGGCCCACTTTGGGCAGGTCAACGTACACGACGTCGCCCAGCTTCTCCGCCGCATACGCCGTGATACCCACGGTGGCCTCGTCGCCATCCATGCGCAGCCACTCGTGCTCCGCCGTGTAACCCAGATCGTTTGGTAGTGACATGGTTAGTTCTTCTTTCGTTGGTAGAAGGGAAGGTCGGAAACCACAACAGGAAGACGCGTGCCGCGCACGTCAACCTCAAGCCCCTGTCCTGACTCGGCAAATTCCGGGTCCACGAACGCCATGGCAATCGGATACCCCAGCGTCGGAGACAGCGCGCCCGACGTGACCACGCCGACGGGCACATCGCCTGAAAAAATGCGATAGTCGGCACGCGGAGCACGGCGCCCGTCGCCGATGAGGCCGACGAGGACGGGAGCGCCGAATCCCGGTCCTTCGACAACGGCGTCCCGGCCGACGAAGTTTCCCTTGACCAGCGAGACCGCGCGGCCGAGCCCGGCCTGAACCGGAAGCGTCGTTGCGTTGAGCTCGTGGCCGTAAAGCGGCATGCCCGCCTCAAGGCGCAGGGTGTCGCGACAGGCGAGTCCGGCGGGCACGAGGCCGAGGGGACCACCGGCGTTCATGAGCGCCTGCCACAGCGGAACGGCGTGGCTGACATCGATGAACAGTTCGAACCCGTCTTCGCCCGTGTACCCCGTGCGACCGATGAGCACAGGCTCACCCTCGAAGCGCGCCGGAATCGCTCGGTAATACTTGAGCTCAGACAGGGGCGTCTTGCCGACCTCGAGGCCGAAGACCCGCATGAGCGTCTCGTAGGCCTTGGGGCCTTGAAGAGCGAGCAACGCCGTTTGGTCACTGACATCGTGCAGTTCAACGTCGAAGTCTTGCGCGCGTTGCTTGAGTGCCGTCCAGGCCGATTCGCGGTTTCCCGCATTCGCCACCACAAAGTACTGGAACGGGCCGGTGCGATAAACGATGAGATCGTCGATGACGCCACCGGACTCGTTGAGGAGAAGCGAGTACTTGGCCTGGCC
>CANFVD010000004.1 GCA_947450345.1 Actinomycetota bacterium
AACTCATCCGGTCTCTCGGTAGACGAGCTCAACGCTCTCTTCAAGTAGAACCACGAGCACCATCACTTCGGTGCCGGGAGCACTTGCTCCCGGCACCGAAGTGCACCACACTCGACTTACCACCCCCACCACTTCGATGGCGAAGTATTTGTGAAGATCACTCGCCGTCGCCGACCACTCGAGGAATCTCATGAACCGTCTCGCAGGAAAAGTAGCAATCGTTACCGGAGCGGGTCGCGGCATCGGCCGGGCCATCGCTGAAGTCTTCGCCAACGAGGGCGCTACCGTCATCGCCACCAGCCAGTCGGCATCGCACGACTTCCCTTCTGGCATCGAGTACCTGCAACAGGAAGTTGCTAAAGAAGGCGACTGGAAGAAGGTCGTCGATCACGTTCTGTCACAGCACGGACGCATCGACATCCTGGTCAACAACGCGGGCATCATCGCTTACGACCCCCTCACCGAGCTCAGCCTCGCGGACTGGGAGCGCGTCGTGGGCGTGAACCAGACGGGCGTCTTCCTGGGAATGCGTGAAGTGATTCCGCACATGGTGAAGCAGGGCATCGGTTCCGTGATCAACATCTCGTCGATTTGGGGCAGCGCAGCCGTTGCTGGCGCCCACGCGTACCACGCCACCAAGGGTGCGGTTCTCAACATGTCGAAGAATGCGGCCATCACGTACGCCACCACCGGTGTTCGCATCAACTCACTGTCCCCCGGATTCATCGAGACTCCGCTGACCGACTCGCAGGCCCCCGAGGTCAACGCGTGGGTTGTCTCCATGACGCCCATGGGTCGCGCTGGAAAGCCGGAAGAGATCGCTCAAGGTGCCGTGTTCCTCGGTAGTGACGAGTCAAGCTTCATGACCGGATCTGAGTTGCTCATCGACGGTGGCTACCTGGCCCAATAGGTCGCTCCTGTCCCGTTTTCTTCACCTATCCAATAAGAGGTAACCATCGTGGCCAAAACGACGAAGCCCCCCACAAAACCGGCTGCCGTGAACGAGTCGATTTCGATCGCGCCTGAAATCAAGGCAGCGCCAGGAACAATGCTTCTCAAGCTCACGGGAATTAACAAGTCATTCCCGGGCGTGAAAGCACTCAAAGACGTGAGTCTTGAAGTTGTTGCGGGAGAAGTTCACGCCCTCGTGGGCGAGAACGGTGCGGGAAAGTCGACGCTCATGGCCGTTGCCTCGGGTGCGCTTGTTGCCGAAGAGGGAACCATCGAGATTGGGGGAGAGCCTCTCACTCCAGGATCGCCCCGAGAAGCCCGTCGCTTGGGTTTGGCCATCGTTCGGCAAGACCCCGCCTTGTTGCCCGACCTCACGGTCGCGGAGAACATGGCTATTGGTGCAGGCCTGACGAAGAATGGTGGTCTCAAGAGGGCACCGGAGTGGGCTCAGGCACACCTCGACCCATGGCAGATGGGTATCGACTCCCGGGCGCGCGTGTCTGACCTCTCGGTCGAACAGCGTTTCGTGGTTGAGATTGCCAAAGCCCTTGCGCTCAAGCCGCGCATCCTGGTTCTGGACGAGCCAACGGAGCACCTGAACAAAGAAGAGGTTCAGCGCCTCTTCCGTCGCGTGCGCACCATCACCGAAGGCTCGGCTGCTGTGGTCTACATCTCGCACCGCATCCCGGAAGTCAAGGAGATTTCGGACCGCATCACGGTGCTGCGTGATGGGGCCGTTCGCGGCACCTTCCCTGCGTCTTCGGTGAGTGAAAGCGAGATCATCGAGCTGGTTATTGGACGCGCCCTCGACACGGTCTTTCCGCCCAAGGGCAAGTCGATCAAGGCGGGCGATGACAAGCTCGTTGTCTCGAACCTGTCTGGTCGCGGCTTTCAGGACATTTCGTTCTCGGTCAAGCCGGGCGAGGTTATTGGTATCGCCGGCGTTCAGGGCAACGGCCAAGCAGAACTGATCCGCGCGCTGGCGGGCGTTGAGTCTGCCACGGGTTCGGTCACCGTTTCCGGTAAGAAGCTCCGCTTGGGGAGCAACTCTGCCGCGGCTCGAGCCGGGGCGGTGTACATTCCCTCTGACCGTCACGGCGAGGGCGTCTTTATGCCTCTCACCGTGGGCGAGAACATCGTCATGAAGACACTCCGCGCGGTCTCGACGCTAGGTATTGTCCGAGACTCGTGGATCAACAAAGTTGCCGCGGCTCAGATTGATCGCCAGTCGATTAAGACTCCCTCCACCCGTACGCCCATTTCTTCACTTTCGGGTGGTAACCAGCAAAAGGTCCTCCTGGCGCGAACTCTCCTCTCGGAACCAGAGGTACTCCTCGCTGAGGAGCCGACCCAAGGCGTTGATGCTGGCGCTCGTGTGGACATCTACCAAATTATTCGCGGCGCAGCCGATAAGGGCGCGGCCGTAGTCATTCTCTCGTCAGATGGAGTTGAGCTCGAGGGTCTGTGTGATCGGGTCTTCATCATGTCGCGAGGAACAATCATCGCGGAGCTCGAGGGCAAGAACCTCACGGAGACGGCGATTACCACCGCGGAGCTCACGTCAACAACAGTTCGCAAGCGTAACGACGAACTTCGTTCGCGTTCGACTCGCTTCCGCAACTGGATGCGTGGAGATTCGTCACCGGCCGCTGTTCTTGGTGTTGTCATCCTGGCGATTGCCGGCGTCGTGGGAGCCACTAACGGCTCGTATTTCTCACCCTTTAGCCTCAACGCAATCTTGTTTACTGCGTCGATGTTCATTTTGATTGGTGCAGCTCAGCAGGTCGTGGTGCTTGGTTCGGGCTTTGACCTCTCGATTGGCCCTTTGCTGAGTTTCCTCGTGGTGATTGCATCGTATTTCGTAATTGACGGAGGCAATATCTTTGTCGGCATTGGCCTCATGATTGTGGCGGCCCTTGCCGTGGGATTCATTAACGGTTATCTCACAACTAAATTCGATCTGAATCCAGTCGTGGTCACACTCGCCGTAGCTCTCGCACTGCAGGGAACGCTGTTTACCATGCGAACGGTTCCCGGAGGAATCATTACCCCCGCGGTGACAGACGTGATTTTTGCCAATATCGGATTTGTCCCCGTAATCACGATCGTCGCGGTGGTCATCGCACTGCTCCTGGAATGGGCACTTCGTCGAACCAGGTTTGGAGTGGAGTTGCGCGCCGTTGGATCCCGCATTGAGGCCGCCGAGCGTCAGGGAATCAAGACCAAGAAGGTTCAATTGATTTCGTACGTCGTCACCTCGTTTATCGTGATGCCCACGGCAGTGATTCTGATGTCGCAAATTGGTATTGGTGACGGCCGACCGGGTCTGTCGTTCACGCTGACATCCGTCACTGTGGTTGTTCTCGCCGGCGCCAGCATCTTTGGTGGCCGCGGCTCGTTCATCGGCATTATTGCGGCAGGTGTTCTTGTGGCACAGATCCTGAGTGTCCCCACCTTCTTAGGTCTCTCGGGTGCATGGGGCTATTGGCTCCCGGGCGGTATCACCGTGGGAGCCGCGATTCTCTACGCACAGCTGCGTCGACTGAGGAGAAAATAATGTTTGCTAAAACATCAGACCCGAATAGCCCGGCCGGCATGCGCATGGAATCTCTCTGGCGCCGCGTGTTCAGCGGGGGACAGGCTCCCATTTGGATTGCCACTGTCTTACTCTTCGCAGTGAGTCCCCTCGTCGCGCCAGGAAGCCTCAAATACTCCGCCGTTGTGGGCATGCTTCCCTTTGCGGCGGTTCTGGCCATTGCTGCCGTCGGTCAAATGTTGGTCATTCAACAGCGAGGCCTCGACCTTTCTGTTCCTGGAATGATGGCCTTCGGAGCGGCGCTCGTCACGGGACTTTCCCAGTGGTACGGCTGGCCCCTCTGGGCGGCCATCGCGGGAGCCGTCATCTTCCCGGGCATCGCAGGCCTGATAAACGGAATCGTGGTGACGCGGTTTGGCGTGATGCCGCTCGTTGTTACTCTTGGAATGAATGCGCTGCTTTTGGGAACGGTGTTTGCACTTTCCAACGGAACGCCCGCCGGTGCTCCCCAAGAGGTGGCTGACTTCACCAAGGGCGAATGGGGCATTGTTCCTAACGCCTTGATTTTTGCCGTGGTGGTGATTGTGATCGGTGGCTTCATTTCACAGCGCTCTATTGTGGGCCGCAAGCTCACTGCTGTGGGTGTTAGCGATCGTGCCGCAACGGCTGCCGGTTTCCGAGTGAAGCTCTACCAGACCATGGCTTACGCCCTGGCCGGTGTGGCTTATGGAATTGCCGCGATTCTGTATGCGGGCTACGTCACGACACCTCCGCTCTTCTTCGCTGACTCCTATCTGTTGCCCACGGTGACCGCCGTGGTGCTGGGTGGGACCGCTTTGACGGGAGGGCGTGCCGCCCTTATCTCAACGGGTGTCGCCGCGCTGTTCCTCACCCAGCTGGGTCAGCTCCTGCGTGCCGTGGGTTGGCAAGAGTCGTACCAGCTCATTGCCCAAGCGTTCGTGTTGCTCGTCGTGATTCTGGCTCGCGCCATTGTCCCCATGATCACGCGGTCCGTCAGGGCACGTCGGGAAGTCGCGCGAACCGCGGTGACAAGCGCCTAAGAGACGTGTGACGGGGCATAGAGCATGAACGCGATGTGCCCCCGGTATTACTCACCCGAGATGCGGTACGCCTTCATCTTGCGATACACGGTTGCCCGCGAGATGCCCAAGATGTCTGCGGCCTTGACGCGATTACCCTTGGCCTCCTGCAGTGCCTTGCGAATGGCCTCCAGCTCGACCCGCTCGATCATGGAGAGCGTCTTTGAGCTCTGCATGGCCGCGGGCAGGTCACTGGGGGACACGGTCCCGGTCTTGCCGGAGGCCGCGAGCTGGCTGATGAGTCGGCGGAGTTCCTTGACGTTTCCGGGCCACGAGTACGCCATGAGCAGCAGAAGAGTGTCGGGTGCCGCAATCAGCCGAGCTCCCGGCGCCAGTGACTCGGCGATGGCCTGCCAGAGGTCGGGCAGGTCTGAAACGTGGTCTCGCAGGGCGGGGACGCGAATGCTCCGAGCACCAAAGCGGAGTTCGTTGATACGAATCTCTTCGGGATCGTCAGAGGTGAGCGTCATCAGCACGGGAATGGACGTTTCCTGGGCTTCGATGAGCGCGCGCATGCCATCGAGGGCCGGAGCATCCAGCGTTTCGATGCCGCGAACCACCACCACGGAATCCGACTTGAGGTGGCCCGAGAGTTTGGTCAGCCATTCGCGCGAACCAATGATGTGGCGCTCGGCGGCATCGCACATGACCGATTTGGTGAGGTACCCGGCCACGTACGGGGTCTTGAGCGCCAACGACGTCTTTCCCACTCCGGTTTCGCCCACCAAAAGCGTCGGCTCGGCGGTCATGCGTGCCCGGTCAACCTGGTTCGCTACGGCAAGCCACTCGGGCGACCGGCCAGCGTTGACCGTGAGCGGCTTGGGCTGGGGAGTGCGCCCACGACGTTCGACGCTTTCTCCCACAACGACGACGCTGTTGTTGGGTCCGACCGACGTGAGGTCGAGGCGGGCGGGACCGGTGGAGAGTTCGACAACGTACGAACCGTTGGGGCGACGCTCTTCGCTCAGCAAGCGGATGAGGTTCATGTCATGAGGAGCAAGCGTGTTGGCACGAGAGCTTTGAATCATGGCCCCCGAGGGGCCGAAGGCCACAACGGGAACGTTTCGCGAGCGCGAGATCTCCATGAAGAGATTGAGCATCTCGCGGGAATTGGGCTGCTCCACCGAAAGCACGTGCTGCTCCAACTGCGAGGTCATCGTCCGCACGAGCGGTTTGAGCAGGTCGCTACGCGGCGTCATGTCGCACGAGATGGTGAGGATAGCCAGCAGCTTCTTCGTCATGGGGTGGAGCACGGGCGCACCCGTGCACACGGCGTCCTGGTAGAAGTCAGCGAAGTGTTCGGTGCCACGAATCTGCACGGGCTTTCCGAGCGTGGCCACCGTCCCCACACCGTTGGTGCCCACGACGTTCTCGGCCAAGACGGCACCACGAACCGTGCCAACCCGGTCCAGGTGGCTTTCGGCTTGACGGTCTTCGGCCCAGCGCTCGAGGATCTGTCCACGCGAGTCTGCCAGCAGCAGGGCCAGACCCGTTCCTTCCAGATCCTCAGCAAAGCGGTTCAGGGGAGCACCAAACATGTCCAGCAGGTGCTCGTCCAAGAGACCCTCGGGCACGTGGGGAACGTCGTGGAGGTTGCCGGGATCGCCCAGCGCCGCCTGGGAGCGCTGCCACGACGCCAAGAGCTCGGTGGACTGCGCCTCGCCATCGTTGAGACTCGCCAAGAAGTTCTCTTTGGCCTTGCCGGTGACCCTGTTGTCAAACAACTCGCTCATGGACCCACTTCCTTGTTGCGTCCTGCACGTACTTTTTACACCGGTGTAGCAACGATCGCTACCCCACTTGCTCGTCTTCCTCACTACAGATTTCGCCTCATCCGCCCTCCACGTCGAGGGGCAGTTCCAATCAATCGAAATCTCGTGGCAACTGAGGCAGACCGTAGTATCGTATTACGAGATTACTCCATTATAAGTATTCGCCCGAAATTTGCACCTGCGTCGGGGCAATCGTTTGTAAACCGTTACTCAAGGAAGCGTGGTAAATCATCGTGACTCAGACAAACCCTCCCGTGGCGGATCTTCGTGGCCACGCCGTCAAGACCGGCCTGTTCATCGCTGGCGCGTGGGAAGACACCCAGAAGAAATACGCGGTAACCAACCCGGCGGACGAGTCCACGATTGCCCACATGTCAGACGGCACACCCGCTGACGCACTCCGTGCCCTCGACGCTTCGGTGGCCGCCTCGCACGACTGGCGCTTCTGGGCACCCCGCGCCCGTGCCGACCTCTTCCACCGCACCCATGCGCTCCTCATGGAGCGTGCCGACGCGTTTGCCGACGTGATGGTGCTCGAGAGCGGAAAGCCGCGCGCAGAAGCCATGGCTGAGTTCAACCTCTCTGCCGGATTCTTCCTGTGGTACACCGAGCAGATTGCCCACCTGCACGGAACGTACGCCGAGGGGTCTCCCGGCGGATATCGCGTGATTGAGACGCACCAGCCCGTGGGCCCGAGCTTCCTTGTCACGCCCTGGAACTTCCCCATGCTGATGTCGGCCCGCAAGGCGGGCGCCGCCCTGGCTGCCGGGTGCACCGTGGTCATGAAGTCCGCACGCGAAACGCCCCTGACGGCGGCACTTTTTGTGCAGACCCTTCAGGACGCCGGCTTCCCGGCCGGTGTGGTCAACCTCATCCACACGTCGACCTCGGGCGACGTCTCAGCCGCGGTGATGGCCGACAGCCGCCTCCGCAAGGTGAGTTTCACCGGATCCACGGGAGTGGGCTCGACGCTCCTCTCGCAGGCCTCTGAGCACATCATCAACGCCTCCATGGAACTCGGTGGTGACGGCCCCTTCATTGTTCTGGACGATGCTGATGTGGATCTCGCGGTTGATCAGGCCATCATTTGCAAGTTCCGCAATGCGGGACAGGCGTGTGTGGCGGCAAACCGCATCATCCTGCACAGTGCCATTGCCAAGGAGTTCACCGAGAAGTTTGTTGCGAAGACCAAGGAACTCAAGGTTGGCGACGGCTTTGATTCCAGCGTGGTCGTGGGACCGGTTATTTCGGCAAAGCAGCGCGATCGCGTCGTGGGACTCCTCGCCTCGTTCCAGAAGGAAGGCGCGCAGCTTCTCACCGGCGGAAACGTGGTTGACGGTCCCGGCTACTTCTTCGAACCGACAGTGGTGACGTTCCCCAATCTCAAGCACGAGTTCTGCAACGAGGAGCTGTTTGCTCCCGTCGCGGCTATCTACGAAGTTGGGTCGACCGCCGAGGCGCTCGAGTTTGCCAACGACACGCACTTCGGCCTCTCGGCCTATGTCTTCACGGGTGACCTGTCGCGGGCCGTCACGATTGCCGAACGACTGGACTTCGGCATGGTTGGCGTCAACCGAGGAATCATGGCCGATCCGGCTGCTCCGTTCGGCGGTGTCAAGGCCTCCGGTCTCGGCCGCGAGGGTGGGCACGATGGCATCTACGAATTCCTCGAGCGCAAGTACGTGGCACTCACCGTCAACGAGAAGGCAGGACTTCTGTAATGAGCGCGACCATCGACAACACCCTCGGT
Organism: Actinomycetota bacterium; assembly: GCA_947450345.1. GTDB lineage: Bacteria > Actinomycetota > Actinomycetes > Actinomycetales > Microbacteriaceae > UBA963. Next base: position 8,110 of record CANFVD010000004.1, read on the forward strand.
CTTGGCCTGGTTCGCCAGCCCAAAGCGGTCTACTTTGGCCCGGGGCAACGGCGTCAGATTCCCTTCGTGGTGGCCCCACTGGGAAAGCACGTGCTGATTTGCACGGACGCCCGCATGGCCACCACCCCGGAGTTCGAAGAGATTCGCTCCGGCTTGGTTGCTGCCGGGCTCACCGTATCTGTCTACTCCGACACGGAGCCGGACCTGCCGCGAACGAACGTCGTCGACCTCCAGGAGAAGTTTTCCCAGTCGGGCATTGAGGTGGTCGTGGGACTCGGCGGCGGCAGCTGCCTCGACATGGCCAAAGTCGCTGGGCTTGTTCTCGCCCGAGGTGGCGACATTCGCGACTACTTTGGTGAAAACCTCGTTGATGGTCCCGGCCTGCCGGTGATTACCGTGCCGACGACCGGTGGAACCGGTGCGGAGGTGAGTTGTATCTCCGTTGTCTTTGACGACGAGAAGGGCATGAAGGTCGGCGTGGGCAGCGCCTACCTCGAGGCCTACGCAGCGGTAATCGACCCCGAGCTCACCCTCACGTGCCCTCCCGGGCTCACGGCAGCAACGGGAGCGGATGCCCTGTCGCACTTGATTGAGTCGTTCACCGACCGCTCCAAGAACCCCACGGCTGAGCAGGTTGACAAGCACCTCTACGTGGGCAAGAACGTGCTGACCGACTTCTTCTGTCGAACCGGAATTGAGCTCTTGAATAAGTCGCTCGAGGCCGTGGTGGCCAACCCCAGCGACATCCAGGCCCGATCCGACACCATGCTGGCGGCCTACTGTGCGGGCATGGCGCTCAACACGGCCGGCACGGCTGCTGCCCACGCCATCCAGTCACCTATCGGAAACCTGACCCACACACCGCACGGATTTGGCGTGGGAGCCCTCCTGCCCTACGTGATGCGCTACAACCTTCCCGTGCGGGTTTCCGTATTTGCCGAGATGGGGCGCCTGATGGGCGTCGCTACGGGGGATCAGCCGGAGCTCGAACAGGCCCACGCGGCCATCCTGCGCGTGGAGGCAATTCTTGCCGCTCTGGGCGTGCCCCTCAACCTCAAGGATTTGGGGCTCACCCCCGAGCACTTCGACTTCGTTGCGGAGCAGGCCATGCTGGCCACACGCCTCACGGCAAACAATCCGCGCGACATGAGCAAGGAAGACATCGTGCAGATTCTCGAGCGGGGTTATGCCGATGACCGCTCTTGGTGGCAGATTTAGTAGGACCCTTTCACCAACGGCACGAGGAACAGGACATCAGATGAATCGAACAGTGGCCGTCGCCGGCGCAGGTTCAATCGGTGTTGCGTTCTCGCTGCTGTTTGCGCGTGCGGGATTTCAGGTGCGACTCTGGGATGCCCTCCCGGGTGCCCTTGATCGGGCACAGAGCGAGTTGCACGCACGCCTTGAGATGCTTGATGACTACGGGCTGTTGGACGAGACACCCGGGGTTATCACGGAGCGTGTGACCCTGCACGAGATCCTCCTCGAGGCCCTCCAGGGTGCGGAGCTGGTTCAGGAGTGTGTGCCCGAGAAGCTCGACATCAAGCGTGAGGTTTTTCAACAGTTGGGCGCCTACAGCGAACCGGATGCCGTGCTGGCCAGTTCGAGTTCGGCCATCGCGTCGAGCCAGTTTGCCACTGCCACGCCCGCGCGCGATCGAGTGTTGATTGGTCATCCCGGCAACCCGCCGTACCTGATTCCGGTCATCGAAGTGGTGCCGTCTGAGTTCACTTCGAGCGAGACGGTGACGCGCGCGGAACAGATCTATCGGGACGCGGGCCTCAAGCCGGTTCTCGTTCGAAAGGAAATCGAGGGATTCATCTTCAACCGTCTCCAGGGCGCGGTTCTTCGCGAAGCGTATTGCCTCGTTCGTGACGGGATTGCCTCGGTGGACGACATCGACGAGGTCATGCGCAGCGGACTCGGCCGACGTTGGACGTTCATTGGACCGTTCGAAACTTCCGACCTCAACACGCGAGGTGGCACTGAGTCACATGCCGAAAAGATGGGTCCCGCCTACGAGCGAATGGGGGCTCAGCGCGGGCAACACGATCCGTGGACACCGGAGTTGGTGGCGGAAGTCGTTCAACAGCGTCGTGCGCTGCTGCCCCTTGACGAGTGGGATGACCGCGTTCGCTGGCGCGACGAACAGCTCATGAAGTTCCTGCAGCGCTTCAAGGCCGAATTGGCCGACGGGGAAACGACGCCCGCCTCAAGTGCGCCGGGAGCAAACTAGCTCGTTTCGTCATCCTCGGCGACAACGTGCTTGCCATACTCAACGATGGCGAGCTCGCCGGCAAGCGTGATGTGTTCTTGGCAGGCAGTGCGGGCGAGTACAGGGTCCCGTGTCACAGCCGCAGCGGTCACAATCTTGCGCAACTCTTCCATAGATATGCGAACCCGTTCTTCGTCAACAAAAGCAAAGTGACGGAAGATGCCGATGCGGGAGTGGATGCCACGCAGGCTTGAGGTGAGAACCTCGTTTCCGGCACCGTTCAACAAGAGTGTGTAGAACTGATCTTTTGCCTCGCCTCGGGATGTCTCACTGCCGTGGAGATATGTCTTCTCCATTTCCCCTATGAGGCTCACGAGGGACTGAGCCTGTTCGGCGCTTGCCCGCTCCGCAAACAGTTGTCCGGCAAGGCCCTCCATGGTGGCCCGCATTTCATAAAGATCTTGAATGTTGTGCTCGGTGAGCACCGTGACGATTGGGCCACGATTGGGCAGCATCGTGATGAGGTGTTCGGATTCGAGTTGTCGCAACGCCTCACGCACGACGGTTCTCGATACCCCGTATCGCTCACACAGGGTGTTCTCGAGCAGGCGCTGGCCGGGGTGGAGGACGTCGTCGAGAATTTCTTGACGCAAGCGCTCAACCACCTGTTGCCGCAGTGGAGCGGCGCGCTGTGTGATCTTCTGAGAGCCAGACATGACTTCACTCTATTGGCGTTGACTCCACGAAGTGGGCAGCGCGCAACGCTGGGTTAGCGTGAGCCCCAGTCGGCGGCGGTGTACGTGAGTGGGTAGTAGTCCACCGTCACTCCGAGCTCTGCGGCGGCCCTGAATGGGAAGTGAGGGTCGCGAATCAGTTCGCGACCCATGAAGATGGCGTCTGCGTGACCGTCGGCCAAGATCGACTCAGCCTGGTGCGCGCTCGTGATCTTGCCCACGGCGGCCGCGGCAACATTACCCAACTTGCGCACGGTCTCGGTCAGAGGAACCTGGTATCCCGGCGACACCGAGATGAAAATGTCGCGGATGAGTCCGCCACTCGAGATATCGAAGAAGTCGGCACCGCGTTCGTTGGCCCAGTGTGCAACCTGAGCGGTGTCTTCGGTTTGCCAGCCGTTCTCTACCCAGTCGGTGGCCGAGAATCGGACAAACAGGGGCATGCTCTCGGGCACGACCTCGCGGATGCGGTCAATGATCTCGAGGAGCAGTCGAGCGCGGTTCTCGAGCGAGCCACCGTACTCGTCGGTCCGCTCGTTGCTGAGCGGCGAGAGGAAGTTGTGAATGAGGTATCCGTGCGCCGCGTGGATCTCGATGACATCGAATCCGGCCTCGACGGCACGAACGGCCGCCGTTCCAAAATCATCAATAACCTTGTCAATTCCGGCCTGATCGAGAACATCCGGAACGTCAAGACCGGGGCACGCAATGGGGGAGGGCCCAACGGGACGCCAGCCACCCTCGGAGATGGGTTTTGTCACACCTGCGGCAGCTGTAAAGCCGCGGTAGTCCGAGCCCTTTCGGCCAGAGTGCGCCAGTTGGATGCCCGCCGCCGCTCCCTGCTGGTGGACAAGGCTCACAATGCGCTTCCATTGGTCGCGCTGCGCGTCGTTCCAGATGCCGGCACACTCAGACGTGATGCGCGCCTCGGGGCTGACGCCCGTGGCCTCCGAGAGAAAGAGCCCGGTGCCGCCGGCGGCCAAAGAGCCAGCATTCATGAGGTGCCAGTCGTTGGGCATCCCGTCGTGATCGAGGCACATGTACTGACACATGGGGGCTACCCACAGGCGATTACGGAACGTGACTCCCCGGATGGTGAGGGGTTCAAAAAGCTTGGACATGGGTCTCCTTTGACGAACGAAAGCGTATGTTCAGCCTACTGAATATGACGGTAATACTGTCATATCAATTTTCCGCTCACGGGGCCGCACGAGGGACAAGAACGTATGGGTGAGACCTGCCTGTTACCCGAGAACTAGTGCGCGTCGAGGTCGGACGCAATCAGGGCGGCCAGCTTGCCTGCAACGCGGTCGGCGTCGTCACCGTCGACGGTGATGTCCACGCTCTCCCCGAACATTGCACCCAGGGTGAGAACCGACAGGATGCTCGCGCCGTCGGCGACATCGCCACGTTGTGACGTGATGGTCACTGCGTGCCCCGAAGCGACGACCGCTTTCACGAGGAGGCTTGCCGGGCGGGCGTGGAGACCGACCTTCGAACCAACAACTGCCCGTCGTTCCGAATGTGCCACTAGCCGAAGATTTTCTTGAAGAAGCCCTTTTTCTCGGCGTCGGCTGAGGATTTCGCGGACGTCTCAGGAATCGAGGGCCTTCCCTCGACAACCTCGAGCGTGCCCTGACTGAAGTCCCGTACACACGCGTCGAGCACGCTCTCGGCATCCGTGAGAACCTTGCTCACTCCCACGTGCACAAAGGGCTTGCCGGCAAATCGCTCGATGTTCTTCACGTCGAGGTCGTTGGCAAAGAGGCAAAAATCGGCCACATCGATCGTTGCCTGCGGCATGGCCGTCGATCCGGCCGAGCCTTGCGTCTCAACCGTGATCTCATGGCCCAGCTTCTTTGCGGCCTGTTCTAACGCTTCGGCGGCCATGTAGGTGTGGGCGATGCCCGTGATGCACGATGTGACGGCAACAATCCTCACGGCTTCACTTCTTTCGAAATGATGGCCGCGATCTCGTGAGCGTCCGCGGCGTCACGCAGTGACTGGCGGAAATCTTCGTGGACGAGTTTGCGGGCCAGCGCCGCGAGGATGTGCAGGTGGGCGTCGTCGGAGCCGTCGGGTGCGCCAATCAAAAAGATGAGATGGGCGGGGCCATCGTGAGCACCAAAGTCAACACCGCGAACGCTTGTGCCGATGGCCACGGTAGGTCGCGTGACGTGCGCGGAACGTGCGTGGGGAATGCCGATACCGCCCGGGAGGCCCGTGTCCATCTGTGCTTCGCGCAAACGCACGTCTTCGAGGTAGCCCTCGATGTCGGTGACGCGACCGGTAGCGACCATGCGCTCCGCAAGCATACGGGTGGCGGATTCTTTCGAGTCAGCCTCAAGACCCACGATGATCAAATCCGCGGTAGTCAGTGCGTTCTTTGCGCCAGCCATACGTGTCACTCCTCGCCTACGAGTTTACGACTCCCGCGGGTCGAGTGTGCACCGTAGTGAGCGCCCACAGAATAAAGTCGAACCATGGAACTGACCGGCATAGGAGTAGGTCGCGGTGTCGCGGCCGGACCGGTGCTGAGAATGCCCGAGCCCTTGGTCGCCCCCTCGGATGACCCTCATGAGGGTGATACAGCGGCTGAGATTGCGCGGGCCAAGGTGGCCTTGGCCGCGGTGGCCGTATGGCTGACGGAACGTGGCGTGCACGCTGGGGGAGAGGCCGGAGACGTGTTGTCGGCGCAATCTCTCATGGCGGGCGATCCCGAGTTGGTAAACGACATTTCCGCGCGCATCGAGCGCGGCAGTAACGCGGAGCGCGCCGTCGTCGACTCGTGTGACGCGTTTCAGAAGTTGTTGGAGGGGATGGGCGGCTACATGGCCGAGCGTGCCGCGGACCTGGCTGACGTCGCTCAACGAGTGGTTGCCGAGCTGCGCGGGGTAGCGGCCCCGGGTGTGCCCGAGAGCGACATCCCGTTCGTTCTTGTCGCGCACGACCTCGCACCCGCCGATACCGCGATGCTCGACTTCACCAAGGTGCTGGCCCTGGTGACCCGAGATGGCGGCCCCACGTCGCACACGGCAATCCTCGCGCGTGCAAAGTCGATTCCGGCTGTGGTGGGTGTGAACGGTGCCGACGCAATCTCTGAGGGATCGATGGTGGTGGTTGATGCCGCCAACTCTCGTGTCACACTCGACGCCACGCCTGACCAGATTGCCACGGCGCGAGCGGAGCGGGAACGTTGGCTGACGGCATCGCACGCACCCCTGACCGCCGGCGTACTCGCGGACGACCATGCGGTTCCTCTCCTTGCCAACATTAGTGTGCTCACGGAAGTCCCCGAGGCTGTCGCCTTGGGTGCCGAAGGTGTGGGCCTGTTTCGCACCGAATTCCTCTTCCTCAACTCGACTACGGCACCGAGCATCGCAACTCAGCAGGCGGCGTACGTCGAAATCCTGGCGGCCTTTCCCGGCAAGAAGGTCATTGTTCGTTGCCTCGATGCCGGCGCCGACAAGCCGCTCCCCTTTCTCGCCGTCGCGCACGAGGAAAATCCCGCTCTGGGATTACGGGGATTGCGTGCCTTGCGCGCTCACGAGAACATCCTGCGTGATCAGCTGATCGCGCTTGCCAACGCTCAGGCCGAATCAGAGGCCGATCTGTGGGTGATGGCGCCCATGGTCGCCGACCTCGAGGAGACGGCGTACTTTGTGGGGTTGGCCAAAGAACTCGGCATTCGTGTCGCCGGGGTCATGGCCGAGGTGCCGTCACTCGCACTGGTTGCCGAACAGGTTCTCGGGGTAGCCGACTTTGTCTCCATCGGCACGAACGACCTCACGCAGTACACGCTGGCCGCTGATCGACTCATCGGTTCGCTTGCTGCCTATCAAGACCCCTGGCACCCCGCCGTCCTGCGCCTCATCAAGCAGCTGGGTGATGCCGGTGCGGCTGCAGGCAAGCCCGTAGGAGTGTGTGGTGAGGCCGCGGCTGACCCGGACCTCGCGATTGTGCTCGTCGGCCTCGGCGCCACCTCGCTCAGCACGACGCCGGCGGCACTCGCCGACGTGCGAGCAGCATTGCTCACCGTCACCCTCGACGAGGCACAGACACGTGCCGCCCGAGCGCTCACGGCCAGGTCGGCGGCTGAGGCCCGCACCCTCGGCTCCCGCTAGCAGATTCCCGCTTCGCTGATTGAGTAGCCGACAGAGTCGGCGTATCGAAATCACGCACCGATTGGGTCGTGCTTCGCTGATTGAGTAGCCGACAGAGTCGGCGTATCGAAATCACCGAGAAGATTTGCGAAACGTCACCTTCTTACTGAGCACAGGCAATTCACCATTGCTGCCACTGATGAGCGCCAATCGTTTGGACCGACTCCAACCGTGGAGTTGTTTCTCGCGCGCGTACGCATCACCGATGTTGGCAAATTCCTCAGCAAAGACGAGTTCGACGGGTAATCGGGTAGACGTGAAGCGGGCACCCATGCCGGAAGCATGCTGCTCGAGCCGCCGTTCCAGTGATCGCGTTGACCCGACGTAGAAGGAGCCATCTGAACAGTGAAGGATGTAAACGAAGGGCACGACGTAATGGTGATGGCCCCGTGAAAATGATGGGGCGACTTGTTCACAGCGTGGTTTCGATACGGCGTCACGACGCCTACTCAACCCGCGAAGGGTTTCGATACGGCGTCACGACGCCTACTCAACCCGCGAAGGGTTTCGATACGGCGTCACGACGCCTACCCAACCAGCGGACGTGGTTAGCGACGACCCCGCAGAACAGCCTGCTTGACCTCGGCGATAGCCTGCGTCACCTGAATGCCGCGCGGACACGCATCCGTGCAGTTGAAGGTGGTGCGGCAGCGCCACACGCCCTCTTTGTCGTTGAGGATGTCGAGTCGCACCTTGGCGGCATCGTCGCGCGAGTCGAAGATGAAGCGGTGTGCGGCCACGATGGCAGCCGGGCCAAAGTACTGGCCGTCGGTCCAGAACACAGGGCACGACGTGGTGCATGCAGCGCACAGGATGCACTTGGTGGTGTCGTCGAAGATTTCGCGGTTGGCGATCGACTGAATGCGCTCCTTGCCTTTTTCTGGCTTGGAGTTGGCAATCAGGAACGGCTTGACCTCGCGGAACGCGGCGAAGAAGGGCTCCATGTCGACAATCAGGTCCTTCTCGAGCGGAAGGCCCTTGATGGCTTCCACGTAGATGGGCTGCGTGATGTCGAGGTCTTTGATGAGCGTCTTGCAGGCGAGTCGGTTACGACCGTTGATGCGCATGGCGTCGGATCCGCAAATGCCGTGAGCACACGAGCGGCGGAACGACAGGGTGCCGTCTTGTTCCCACTTGATCTTGTGCAGGGCATCGAGGACGCGGTCGGTGGAGTACACCTCGACGTCGAAGGACTGCCAGCGGGCCTCTTGATCAACCTCAGGCTGAAAACGTCGGATGTTGAGTGTGATGGTGAAGGCCTGAACGGCCGGCATCGTGGGGGTGGCTGCAGCCATGATCTAGTACTTCCTCTCCATGGGCTGGTAGTTCGTGATAACGACCGGCTTCCAGTCGAGCTTGATGTGGTCACCCGCGTGAGCCGATTCGGCATCACCGGTGAGGTAGGCCATGGTGTGCACCATGTACTTCTTGTCGTTGCGGTCGGGGAAGTCGTCGCGCATGTGGCCGCCACGGCTTTCCTTGCGGTTGCGCGCGGAGTACACCGTCACCTCGGCGAGGTCGAGCAGGAAGCCCAGTTCGATGGCCTCGAGCAGGTCGGTGTTGTAGCGCTCACCCTTGTCGTGAATCGAGATGTTCTTGTAGCGCTCGCGCAGATCCTGGATGATGTCCGTCTGCTCTTTGAGCGAGTCTTCGGTGCGGAACACTTGGGCGTTGCGGTCCATGCTCTCCTGGAGTTCCTTACGGATGGAGGCCACCCGCTCGGTTCCGCTGCCGTTGCGAATCTGCTCGATGAGCGCGATGACTCCGTCTGCCGGGTTCTTGGGCAGTTCGGGCAGTTTGGCTTTCTTGGCGTATTCCACGGCGTAACGACCCGCACGCTTTCCGAACACATTGATGTCGAGTAGCGAGTTGGTGCCGAGACGGTTGGAGCCGTGCACCGATACACACGCGCACTCGCCGGCGGCGTAGAGCCCGGGGATGACGGTGTCGTTGTCGGCAAGAACCTCGGCCTGGATGTTGGTGGGGATGCCACCCATGGCGTAGTGCGCCGTGGGCATGACCGGCACCGGCTCGGTAACCGGGTCGATGCCCAGGTAAGTGCGGGCGAACTCGGTGATGTCGGGGAGCTTGGTCTCGAGCACCTCGGCACCGAGGTGCGTGCAGTCGAGAAGAACGTAGTCCTTGTTTGGCCCGGCACCGCGACCCTCGACAACCTCCTGCACCATGCAGCGCGAAATGATGTCACGCGGCGCGAGGTCCTTGATGGTGGGGGCGTAGCGCTCCATAAAGCGCTCGCCGCTGGCGTTACGCAGGATGGCTCCTTCACCACGCGCACCCTCGGTGAGGAGGATGCCGAGGCCGGCAAGGCCGGTGGGGTGGAACTGGTAGAACTCCATGTCTTCGAGCGGGATGCCCTTGCGCCACATGATGCCCACGCCATCGCCCGTGAGGGTGTGCGCGTTGGACGTGGTCTTGTAGATCTTGCCGAAACCGCCCGTAGCGAAGATGATCGCCTTGGCTTGGAAGACGTGGATGGCTCCGGTCGCGAGCTCGTAAGCCACAACTCCCGAGGGGACCTTCTTGCCCTTCTCATTGGTCATGACCACGTCGAGGACATAGAACTCGTTGTAGAACTCGATGCCGTGCTTGACGCAGTTCTGGAAGAGGGTTTGCAGAATCATGTGACCGGTGCGGTCGGCCGCGTAGCACGCGCGGCGAACGGGCGCCTTGCCGTGGTCGCGGGTGTGGCCGCCGAATCGACGCTGGTCAATCTTTCCTTCGGGCGTGCGGTTGAAGGGCAGGCCCATGTTTTCCAGGTCGATGACCGCATCGATTGCTTCTTTGGCAAGGATTTCGGCCGCGTCCTGGTCAACCAGGTAGTCGCCACCCTTGACGGTGTCGAACGTGTGCCATTCCCAGCTGTCTTCCTCGACGTTGGCCAGGGCTGCAGCCATGCCTCCCTGCGCGGCACCCGTGTGCGAGCGCGTGGGGTACAGCTTGGAGATAACCGCAGTCTTGGCGTTGGGACCGGCCTCGATGGCCGCGCGCATGCCGGCTCCACCGGCTCCCACAATCACGATGTCGTAGGCGTGGTAGTAAACGCCATCTACGAGCTTGGGCGTTGAATTAGCTGTGCTCACGATGATTCTTCCGGTTGAGGCGGGGGTTCGGTGATTACTGCGGAGGGCAGAAAGAGGGCAGCAGGTGGAGCTGGTCGACGCTGACCTGGGGGCAGGGATCAAACGTGGTGGCCACAAGCGTTCCGAGCAGGATGAGGCCGACAGCTGAGATGCCGATAAACGTCTTCAATGTGACGCGCATGCCACGCGTGGTGGCGTAGTCGTTCACAATGGTGCGCATTCCGTTAGCGCCGTGAATGAGTGCCAACCACAGCATCAGGACGTCCCACACCTGCCAGAAGGGGCTGGCCCACTTGCCGGCGACGAACGCAAAATCGATGCCCTTGACGCCTTCGCCCAACATGAGGTTGACGAAGAGGTGCCCGAGGATGAGCACCACAAGAATGACTCCCGAGATGCGCATGTAGAGCCAACCGGCCTTTTCCCAGTTGACGCCGCGGCGCGGGCTGCGGGCATAGGGCGAACGCGGAGTTGCGATGGTAGTCATTAGCCCTGCACCTCCGAAATGATGACGATGATCTGACGCGGAATGAAGGCCGCCATAAGTACGACCCACACACCAATGACCGTCCAGAACATGGGCCGCTGGTACTTCACGCCCTTGCGCCAGTAGTCAATCGCGATGATGCGCAAGCCGTTGAGGGCGTGGAAGACAATGGCTCCCACGAGCCCAATCTCGCCGATTCCCATGAGGGGGTTCTGGTACGAGCTGATGACAGCGTTGTACGCCTCGGGGCTGATGCGAACGACAGCCGTGTCGAGGATGTGAACAAGCAAAAAGAAGAAAATGGCCACGCCGGTGATTCGGTGCAAGACCCACGACCACATGCCTTCGTGCCCGCGATAAAGCGTGCCACCCGGACGAGTCGTGCTCTTTGCGGCGCGCTTTGCGGACGCTACAGACACGAGAAGCCTTCCTAAGGTTGAGCAATAAAATCCTGCGCTAAGACTACGCCGGTAGGCTTGCCGTGTGTCACCCACAGTCGCTCCCCTCTCGCACTTTTACGCGGTAATTCCGGCCGGCGGAATCGGTTCGCGCCTCTGGCCTCTCTCGCGCGCAGAAGCCCCCAAGTTTCTCCACGACCTTGCCGGGACGGGCAGTTCACTCCTGCGCGCGACATGGGAGCGACTCTCGCCTCTCGCAGGTGAGGAACGCATCATGGTGGTCACAGGACGTGCCCACCGTTCCGCCGTTGAACTACAGATTCCCGAACTTTCCGACGCCAATTTGGTTCTCGAAACCGAGCCGCGCGACTCGTCGGCGGCCATTGGTTTGGCGGCCGCAATCCTGGAGCGGCGCGAACCCGGCGTGGTGATTGGATCGTTCGCCGCTGATCACGTCATTCGCGGTTCGCGCTTTTTTGATATGGCCGTGCGTGAGGCGGTGGTCGCCGCACAGACGGGTGTGATTGCCACCATTGGCATTCGCCCCACGGAGCCGGCAATCGGATTCGGTTACATTCGTGCAACGGCATCCGCGAACATTGACGGGGCTGCGACGACGCTCACCGTCGACGAATTTGTGGAGAAGCCCACTCAAGCGACGGCCGAGAAGTACCTCGCCAGCGGCGACTACTTCTGGAACGCCGGCATGTTCATTGCCAAGGCCAGCGTTTTGCTTGACGCCCTGGCCGAGACGCAGCCGGAAATGCACGCTGGGCTCCTCGAACTCGCAGAAGCATGGGACACCCCCGAACGCGGTCACGCGGTGGATCGCATTTGGCCGCGCCTCACGAAAATCGCGCTCGACTACAGCGTTGCCGAGCCGGTGGCGGCGACAGGCCGCATGGTCGTGGTGCCCGGGGAATTCGATTGGGATGACGTGGGAGACTTCGCGTCGATTGCCAAATTGCACTCAAGCGGCCACAAGACCGACCTCGCCATCCTCGGAGAGGGCGCCCGGGTGCTAGCCGACTCCGCGAATGGAATCGTTATTGCCGACTCTGGGCGCACCATTGCGCTCGTGGGGGTCTCCGACATCGTTGTCGTGGATACGCCGGACGCACTTCTCGTTACCACCACCGCACACGCGCAACGCGTCAAGAACGTCGTGGATGCCCTTCGGCTCGCCGGCCGAGACGACGTGCTCTAATGACCGGAGAAACCGACATGGACTGGACCATCGATGGCGTGAACCTGCGCTCACTACCCAAGGTCTCTTTGCACGACCACCTCGACGGTGGACTTCGTCCGGGCACCATTCTCGAGCTGCTCGAGACCGGCGGCATTGCCGTGCCCGAGTCGGTTTCTGTCTCCGGTGACGTGCGCGCCATGACGTCGGATGAGTTGGGCGCCTGGATTGTGACGCAGTCGGCGTCTGGTTCGCTGGTCGACTACCTCAAGATATTTGACCTGACCTGCGCGGTCATGCAGTCAGAGGAGGGCCTGGCGCGTGTTGCCCGAGAGGCCGTGATCGATTTGGCGGCCGACGGAGTGGTCTACTCCGAACTTCGCTGGGCTCCCGAGCAGCACCTGCAGGGCGGGCTCTCGCTTGATGAAACCGTGGCCTGTGTGCAGCGCGGCATTGAGCAGGGCATCCAAGATGCTGCAGCTGTGGGCCACGACATTCGTGTGGGCCAGCTCATCACGGCCATGCGCCATGCTGATCGTTCGCTCGAGATTGCCGAGTTGGCGCTGCGTCATCGCGAGGGTGGCGCCGTGGGCTTCGACATTGCCGGGGCCGAACTGGGCTTCCTCCCCGCCCGGCACGCGCCCGCATTTCGACTCCTCGCCGAGAACATGTTTCCCGCCACGATTCACGCCGGGGAGGCCGACGGTCTGCCCAGCATTGAGAGCGCCATCGTCGACGGCTACGCCCTGCGACTGGGCCATGGCGTGCGGCTGGCCGAAGACATCACGGTTGAAGAGGTCGACGGCGACTCGACCACCGTCAGCCTCGGCGACGTTGCCCGGTGGGTGCGCGATCGCGGGATCACGCTCGAAATGTGCCCCACGTCAAACCTGCAAACGGGCGCAATCGCCGCGCGGGGTTCGCGTCTCGAAGATCACCCCTTCGATCTCTTCTACCAACTGGGATTCTCGGTCACCGTGAGTTGCGACAACCGCACGGTGAGTGGAACCACGCTCACGCGCGAGCTCGGGCTGCTCACCGAAGCGTTCGGCTACGGGCTGGCAGACCTCGAGGCCTTTCAGCTCAATGCCGCTGTGGCGGCGTTCCTGCCGCTGGAAGACCGCGAAGAGCTCGCCGAGATTGTTCACGAGGGCTTTGTGGATGCCGTCGCGGACGCGCGCGCGGGCGCATAACTTTCCCGCAGCTACCTCACGAGCGAACGGAGTTCCTCGTCGATGGCCGTCTGTGCCACACGCAGGGCAGGGAGAACGTTCTCGAGCGTTTCGCGGGGACTGCCCGCGGCGGACGTCGACACGTTGATCGCAGCGACGACCCTGCCTGACCTGTCTCGAACAGGGACGGCCACAGATCGCAGCCCCATCTCTAGTTCTTGATCCACCAGGCTGTAGCCGGATTCGCGAACTCGAGACACCTCGGCCATCAGGTCGGAAACCGATGTCTTCGTGTGTGGCGTGAAAATGCTGCGCTCACTAGAGCTCAGGATGCGTTCGGCTTCGGCGGGGTCGAGGTCGGCCAGGAGCACGCGCCCCATCGATGTGACCGAGGCGGGGAACCGCGTGCCTACGGTGATCTGAACGCGCATGATCTTTCGGCTTTCGACACGCGCCACGTACACGATGTCGCCGCCGTCCAGCACGGCCGCGCTCGCCGACTCGTGCACGGCGGCCGCAATGCCCTCGAGGTGAGCGGCCACTATCTCCGGGAGTCCGAGGCTCGCGAGGTAACTGTGTCCGAGGTCGAGCACGCGTGCGGTGAGGCGCCAGTTCTTGCCATCCGTGGTGGCATACCCCAGCGTTTCGAGAGTCATGAGGAATCGTCGTGCGGTGGCGCGAGTGAGCCCGGTCACCGCGGCCGCATCGCTCAGGGTGAGTTGCGGCCGGTCCCGCGTAAACGCACGAATGATCGACAGTCCTCGTTCGAGGGACTGAACGAATTCGCCGCTATCGCTCAAGGACGACTGCCAGTCCCTGTCCCACGCCGATACAAATAGCGGCGACGCCGATGCCTCCGCCGTTGGCCTCGAGTCGACGGGCGAGTTGACCAATGATTCGCGCGCCGGAGGCTCCCAGGGGGTGACCGATGGCGAGAGCGCCTCCGTCAACATTGACCTTCTCGGGGTCGAGCTCGGTCCACAGTTTGACGCACGAGAGGGCCTGTGCGGCGAAGGCTTCGTTGATTTCGACGAAGTCCACGTCTGCCCAGGACTTGCCTGCGCGCGCCAGCGCTTGGTTGGCCGCGTCGACGGGGGCGACGCCAAAGATGTTGGGGTCGTTGGCCGTCACGCCACGGCCGATGATTCGCGCCAGGGGGTCGCCGAGGTTGGCCTTCTCGTTACCGATGAGCAGTGCCGACGCTCCATCGTTGAGGGGGCTCGAGTTGCCTGCCGTCACCGTGCCACCCTCGCGCTGGAAAGCGGGGCTGAGTTCGGCCAGTGATGCCGTGCTTGTATCAGCGCGGATGCTCTCATCCATGGCGACTTCGGCTCCGGGGACCTGCACGATCTGGTTGGCGAAGAATCCGTTGTCCCACGACCGTGCGGCCCGGGCGTGTGATCGCGCTGCAAATGCGTCCTGCGCCTCGCGGGAGATCTCGTATCGTTCGGCCAGAATTTCGGCCGACTGGCCATTGTTGATGGTCCAGCGCTCATCCATCTTCTTGTTGACCATGCGCCATCCGAGCGTGGATGAGTGAAGCGTCTCGTTACCCGCGGGGTAGGGGGCCTGTGGCTTGAGGAGAATCCACGGAGCGCGACTCATGGATTCCGCCCCGCCGGCAATTGCTACCTGGACGTCTCCGGCGACGATGGCGCGACTGGCCTGGATGGTGGCCTCCATGCTCGAGCCGCACAGGCGGTTCACCGTGACGCCGGGAATGGAGGTGGGGAAGCCGGCGAGGAGGGACGCCATGCGCGCGACGTTGCGGTTATCCTCACCAGACTGGTTGGCCGCGCCGAAGAAGACGTCATCAATCGCGGAGACGTCGAGAGAGGGGTTGCGACGAACAATTTCGCCGAGCACGAGTGCACCCAAATCGTCGGGTCGCTGCGAGGCGAGGGTCTTGCCGAACCGGCCGAACGGGGTGCGGACGTAGTCGTAAATGTAGGTGTCGGTCATTTCTTACTCCGTTGCATCAATCAGGTCGAGGTGGGTCATGTCGCACAGGTCGGCCACGGACACGCCGCCGTAGGTTTCGGTCACGCGCACGTTTCCGCTGCGGTCGAGATCAAAAATGGCGAGCTCGGTATACACGCGGGTCACGCAGCCCAAACCGGTAACCGGGTAGGTGAGTTCGGGAACCAGCTTTGAGGTGCCCGTCTTGGTCATCAGTTCCATGATGACAAACACGTCCTTGGCGCCGACCGCAAGGTCCATCGCGCCACCAACTGCTGGAATGGCATCGGGCTCACCCGTGTGCCAGTTGG
Source organism: Actinomycetota bacterium (assembly GCA_947450345.1). Lineage (GTDB taxonomy): Bacteria > Actinomycetota > Actinomycetes > Actinomycetales > Microbacteriaceae > UBA963. The sequence continues at coordinate 23,836 of CANFVD010000004.1, forward strand.
CGAGGTCGCCCTTCTGAGATACCTGAAATGCTCCGAGCACCGCAATGTCGAGGTGTCCGCCGCGCATGATCGCGAACGAATCGGCGTGATGAAAATATGAGCACCCGGGCGCCTCGGTCACAGGGAGTTTTCCCGCATTGAGTAGGTCGACATCGACGTCGTCGCCGTGCGCTTCCGGTCCCATTCCGAGCATCCCGTTTTCGGTGTGCAGGATGATCTCGTGTTCCGGGTTGAGATAGTTCGACACCTGAGTGGGGATGCCAATGCCGAGGTTGACGACCGCCCCCGCGGGAACGTCGCTGGCTACCCGCTCCGCCATCTGCGCGCGCGTCAGTTTTTCGGGGTGGCGGTGTCCGATGCTCACGAGTGCTCCTTGGGGTTGGTGCTGTCCACTTGTACGACGCGGTCGACGAAGATGCCGGGCGTCACGATGTTCTCGGGGTCAAGGTCGCCCAGTTCGGCAAGAAAGGGAACCTGCACGATGGTCGTCGTGGCGGCCATGGCCATGATGGGCCCGAAGTTGCGCGAGGTCTTGCGATAAAGCAGGTTGCCCCAGCGGTCGGCCTTGTGCGCTTTGATCAGGGCGAAGTCGGCTCGAATCGGGTACTCGAGCACATAGTCACGCCCCTCGATGGTTCGCGTCTCTTTTCCGTCGGCGAGCGTGGTGCCGTAGCCCGAAGGAGTGAAGAACGCCCCAATCCCCGCGCCCGCCGCGCGGATGCGCTCGGCGAGGTTTCCCTGGGGCACGAGTTCGAGCTCGATTTCTCCCGCGTGATACTTCTTGTCGAAGTGCCACGAGTCGACCTGGCGGGGGAACGAGCAAATCACTTTGCGCACGGCTCCACTCTTGACGAGCAGTGCAAGGCCTTCGTCGGCGTTCCCGGCGTTGTTGTTCACAATCGTGAGGCCGGTAAGGTTTCGGCGCAGGAGTCCGTTGATCAGGTCGATGGGCTGACCGGCCAAACCGAAGCCACCGATCATGATGGTCGCTCCATCGGGAATGTCGGCGAGTACCTCGTCGACCGAATCGCGAAATTTGTTGATCATGTGTCTCCCGTGCCAATTGTTCGTATAGCGAACATACGTTCGATTTACGAACACTCTACTCGCAGTCTCGAGTCTCTGTCGAGGCGACGGCGGGGAGATGGTGTTGCTGCCGTGGCCAACCGTGCGTGAGCGACGCCCCGTGCATAGAATCGCCACTATGGACCCCGCCGGATTTTTCTCCGCCTCCGTTGCCGTCTTCGACGTCGCGGGAGTGGTGGCCATCGTGCTGGGCGCTGCCGCCGCGGCGGTTCTCGCTGTGGTCAGGTTGGTTCAGCGCCGGCCACGAGTTGCCCTGCAGTCTTTTCGCGACATGATGGGTGGAGCCATCCTGCTCGGCCTCGAAATATTCGTTGCCGGTGATCTCATCAAGACCATCACGCAAACGCCCACGCTCGAAAGCGTCGCGGTGTTGGGCATAATCGTGCTCATCCGGACTGTGCTCAGCTTCACGATTCAGATAGAAATCGAGGGTGTGCTGCCGTGGCGTCGGGCACTGGTCACCAGTGGCGCTCAGGTCATGGCGCGAGCCGCTCGGGCGAAGCGGACCTAACTCGCCGAGAACAGCGCGCGGATGTCGGCATCAATCCGATCGAGCGCGTCGGGCGAAACGCAGTCGACGTAAACCTTGAGCTTGGCCTCCGTACCACTCGGGCGCAGCATGACGCGGGAGCCGTCGGCCAGGTGCCAGGCGAGGAGGTTGGCGGCGGGGAGGCGGTTGACGCTGCGCGCATAGTCATCAACCCGCAGAACGGAGACTCCGCCGACGGTGGGCGGAGCCGAGCGGCGCAATGAGGCCATGGTCTCGGTGATGCGCTGAGTATCTGTGCGCATCGAGAGTTGGGTGCTCACGTAGTTTCCGTGCGTTGTTGTCAGCTCGGTGACCTTGTCGAGCAACGTGAGCCCGGAGGCGTGCAGGTCGCTGACGAGCGCCAGAACGGCGAGCCCGGCTGAAATACCGTCTTTGTCGTGAAGTGTCTCGGGGTTCACGAGGTAGCCCAGGGCCTCCTCGAAGCCAAAGATCAACTGGGGCACGCGTGCGATCCACTTGAATCCGGGGAGTGTGCGGACAACCGAGTAACCGAACGCGCGGCCCAGCGTGTCAAGCGCGGGAGTCGAGACCACGCTGCACGCGACAGCGCCCTCCGTGCGACCTGCCCGCGTCGCGCGATCACACGCCCACCAGGCGAGGGCGAGGCCCACCTCGTTGCCGGTGAGACGTCGGAACGTGGGTGCACCGCCCGACGCGTTAGGAACCGGAACGCCGACGGCCAGTCGGTCGGCGTCAGGGTCGTGCGCGAGAACGAGCTCCGCGCCGATTTGATGCGCCAGCGCGAACGCGCGATCCAGTGCTCCCGGCTCTTCCGGGTTGGGAACCGCCACGGTGGGAAACGAGCCGTCCGGATCGTCCTGCTCGGCGACGGGAATGGGAAGTGCGTATCCGGCTTGGCGCAAAACGCGTCGGAACGTCTCGCCACCGACACCGTGCAGCGCGGTGTAGGCGACGCGAGGTCGGAAGAACGGTTCGGGAACCAGCGCCGCAGTGCGCGCCACATAGGCATCGAGGATGTCGGTCGCCGCGAATTCCACGGTCCCTCGAGGCAGGTCGGTGACTGAGGTTTTTGCCGCGAGGGCGTCAATGCGCCGGGCAATCTCGACATCGACCGGAGAGGCGATTTGGGCACCGCGATGAATGCCCCCCAGATAAACCTTGTACCCGTTGTCGCCCACCGGATTGTGACTTGCCGTAATCATGACGCCCGCGTCAGCGTCGAGTTCGCGAACGGCAAAGGCGAGTACCGGCGTCGGGACCGGTCCCGGCAAGAGAACCGCCCGAACGTTGGCACCGGCCATGATTTCTGCCGTATCGCGCGCAAACGTATCCGAGTTTGCTCGGGCGTCATACCCAATGACGACCACGGGCATGTCGCCACTCAGGCGTGACTGGTGGATAGCCGAAGGACCGTTTATCGACGCGCCGGCTTCACGAAGGTAGTGGGCGAGGGCGGCAGAGGTTTGCGCCACGACGACGCGATTCATGCGTGCGGGGCCAGCCCCTAAGCGCGCACGAAGACCAGAGGTGCCAAAGGCAACACGGCTCCCGAACGCGGCCGTGATTTTTTCAACAGCGTGCCGATCGCCGGCTTCTGCGCGGGCGGCGAGCACGGTCGCCTCAGCTCGCGTGCTCGGGTCGGGATCCATCTCGGCCCACGCGCGTGCCTGGGCAACGAGGTCCTTGGTCTTGTAATCAACCATTTTTGTGACGCGCGCCCGACCGTTGCGCAACTTCTCGCAACGTTGCTGAACTCATGGCTTAACTTTAGGGGCGTAAGTGCCTGATTGACCATGGATGCGCGGTTCCTCGGCACGTGAACAGTCGCCATAGGAGAGACCGGCAGAATAGGAATATGGTCTTTAATTTTGAGCGTAAGCAACGCGTCGTCATCCTGGGTGGTGGGCCCGGCGGTTACGGCGCCGCCCTGTCGGCTGCCCAATTGGGCGCCGAGGTCACGCTCATTGAACGCACGGGCGTCGGTGGTGCCGCCGTTTTGACAGACGTTGTGCCGTCGAAGACGCTCATTGCGACGGCCACGGCTGCGCAAGGTTTGACGACCGCCACGGATCTCGGCGTTCAGTTCTTTGTTCGCGGCCAGGGCGACAAACCCCAGCGTCCCGAGATTGCGGTCAATCTGGGTGAGGTCAACAAGCGACTGCTCAATTTGGCGGGCGAGCAGTCTCACGACATGAGTGCAGCCCTCACGCAGGCCGGCGTCACCATCATCTCCGGACACGGTCGACTCGATGGAACCGAGGCGGTCATCGTTTCTGCCGGTCCCGGTGGGCAGGATTTTGATCGCATCGAGGCCGACACCATCATCGTGTCGGTGGGCGCGTCACCGCGCGTTCTGGCCGAGGCCCAGCCGGACGGTGAACGAATTCTCACGTGGACCCAGCTCTACAACCTCACGACCGTTCCTGAGCACATCGTCGTGGTGGGTTCCGGTGTGACGGGTGCCGAGTTCGCCGGCGCCTATCGTGCGCTCGGTGCCGAGGTGACGCTGGTGTCGAGTCGTGACCAGGTGCTTCCCGGTGAAGACGCCGACGCGGCTGCCGTCATCGAGGACGTGTTTCGCCGCAGTGGCATGACAGTACTCTCGGGGGCTCGAGCCATGAAGGCCGAGCGCACCGACTCGGGTGTGGTGGTCACCCTGGCCGACGGCACGACCGTCGAAGGCTCGCACGTCCTCATGGCCGTGGGGTCGATTGCCAACACGGCGGGGATTGGGCTTGAAGAAGCCGGGGTCGAACTCACCGATGACGGCCACATTCGCGTCAACCGCGTGGCGCGCTCGAGCGTCCCCAATATTTACGGAGTGGGTGATTGCTCAGCAACCATGCCGCTGGCCTCGGTCGCGTCCATGCAGGGACGCACGGCCGCGTTCCACGCCCTGGGCGACGCCGTGGAGCCGTTCGACGAGCGCAACGTGGCCGCCAACATCTTCACTCAGCCGGAGATTGCCACGGTGGGCTGGTCGCAGGCCGAGATTGAGGCGGGCACGATTCGTGGCACCATTCACAAGCTGCCCCTCGAACACAACCCGCGCGCCAAGATGATGGGCATTACCGATGGTTTCGTGAAACTCATTGCCACCACCACGTCACGGACGGTCATCGGCGGCGTCATTGTGGCGCCGAACGCCTCGGAGCTCATTTTTGCCGTCGCGCTCGCGGTCGAACACCGCCTCACGGTTGACGATGTAGCCCGCGCGTTTGCCATTTACCCGTCGCTCACCGGATCAATAACCGATGCGGCGCGCGCGCTCCACAAGGTGGGCTAGCCCACAACGGTCGCCCAAATGACGAACTAGGCGTCTTCGATGGTGAGCAGCAGGTGGCCGTTGGAGACCGTCTCACCCACGGGTGCACTGATCCCGGTAACGATTCCGTCTTTGTGTGCGGCAACCGACTGCTCCATCTTCATGGCTTCGAGTACGAGCAGCTGATCGCCCTTGACGACCTTTTGGCCCTCGGTGACGGCGACCTTCACCACGGTGGCCTGCATGGGTGCCTTGACGGCCGCGCCCGATGGACCGGCAGCGGCTCCCTCGGGCGTCTTGCGCTTGGGTGCGGGGCCGAGGGTGACCAAGTCACCGGCGTTGGCGCGCAAAACCTTGGCTGGCAGTGAGACCTCGATGCGGCGACCGTCTACCTCAACGGTGACACCGCGGCGCTTAGCCTCGGGGACCACGTCGTCGCTCTGCCCGCTCCACGGCTCGACCGTGTTGTCCCACTCGGACTCAATCCACGACGTGTAGATCGCGAACGGGGCGTCGCCGTCGGGGGCAAACGCGGGGTCGTTGACGACGGCCCGGTGGAACGGGAGCACCGTGGGAAGGCCGTGCACCTCAAACTCGTCGAGGGCGCGGCGCGAGCGTTCCAGAGCCTCGGCGCGCGTGGAGCCCGTGACAATCAGTTTGGCAATCATGGAATCAAAAGATCCCGAAATGACGTCACCAGCCGTGACGCCGGTGTCGACGCGAACGCCCGGTCCGCCGGGAACCTTGAACTCGTGTACCGGGCCGGGAGCGGGCATGAAGTTGCGTCCGGCATCCTCGCCGTTGATGCGGAACTCGAACGAGTGGCCGGTGATCTGTGGGTCGGCGTAGTCGAGCACGCCCCCCTCGGCAAGCCGGAACTGTTCGCGAACCAAGTCGATGCCCGTGACTTCTTCGGAGACGGGGTGCTCCACTTGGAGGCGCGTGTTGACCTCAAGGAACGACACCGTGCCATCCGCGCCAATCAGGAATTCACACGTTCCGGCACCGACGTAGCCGACCTCCTTGAGGATGGCCTTCGATGACGCATAGAGCTCGGTGAGTTGCTTCTCGGAGAGGAAGGGCGCGGGCGCCTCTTCCACCAACTTCTGGTGACGGCGCTGGAGCGAGCAGTCGCGTGTGGAGACCACCACCACGTTGCCGTGCTGATCGGCGAGGCACTGGGTTTCCACGTGACGCGGCTTGTCGAGGTACTTTTCCACAAAGCACTCGCCACGACCGAAGGCGGCGATGGCTTCGCGCGTTGCCGACTCAAACATCTCGGGCACTTCTTCGCGGGTGCGCGCGACCTTGAGGCCTCGGCCACCGCCGCCGAACGCGGCTTTGATGGCCACGGGCAGGCCGTGCACGTCAACGAACGCCAGCACCTCGTCGGCACCGGACACGGGGTTGAGCGTTCCCGGGGCGAGGGGGGCGCCCACCTTTTCGGCCACGTGGCGCGCCGAGACCTTGTCGCCGAGACGCTCGATAGCCTCGGGGCTCGGGCCAATCCAGATCAGACCGGCGTCGATCACCGCACGAGCAAAGTCCGCGTTCTCGGCGAGGAATCCATAGCCGGGGTGCACGGCGTCGGCACCCGAGCGACGGGCCACAGCAAGAATCTTGTCGATGACGAGGTACGTTTCGGCGCTCGTGGTGCCGCCCAGGGCATAGGCCTCGTCGGCCAGTTTGGCGTGCAGGGCATCGCGGTCTTGGTCGGCGTAGACCGCGACCGATCCGATGCGGGCGTCGCGGGCTGCTCGAACAATGCGCACGGCGATTTCACCGCGATTGGCAATGAGCACTTTGTGGATGCGAGACATGGCATTCAGCCTACCGAGAGTCGACAGATCCGCGCCCTCCTCGAACGGGCAACGCGTTTTCCGTAAGCGACGAAAACGGGGAAACTCACAGGCGTGTGCACTAGCGTTCGGACTAAGGAAACTTTCTTCACTTGTTGGCTGGAATGTCGACCACCTATTCGGACAGGTCGGCACAGCCCGTGCATACACTCGCCTCTACCCTCGGTCCCGTTCGGGCCACTTCTCCCCGGCAAAACGCCGACAGTGAGCGCGCGCCCAGCGCCTACTCGCGTGTGCTCGCCACCGCGAAGGAGGCCGGGCTCATGCGCCGCGCCCCGGGCTTTTACGGCATCGTCTTCGGCTCACTCGTGTTGGCCACCGCGGGCGTTGTCTACGGCTTCATCGTTCTCGGTGACACGTGGTACCAGTTGCTGATCGCGGCCGCACTGGGCGTGGTGCTCACCCAGTTCGCATTTCTGACCCACGAGGCGTCGCATCGTCAGGTGTTTACGTCGGGTAAGGTCAACGACCGTGTTGGCCGTCTTCTGGCCGCGGGCGTGGTGGGAATTAGCTACGCCTGGTGGATGAACAAGCACACGCGACACCACCAGCACCCCAACACAATGGGCAAAGATCCCGATATCGCGATCGACACCATTTCCTTCACGGAAGAAGATGCACGCACGCGAACAGGCGTCATGGCCTGGCTGACGCGCCGACAGGGCTATCTGTTCTTTCCGCTGTTGACGCTTGAGGGACTCAACCTCCACCTGCGCTCGACGGTGGCACTCTTCGAGCGACGCCCCATCCCCGGACGTGCACTCGAGCTGACACTCATCTTTTTGCGGCTCGGCGCGTATGTGGGCATCGTCTTCTGGTTGCTTCCGGTGGGCATGGCCTTCGCCTTCATCGGCGTGCAGATGGCCGTGTTCGGCATCTACATGGGGGCCTCGTTCGCGCCCAACCACAAGGGCATGCCGCTCATCTCCGCCGGCATGAAGATTGACTTCTTTCGTCGGCAGGTCATGACCTCGCGCAACATTCGCGGTGGGTTCTGGATGAGCATGCTTTACGGTGGTCTGAACTTGCAGATCGAACACCACCTCTTTCCCGGCATGGCTCGCCCGCATCTCAACTCCGCGCGGAGCTTTGTGCGCGCCGCGTGCAAGAAGGAGGGGCTGACCTACACCGAGTCGGGCATGATGGCGTCCTATGCGCGTGTGATTGAGTACCTGAACCGCGTGGGGCTATCGGCCCGGGATCCATTCGATTGCCCGGCAAGCGCCCGTTACGCGGACGCCACCTAGGTCAGTAACCTTCGGTATCACTGACCTCGAAGGACCGGGCCCCCTGCCAGTCCTCGGACGACGTTGACCACAGGCGCGGCCATTCCACGCCGAGACGCTGGGCAAGCTGACGAACTGTCGGAACGCTCACGCCCACGACGGTTGACGGGTCGCCTTCGATCCGGTCGATGAACGCGGCTCCCCGCGCGTCAATGGTGAACGCACCGGCGACCGCAAGCGGTTCGCCCGTGGCGATGTACGCGTCAATCTCAGCGTCACTGATGTCATCCGCGAAGGTCACGCGAGCCACAGTCGTCGCACCGATCCCGCGCGGCTCGTGGACGTTAGTGGCGTCGATCAGCCAGTGCCCTGAGTAGAGCTCGCCCGTGCGGCCACGCTGTGCATGCCAGCGCTCGCGTGCGCGCTCGGGGGTGTGCGGTTTGCCGTGAATCACCCCGTCGAGCAGGAAGGCCGAATCACCGCCGAGCACAAGTCCGTCGAGGTGGGTTCCCGCCCCCGTCGCCTGAGCGAGGGCGGCTTCGGCCTTAGCCCGAGCAAGAAGGAGCACCATGTCGGCCGCCGGGAGTGGACCCGAGACAGCTTCGGCCTCGCGCACGGCCGCATCCTCGTCCACGCCGCTCGGCACCACAATGGGTTCGATGCCGGCGGCACGAAGGGTGGCCAAGCGCGCGGGCGAGGTGGAAGCAAGGTAGAGGCGCATGGTCGGGGTCCTTTTGTGAGTCGCGCGCGAGGGCGCTCGCGGAACGTGGCAGACTGCGCTTCGTGGGCGACGAGTTTGAGTGTGACATAACCAACGTGGCACACGGTGGTGTGTTCGTGGCGCGCCACGAGGGCCGCGTCGTTTTTGTCAGCGATGCCGTAGTCGGAGAACGCGTGCACGTGCGCGTGACCGAAGCCAGCAAATCGAGTTTCTGGCGAGCTGACACGCTTTCCGTGATTGCCTCATCGCAACATCGGCGCGACCACGTGTGGCCTGAGGCGTCGGTCAGTCGGCCACCCGAGCAACGCGCCGGGGGTGCCGAGTTCGGCCACATCGATTTGGCCTTCCAGCGCCAACTCAAGACCACCGTGCTGCACGAATCGTTCGAGCGCGTGGGCAAGTTGCCCTTGCCGAGCCTGCTGACCGCGCCCGTCCGGGTACAGCCAGTGGGAGATGACGAGCAGCACAACGGGCTGGGCTGGCGCACCCGAGTTCGTCTGCACATCGATGCCGCCGGTCGCGTGGGTCCGTATGCCGCGCGCAGCCACTCGGTCGTTTCCGTCGACGGCTTGCCGCTCGCTGTGGCCGACATCGAGCGCGTCGCGCCCCTGTCGGTTCGACTCACGGGCCCGTCCACCCTCGATCTGGTTGCGCCCGGTGGAGTCGAAGCGCGACAACTCGAGGCCGACTCGCCGCTCATCGTGACCGAAACAGTGGGCGAGCGCGCCTTTCGCGTTCGCGCCCTGGGATTCTGGCAGGTGCACCGCCAGGCTCCCGCCACGCTGACTGCCGCGGTTCGGTCCGCCACCGATGACGCACTGCTCGATCCGCAGGCGGCCAACCTGGACCTCTATGGGGGTGTCGGACTTCTCGCCGCTGCTCTGGCAGATGTGGGCGGGTCGACGACGCGCATGACCACCGTGGAGTCGGATGCGGATGCCACTGACTTCGCTGCCGAAAACCTCGCCGAGTGGGTCGGTGCCCGTGCCGTGACCGCACGCGTCGACCGCTTCCTGAATGAACAGCTCGACAATGCCTCGGCGGTTGAACGCTCGCGTTATCGCCGTGCCACCGTAGTACTTGATCCACCGAGAGCGGGTGCGGGGAAGCCGGTGATCGAGGCCCTTGTGGGTCTTGAACCCGCGCAGGTCATCTATGTGGCGTGTGACCCCGTGGCACTTGCCCGTGACACAGCCCTGTTGGTCTCACACGGTTATCGTCTGGCGCACCTCGAGGCGTTCGATCTGTTTCCGCACACGCATCATTTTGAGTGCGTGGCGCGCTTCACCCGAAACTAGAGACCACAGACCAGAGGGCCGACTTCGACAGCCGACCCTCTGACCTCTCACCGCGTCGGGGCAACAACCCGAAAAAGTGCTCCGCCGCGGATTTTGGGCAGTCGAAAATGGGGGGACATCGACTGCTAAAAACTCAGTGTCCCACCGGAGGGCGTCACTGACAAGGGGCAGTTTGACCGACGTCGGTAGCCCTAGTTCGGGTAGTCCACGCCGAACTGAATGCCGCTGTCGATGTCGTCGCGCATTGCACGCTGAGAGCGCTCCCACGGAGTCTGGCGACCTCCGCTCACCGCGTGTTCCTCGGCTGACTCCTCGTCAATCACCGCGTCGAGCACGACCTCGATGGCGGCTTTCTCCTCCGGCGTTACGCCACGAGTGCGAAACTCAAGGCCCTCGAGGATCACAGCGGAATGTTTCCGTGCTTCTTGGCGGGCTGGGTCGCCCGCTTTCCGCGCAGCGCGCGCAGCGCCTTGATGATCGCAACGCGCGTGGCCGCTGGCTCAATGACGCCGTCCAGCTCGCCGCGTTCCGCAGCGAGGAAGGGACTGGCCACGTTGTAGGTGTACTCGTTCGCCAGTTGCGTGCGGACCGCGTTCACATCAGCCCCCGAGGCCTCGGCCTCTTTGATCTTGTCGCGGAACAGAATATTGACCGCGCCCTGTCCGCCCATCACGGCAATCTCCGCCGTGGGCCATGCCAGGTTGATATCGGCGCCGAGTTGCTTTGACCCCATCACGATGTAGGCACCACCGTAGGCCTTACGGGTAATCACGGTGACCAGGGGTACGGTGGCTTCGGCGTAGGCGTAGAGAAGCTTGGCGCCGCGTCGGATGACACCGGTCCACTCTTGGTCGGTGCCGGGCAGGTAACCGGGAACATCGACGAGCGTCACAATCGGAATCGAGAACGCGTCGCAGAACCGGACGAATCGACTGGCCTTCTCGCCGGCCTCAATGTTGAGCGTGCCGGCCATGGCGCTGGGTTGGTTGGCAATGACTCCGACGGTGCGTCCCTCGACGCGCGCGAAACCAATCACGATGTTTGGGGCGAAGAGGGGCTGAACCTCAAGGAACTCTTCGCGGTCAACCACGCGGCGAATGATCTCGGTCATGTCGTAGGGCTGGTTCGCCGAGTCGGGGATGATCGTGTTGAGCTTCTTGTCTGATTCCGTCACCTCGAGCTCTACGTCACTCTCGTAGACGGGGTGCTCGGCCATGTTGTTATCGGGCAGGTAGGCGATCAGCGTGCGCGCGTAGTCGAGGGCATCCGGTTCGTCGGCGGCCAAGTAGTGCGAGACGCCCGACACGGTGTTGTGCGTGAGCGCGCCTCCGAGTTCTTCGAAGCCCACGTCCTCGCCCGTGACCGTCTTGATGACATCGGGGCCGGTCACAAACATGTGGCTGGTCTTGTCGACCATGATGACGAAGTCGGTAAGCGCGGGGGAGTAGACGGCCCCACCGGCGGCCGGGCCCATGATGATCGAAATCTGGGGGATGACACCGGAGGCAGCCGTGTTGAGACGGAAGATCTCCCCGTACTTGCCGAGGGCCACAACGCCCTCTTGAATACGCGCGCCACCGGAGTCGAGCATGCCAATGATGGGCACGCCCGTTTTGAGCGCGAGATCCATGATCTTGATGATTTTCTCACCGGCAACTTCACCCAGTGAGCCACCGAAGATGGTGAAGTCCTGCGAGTAGACCGCGACCTGACGACCGTGGATGGTGCCCGTTCCGGTGACCACCGAGTCACCGTAGGGGCGGTGCTTTTCCATGCCGAAGGCTGTGGTGCGGTGCCGGACAAATTCGTCGAGCTCGACAAAAGAGCCCGGATCGAGGAGCTGCTCGATGCGCTCACGGGCGGTCATCTTGCCTTTGGCGTGCTGCTTCTCGACGGCCGCCTCGCCACTGGCCAGAACGGCCTCGTGGTAGCGCTTCTTGAGGTCGGCGATTTTTCCCGCGGTAGTGAACGGATCGATGTCCTTGTCGTTGGCAGTCACGGCTTTACTTTACTGTCGACCGGCACGTGAAGTGTGGTTGAGTTTGGGGTGATGAACCTTTATCGCTCGGAGCGCGTGTCGCCGCGCGTTGAGTGGCGCGACGCGGCGGGCTCAACAAACGAAGAATTGGCCACCCTCGTGGCCGCCTCACCGGGTGCCTGGCCACACCTGTCGGTTCTCGTCACCGATACGCAAACCGCCGGTCGCGGGCGACTCGGGCGGGAGTGGAGCGCGCCAGCCGGAACCTCGATGGCCGCCTCGGTTTTTCTCGACGTGGTGCGCGGCCCCCGGGCCATCGACCAGCAACGCTGGGGGTGGATTCCGCTCGTGGCGGGCACCGCAATGACCCTTGCCCTTCGCGGGTTCGTCGATAACCCCGAACGGGTGGCCCTCAAGTGGCCCAACGATGTGCTGATCGACAACCGCAAAGTGTGTGGGATCCTCTCCGAGCTTTCGCCCGCCGGCATTGTGGTCGGCGCGGGCGTCAACCTGGGCATGGCCGTGCACGAGCTACCGGTTGAGACGGCAACGTCGCTGGCCATTTCCGGAGCCAGCACCACAAACCTTGACGAGGTGTTGGCCGCCTACCTGACGGAGCTCGCAGCGCTGGTGACCGGTCTCGCTGTGACTCCCTCCGATGCGCTCGAAGACCTCACGAACGTCGTGCGCGCCGTGTGTTCGACTCTGGGGTCGACCGTTCGCGTGGATATTCCCGGTAAATCAGGGGTTTCTGGCCGTGCCGTCGCCATCGATGACCTCGGACGGCTTGTCTTAGAAACATCACAGAATCAGCCACAACTCGTCGTGGCTGCCGGAGATGTGACCCATGTGCGAGTAATAATGACGCATGATTCGTCGACGAGAGACGGGCCTCATCCCGGTTCAGGATGAGCAAACGGCCGAGCAGACCGTGGCCGTTCTGCGCCGTCATGCCCGAATTCTTTCTGGTCCGTTCATCCTTCTTGCCCTCACGACGGGGGCACTCGGCTACTTCGATGCGCTTGTTCCCGAGGCGTGGATGCGTATCCTGCTCTGGTCGGTTGCCACGGTCATCATCGTGGCACTCGTTCTGGTGCCACTGCTTGCGTGGTTGGGCGGGCGGGTCGTTGTGACCACGCGTCGCATTGTGATCTTCAACGGAATCATCATGCGCTCGCGTCGCGAAATTCTGTTGGCACGCGTGACAGATGTGACCGTTCGCCGCTCACCGCTCCAGGTGCTATTCCGGGCGGGAAACATTCTCATTTCGATGGGCGGCGAGAAGGCCGTGCGGGTCAGTGATATTCCACGGGCCGACCTGGTCTCGGCCGCGCTCATGCAGTTGGCGGCGAGCAATGAGCCCGTGGTTCTGCAGCGCACACGTGACCGGGCCGAATGGGCTGACGATGTGTTTAGCGGGCGCGAGCCCGGGCTGCTCTCGGCCTAGTCGTTCGCCCGGATTGCGACATCGGATTTCCAGCCGCGCCCTCGGGGTGTGAGCCGCACCCATAGCCGTTGCAGCCCCCACAGGGTGACCCGACCCATGGCCTCAAACACGATTGTCGAGGACATCTTGGATTGTCCGACTTCGCGTTCGCGAAACTCAATGGGCACCTCGGCAATGAGGAGGCCTCGGTCATGGACGCGTCGCGTGAGGTCGATCTGAAAGCAGTACCCGTGGGAGGCGACATTTTCAAGCCCGATGGAGTGCAGCGTCCCGGCCCGAAACGCCCGAAATCCCGCGGTGGAATCCTTCGTCCGCACGCCCAAGAAAATCTGGGCATAGAGATTTCCTCCCCGACTGATGACTCTTCGGAGCCACGGCCAATCGACAACGGAACCTCCAGCAACCCATCGGGAGCCAATCGACAGGTCAGCGCCCCCGGGGCGGACGGCGCTGATCAGTGCGGGAAGTCGGTCGGCGGGATGCGAACCGTCGGCATCCATCTCGACCACTATTGCGTATTCGCGCGCGAGTGCCCACGCGAACGCGGCCAGGTAGGCATCACCCAGGCCGGTTTTCTCCGTGCGATGCAACACGTGCACCTGAGAGTCGATCGCGGCGCGGGCATCGGCCAGTTCACCCGTACCGTCGGGGCTGCTATCGTCGACGATCAGCACGTCGGCGCGGGGAACGGCACGGCGCACGCGATCCACAATCGTGTCGAGGTTGTCTCGTTCGTTGTAGGTAGGAATGACGATTACTGTTGCCGACCCGTGCTCTTTCGTCATTCGGTTTTTTCTGTCTTCGCCCGGCGCGGATTCCACACCCAGAATTGGTAGAGAACGAAGCGCAGCATTGTCCCGAGTCCGAGGCCGATGACGTTGCCCGAAATATTGTCGGCCCAGAGGCTCGTCAGGCCCAGGATATGGTGGGTGATCCAGAGGCAGGCCAAGCTCACTGCCATCCCCAAAAGGGAGGCAACAACAAACTCTATGAATTCCACAACGATGTGTGTGTGTCGTTCGCGACGGAACGTCCAGAAGCGGTTCCCGAGCCAATTGAAGATGATGGCGAGCGAGGTGCTCACCACCTTGGCGCCGAGTGCGGTGGCCCACCATTGTTCAGTTCCCAGAGCGCCCACGCGCAGGAGGTTGAACACGGCCACATCGAGAACAAAACCCAGGCCGCCGACAATTCCGAACTTGACGATGTTGCTCAATAGGCCCGCCCACGCTCGCGCAAAGAAACCGGGTGACGGCGCCTCACTCGTTGCCGGGATGGTCATTTGGCTCCAGTGTTTTATGGCGGGGCGACCTTGCCGAGTGGCGGATAATGAGAGGGACGGTATCGACACTATGGGGCGAGCCCGGTGGCTTGCAAAAAAAGGAACGACATGTCTCAGCGCGTCGGTGTGATTGGCGGGGGTCAATTGGCCCGGATGATGATTCCGGCTGCCCTCAACTTAGGACTTGAATTCTGTGTGTTGGCTGAAAGCGACGAGTCATCGGCGCGGCTCGCCACCACCACGGTGGGCGACCACAAAGACGCGGCTACCGTGCTGGCCTTTGCCCGTGAGTGCGACGTCATCACTTTTGATCACGAACACGTTCCCGCGGATGTGCTCGCGGCACTCAGCGATGCCGGCGTGAGCATCTATCCGGCGCCCCACGCGCTCCACTTTGCCCAAGACAAGTTGGCGATGCGCGAGCGGTTGACCGAACTGGGCATTCCCCAGCCCGACTGGGCGCGGGCGAGTTCGGCTGCCGACTGCGAGGCATTCATCTCACGTCACGGCGGTCGGGCCGTGGCCAAGACCCCGCGCGGCGGGTATGACGGCAAGGGGGTGCGGTTTATCTCGTCGAGCGATGTGGTGGCCGACTGGCTCGAGACCGGCGCGGACATCCTGCTCGAAGAAGCGGTGTCGTTTCGTCGCGAACTTGCGCAGCTGATTGCACGCCGCCCCTCGGGGGAGGTCGCTCTGTGGCCCGTGGTCGAGACCGTTCAAGCCAACGGCGTGTGCTCAGAAGTGATTGCCCCGGCACCGGGCGGGGAAGGGCCCATCGAGGAGATGGCGGCCGATATCGCTCGCCGCGTGGCGAGCGGACTCGATGTCACCGGGGTGCTCGCGGTCGAACTCTTCGAAACCACCGATGAGCGCATCCTCGTCAACGAACTGGCGATGCGCCCGCACAACAGTGGTCACTGGACCATCGAGGGCGCGGTGACCAGCCAATTCGAGCAACACCTGCGCGCCGTGCTCAACCTGCCGCTGGGATCGACCGCCCTGCGGGGTGAATCCATTGTCATGGTGAACATCTTGGGCGGTCCCGCAACGGGCGCGCTCGCCGATCGACTGCCGCAGGCGCTCGAGCGTCACCCCGAGGCCAAAGTTCACCTCTACGGTAAGTCACCGCGCCCCGGACGCAAGGTCGGACACGTCACGGTGCTTGCCGACATCCTTGAGGATGCGGTGGCGCAAGCGCGTGGCGCGGCAGGGTTCTTTCAGGACTGACGCCTAGCATTTAACCCATGTCGTTACAGACCGCTCAGGTAGCCGTTGTCATGGGTTCAGATTCCGACTGGAATGTCATGAACGCCGCCGCGGACACCCTCACCTCGTTTGGCGTGGCCTTCGAAGTTGAAGTGCTGAGCGCTCATCGCACTCCGGAGAAAATGATCGATTTCGGCAAGCAGGCTGAAGCCCGGGGGCTCAAGGTCATCATTGCGGGCGCCGGCGGTGCCGCTCACCTTCCCGGCATGCTCGCCTCGGTGACCGCACTCCCCGTGATTGGCGTGCCCGTGCCCCTCTCGCAGCTCGACGGCATTGACTCGCTGCTGTCCATCGTGCAGATGCCCAGCGGTGTCCCCGTCGCAACTGTGTCCATTGGTGGGGCAACAAACGCGGCACTCATCGCTGTGAAAATCTTGGCGCTGTCCGACGCTGTTCTGATGACAAAGCTCCACGACCACGCCCGTGGGCTGGCCGACTCGGTGGAGAAGAAGAACACGGCACTCAAGTCGACCCTATGACGTCGCTCGAACAGCCACTTCGTTACCCGGATCTTGCCTCCCCGACGTTTATGACGCGGCGAGCCTGGTGGCTCGTCGTCGTGAACGTGCTGTTTCCGGGGGCAGCGCAGGTTCTTGCCGGTAACCGTCGCCTCGGCCGTTTTGGCATGGGTGCCACCCTCACCGCGTGGGCCATCGTCGTTCTCGCGCTCCTGCTGGGCGTGCTGTGGCGTCCTGCGCTCATCAGCATCGTCACCTTCGGGCCCGTGCTCTTTCTCGGCCAAGTTCTTCTCGTCGGGTACGCGGTGCTGTGGCTCGTCCTCACCCTCGATACGCTGCGCCTGGTGCGCGTCATCAAGACGGCTCCGCGGGCACGCGCGTGGATTGCTGTCAGCGCCACCGTGCTCATGGTCTTTTTCTCCGGAACGGCTGCCTACGCGGCATTCCTCACGGGTGGCGTCAACTCGGCCATCTCGCAAATCTTCACGCCGGGCCCCAGCGTCGAACCCATCGACGGCCGCTACAACTTCTTGGTGATTGGAACCGACTCCGATCCTCAGCGCGAGGCCGAGAACATGGGGATGCGGTCCGACACCACACAGGTCATCAGTGTTGATGCGTCCACGGGTGCCGCCACCATCATCGGACTTCCTCGTGACCTGCACGACATCCCGTTCCCGGCCGCGTCACCGTTGGCATCCGTTTACCCGGATGGCTATACCGAGTCCGCCGCCGAGTACTGTGTGGAATCCGCCTGTCTCAACACGATCATGACGGACGTCAACATGAACTACGCCGACCTGTACCCACAGGCGGCCGTCGATGGCGTGCCTGCCGGTGTGTTCGGCATGATGGATGCCGCTTCGGGTGTCACGGGTCTCCCCATTCAGTTTTACGTGGTCATCGACATGCCCGCCTTGGTCACCCTGATTGATGCCCTGGGCGGTGTCGACATCGTTGTTCCCGAACGCACGGCCATCGCTGAGCCAGGAACCGCCGAAGAAGACGTACCCGAGTGGATCGAGTCCGGTCCGCAACATCTCGACGGCTATCACGCGGTGATGTTTGCCCGCACGCGGTGGTCGGGCACGGGCGATTACGACCGGATGGTGCGCCAGCAGCTGTTGCAGGAATCCCTCTTGGCTCAGGTCAATCCGGGCAACGTGCTGGCCAAGTTCCAAGACATCGCCGTGGCGGGAACAAGTCTGTTGAAGACCAACGTTCCGCAGACCATGCTCGGGTACTTCGTTGACCTCGGGGTGAAAACGAAGTCTCAGCCGTTGACCCACATTGCGCTCACGCCCTTCGATCCCAGCTGGCCGGTGGATCCGCTCGCCCCTGACTATCCGGGTCTGCAGTCCTATCTGCAGAGCGCGTTGTTTCCGCCAGCACCCTCGACATCACCCGACGCCGGTTAGTAGCCGCTGACGGTTCGGTGTCCTAGCGGCGCTCGCCGAAACCCCGGGCCGGCATCTTCAGCGCCGTGATGACCGCAACAAAGAGAGCAAGACCGCCCTCAACAAGAATGCGACTCTCGGCGAAGCTCTGAACGGTGAGGGCCACCAGCAAGAGCAGGGGCATCAGCGAGTGAGCCGAGTACGGGCGGTTGTCATCAAGATCCCACTGGGGTCGGTCGACCGCGACGAACCACGCGCGCCACAGTCCCATGAAGACGAGTCCGGCGAACAGGACAAGGCCCACGATACCTATCTGCATCCAGACGTCGAGCCACGCGTTGTGGGCTTGAAGGTACACAACGTCGTCGTACACGGCGAGGTGCGAGAACGGGTCCACCCACGGTGCCCAGTAGCTGATCCAGCCCCAACCGAAAATGGGGCGCTCCACAATGAGACCCCACACGGAGTTCCAAATATCGCCACGGCCAGACGCATCCGAGCTCTTGCCCAGCAGGTACACCACGGGGTCCCACACCAGGGGGACAGTCGCCATCAGCGCGAGGGAACCGGTCCACATCGTGATGTACACGCCCCAGCGCTTCGTGACCGGTCGCGTCCTCATCCACAGAGAACCGGCAGCGGCGATGGCCACCGCCACGACCGCCACGATCACCGTGCTGGAGCGCGTCAGGAGAAGAGTTGCTACCGCAATGACCACCCACATGATTCCCGACGTGCGCCAGACCACACCATCAGCCAACTGGACGCAGAAGATGATGAGGCCGATGAGAGCAATGAATCCCAGGAGGTTTCGGTTTCCCACGATTCCTTGGATGGGGCCCAGCTCGAAGAGTCGGTTTTGTGACCAATAAAACGCTTCGGGAAGCTTGGTCGTTCCCCAATCGACCCAAAAGGGAAGGATGGGTTGGCGCACGAACAGTGAAACGATCGCCTCAAAAATGAGCGACAGGCCGAGGATCCAGCGCAGGGCAAATCCCAGACCGCGGATGAGTTTCGCCCGGTCGGTGGTGAGCACGATGGCGAGCGCCAGGAAAGCGGTGGCCAGGGTAGAAGTCCAGCCCAAGGCGCTCGCGCCGGGATAGTGCGACCAGATAATGCTCAGCCCAGCCCAGGCCAGAAAGACGGCGAGCGAGGGGGTGAACGCTCGCCAATAGAGAGACCGTCGCGCGCGCAGCACGATAATCAGCCACGCGATAATCAGCACGCCGCCGAGGGCGAGGTAGCCCCACCAGCCGATGACGCTGCGCCACGCCTCGGAGGCGAAGAGGGTGAAGAACGTGAAACCAACGAGACCCGTGTGGGCGGTCTCGCGAGCTTTGTTCACCATACCCTCAGGCTAGACGAATGCCGCGTGACCTGTGACGGCGCGACCCACGATGAGGGTATTCATCTCACGCGTGCCTTCGTAGCTGTACAGGGCCTCGGCATCGGCAAAGAAACGGGCCACGTCGTATTCGAGCACGATGCCGTTGCCGCCGAGAGCCTCGCGACAGTGCGCCACGGCCTCACGCATGTTGATTGTCGTGACAGCCTTGGCCAGCGCAGCGTGTTCGTCTCCCATCGTGCCTCGGTCTTGCATCATCGAGAGTTCGCGAATCATGGTGAGCGCTGAGGTAATGAGGCCGAGTGCCGTCACGAGATGGTGCTGCACGAGCTGGTGTTTGGCAATCGGAACGCCAAACTGTTCCCGCTCGAGAGCGTAGGTGCGAGCGGCTTCATAAGCGCCGACGGCAACACCCACTGCAGCCCAGGCCACTTCGGCACGCGTGAGGCGCAAAACTTTGGCCGTGTCGGCAAATGAGTTCGCACCGGGCAGGCGATTGCTTTCGGGCACCACAACGTCGGTCAGGGTGATGTGCGCGTTTTGCACGATGCGCAGCGAAATCTTTCCCTCGATGCGCTCGGCTGAATAGCCGGGGGTCGAGGTGGGAACGATGAAGCCCTTGACCTTGTTGTCGGCCAGGTCTTTGGCCCAGACGACGCACACGTCGCACCAGGTGCCATTACCAATCCAGCGCTTCTCTCCGTTGATGACCCATTCGTCACCGCGGCGCTCGGCCGTGGTGCGCAAACCCTGAGCAGAATCCGAGCCACTCAGCGGTTCGGTGAGACCGAAGCAGCCCACCATCGATCCGTCGCTGAGGGGTGGCAACCACTGGGCGCGTTGCTCGGGAGAGCCGAGTTCGCCAATGGAGCCCATAGCCAGACCGTTGTTCACGCCCACATACGTGGCGACGCTGGCGTCGACGCGCGCGAGCTCAAGGGCGACCCACCCGCGGAAGACGGCACTCGTTTCGAATGGACGCGTCTCGGGAAAAGCCATTCCCATGACGCCGCACGTGGCCAGACCGGCAACGATGTCCTGCGGAAACTCCGCCGCCTCCCAGAGGCGATTGACGTGGGGCTTGACGTCCGTCTCGAGGTACGTCCGCAGACGCGCCAAGAATTCTTTCTCCTGGTCGGTGAGCAACATCTCGAGTCCGTAGAAGTCGCCAGCGAGTTGGCTGAGTGTCATGACATCTCCTTCGATGCGTGGCGCGCTTCGTCTCGCGCCTCACAGGCATTCTCTCGCGTTCAGGCTAACGTGGCGCTCAGAATGTTTCTGCCCATCGATAACGTGCCGCGCGATTATGCGTGGGGCTCGCGCACGGCCATCGCCGAGGCGCTCGGTCGCGTGGCCTCGGGCGGTCCAGAGGCCGAGCTGTGGTTGGGCACTCATCCGGGATCTCCCAGTCTGGTGATCGACCCGGGGGTCGCGCCCGCCGAGCAGACGACCCTCGACAGGTATTTGTCCGCACACGGTCAACCCCCCTTGGGTTTCCTGCTGAAAGTACTGGCCGCCGCTCGTCCGCTTTCGCTTCAGGTGCACCCCACCACTGAGCAGGCGCGAGAGGGGTTTGCTCGAGAGAACGCGGCGGGAATCCCGCTCGATGCCCCGCATCGCAACTATCGCGACGCCTCGGCTAAGCCCGAACTCATCATGGCGCTCGCCGACGGCTTTGAGGCGCTCAGTGGGTTTCGCGAGATCAGCGAGAGCCTGAACGTCCTGCGTGAGTTTGCCGGAGCGGCCACCGCGGCGGGGGACGTTGACGGAGCCGCAGCCGTGACGGACTTTGCGCATCGAGTAGCCCAGCACGGGCTCGCCGATGCCGTGACGTTTGCGCTGACCGATCCCGGGGCAACCGACGTCGCGCGAGCGGTGCGGGATGTCGCCACGAGCGGGGCTTCCGAAATCAACCCGCGAGACAGGGAGACGGTTCTCTGGCTCACGGATGAGTACGGTGCCGAACCGGGAATTGTGATTGCCCTGTTGCTTCACCGAGTAACTTTGCGGGCCGGACAGGCGCTCTACCTCGGCGCGGGCAACCTGCATGCCTACCTGCGTGGCCTTGGCATTGAGGTGATGGCCGCGAGTGACAACGTGCTTCGTGGGGGACTCACGACAAAACACATCGACGTGCCCGAGCTCCTGCGCGTGGCGTCCTGGGAACCGGTGGCCGCTCCGTTCTGGCCGGCCAGCCCGGAGGGCTCGGGCGTGGCGGCGTTCCGCCCGCCCGTCGACGATTTCGTGCTCTACAGCGTGTGTGATCCAGAGCCGTCCGCTGTTGTGACGTCGCAGGATCCTGGCATCGTGCTGGTGCTCGACGGCGAGCTTTCCGTTTCGGGAGCATCGTCCAGCACGGACCTCACCCGCGGCCAAGCCATCTTTGTGTCCTCGGAGGAGTTTCCCGTCTCGTTCACCGGCCGAGGCTATGCCGTTCTGGCAACAGGGCAAAACACCGGGACCTAGCGCCAAACCCTCCACTCGCTCATGAAAGTTCTTTACATCCGGACTTGACGCAAACGAATAACACCGGTGTAATTATCTTCAGAGACGCTGATTCGAGCGTGTCGCTGAGCAGAAGAAAGACGGAGGTCCGGTATGTCGACCTACACATCCGGTGTCCCGAGTAACTGGTTTGTTGATCCCGTGAAGCTGGGTGTGCCCGGCGCACGGCCTCTCGAATCCGAAGACGAAGGCCAACTCGCCTGGCAGGCCGATGCCCTCTGCGCTCAGACGGACCCCGAATCGTTCTTCCCCGAAAAGGGCGGCTCCACCAGGGACGCCAAGAAGATTTGTACCTCGTGTGAGGTGCGCAGCGAATGCCTTGAGTACGCTCTGGCCAACGACGAGCGCTTTGGCATTTGGGGTGGACTGAGCGAGCGTGAACGCCGCAAGCTCCGCCGTCGCGCCTAACGGATACTTTCAGACAGCCAACCTAGGCTGGTCGCGATGAGCCCCACAGTCACCGCGATTCTGGTTGCCCGCGCGGGCGGGGAACATTTGTCGCAGACGCTGGATGCTCTCACGGCGCAAACGCGACGACCCGACGTTCTCGTCGTGGTGGACAACGGTTCCCGGGGTTCCGTTGCCGCTTCCCTCAGCGACGCCCCAGCACACAAGCTGATCACCATGCCCGGTGTCGTTCCCTTCGGGGAGGCTGTTGAGGCCGCGGCGCGCACGGTGGCTCTGGAGCGCAGCGACGACGATGTGCTGTGGCTGTTGGGTCAAGACACCGCTCCCACGCCGGCCGCTCTCGAGCGACTGCTGGGTGCTCTCGAGGTGTCTCCCTCGGTAGCCATTGTGGGACCCAAGCAAATGGAGTGGGACCGCCCTGACTACATCGTCGAGTACGGCCTGTCGATGACGCGCCGGGGACGAGCCGTCTCGCTGGTCACCGAGGAACTCGACCAAGGTCAGCACGACACCGTCTCGGATGTGCTCGCGGTGGGGGCTAACGGGCTACTGATTCGCGAACCCGTGTATCGACTTCTGGGCGGATTCGATCCCGGGTTACCGGTTGTCGATGACGCTCTCGACCTGTGTGTTCGTGCCCGCCTCGCTGGGCATCGTGTTTCCGTGGTGCCCGATGCCCGCGTCCTGACCGCCGGTGACGGCGTCATCGGACCCGTCATGTCGCCGCGCCTTCGGGCCCGTGTGCGACGTGCGCGATTGACTCGCACCGCCCAGCTTTACCGGGGAATGGTCTATGCGCCCTCGTTCTCGGTGTTCTGGCTCTGGTGGGCGCTGGGGCCCCGCGCAATTTTTCGAGCCATCTGGCTGCTCTTGGCCAAGCGCCCTCACGAGGTGGGTGGAGAATTTCGCTCGGCCCTCTCCGTCGCCTTTTCCCTGCCAACCGTTTCTCGCGCACGCTCCCAGATTGCCCGTTCCCGCACCACGGGATGGTGGGCCCTCTCGTCGCTCCGCATGTCGTCGGAAGCGGTGCGTCGGCGCAATGCGCTCGAGCGTGAGCAGGCGCGGCAGTATCACGAGGGTGCCCGCCGGCCACTGCACTTCTTCACGTCGGGCGGCGCGTGGACAACGATTGCCTTGGCGATCGTTTCCCTCGTGGCAAACGTGCCGCTGCTCGGCGCCCACGCAATCGGCGGTGGGGCCCTCTTGCCACTGTCCGCCAAGGTGGGCGAACTGTGGGGGCAAACCGGCTACGGCTGGCGTTCGCTCGCCCTCGCGCAACTCGATCCGGCTGATCCCTTTGCCTGGGTGCTGGCCGTCATGGGCAGCGGAACGTGGTGGGAACCGTCCTTCGCGCTGGTAGCTCTGTGGTTTGTGGCCATCCCGCTTGCCGGGGCCGGCGCGTGGGTTGTCATGGCGCGGCTCACCGACAGGGCTGGCGTCCGCGTGTTCGCTGGACTCGCCTACGGACTCGCCCCCACGCTGCTCATTGCGCTGAATGACGGAAGACCTGCCGCCGTCCTCGTGCACATTCTTCTCCCCTGGCTCTTTGCCGCAGGGCTGCGTGCACCGCGCTCGTGGTCCGCCTCCGCTATCGCCGCGTTGCTCTTTGCGGCGGTCGTTGCCTGCGCACCGTCACTGGGCGTCGCGCTCCTAATTGTGTGGATTGGCTCAGTCGTTCTTACCGGGCGCTATATCGGTCGCTTCTTGGCCATCCCCATCCCCGCAGTTGCGCTGTTTGCTCCTGTCGTGGTGGTTCAGCTCTTTTCGGGAAACCCGCTCGGAATGCTGGCGGATCCCGGCCCTGTGGTTCCCTTTGCGGGCGCGACGCGCTGGGAAATGGCGTTGGGTTATCCCACGTCCGGTCTCGGCGGATGGCTGGATCTGACGGGATCCATCGATGTGGGAATCAACATCGCGGCCGGTCTCGTCGTGCTCGTCTTGGTCGCTGTGGTCGCGGCGCTGGCCGTGGCAGGGCTCTTTTCGGCGCATCCCGTGCGCGCCCAACTGGCACTCTTCATCGCCCTTCTCGGCCTTGCCTCAGCTGCGGCTACCGTGGGCCTGCGGGTGGCGTTTGAAGGACAAACGGCCGTGGCACTTTGGCCGGGGGCCGGCCTGAGCTTGGCCTCGCTCGGACTCATCGTGGCGGCCAGCACGGGCATGACGGTGTTGCGCCGGTTCTCCTACTACCCGGCGATTGCGGGAACTGTGGCCGTGGTTCTTCTTGCCGTTCCCCTCGTGGGGGCACTCCTGATGGGCACCGGCAAGGTGGCCGCCTCGACCGACCGAACTCTTCCGGCGTATGTGGTGGCCACGGCCGCCAGCACGCCGCGGGTGGGAACAATGGTCATCACTCCGCAACCTGACGGGGGCATTGCAACCGTTCTGGTGCGCGGTCAGGGCATGACGCTCGACCAGTCGTCGACCCTGATCAATACGAGCGTCGGCACGGGCGAGGGGCAACAGGAGTTGGCTCACCTCGCGGGAGACCTCAGTTCCACGGGAGGCGCGCAAACGGAAGAGCGGTTGCAGCAGTTCGGAATCGGTTACATTCTCCTGGCACCAGCGGCCACGGGGGATTCCGCAGACCCGTCGGCGGATGCCACCAACGTCACTACTCGGGTTCGCGCGTCGCTCGACGCCAATCCCACGTTGGCTCCCATCGGCGAGACGGATGTCGGCCTGCTGTGGAGTTACCCCAACGTGTCGACCGCCGAGGTCGATCTCCTGACGCCGGAGTCGGCTACCCAGCCCTGGCGGACAATCATTCTGAGTGTGCAAGCCCTCGTCATCATCCTGACGCTGTTGGTGGCGATTCCCACCGGTCCGCCTCGGGTCGAGGGCCGTCGCCGGCAAGAACCGGTGACAACCGAGGACGAAGACTTTGAACCGGTCGATGCTCTGGCAGGTGATTTCGATGACGAAGCGTAGGAATTTTCTGAGGTACGGACTGCGGTCGGCCGCCGGATTGGTCGGCGCAGGTATTGCCGCCGCCGTGGTCGGTTTTCTCTGTATCGTCCCGTTGCCCGGATTCACGGCTCTG
Source organism: Actinomycetota bacterium (assembly GCA_947450345.1). GTDB lineage: Bacteria > Actinomycetota > Actinomycetes > Actinomycetales > Microbacteriaceae > UBA963. The sequence continues at coordinate 48,928 of CANFVD010000004.1, forward strand.
GCGCGTTCCGAGCTGGTAACTCCGACGCCCACCGATCAGCGCCTCATCTGTCCGGGTGCTCTGGTTGATGTGCTCTCGCTCGACGGCGATGCCACGGCCTTTGGCGCGGTCGGCATTCCTGAGTACGTCACCTCAGCGAGTGACACCGCAATTACGCAAACTCCGGTCGCTGCCCCCGACGACATGGTGGGAGACGAACTCGCGCAGCCGCAGCAGTTGTTTGCGCCCGCCCCCACGACCGACCTCACCCCGCAAATCGCTGGCGTGCAATCACAGCGGGCCGCCACCGAATCCCTCTCCGGATTCGCCACGGCAGCGTGTACCCAAGCCTCGACCGACGCCTGGCTCGTGGGTGGTTCGACCGAGACGGGACGCACCACACTTCTCTTGCTCACCAACCCCACCGAGGTGACGGCAAACGTCTCACTCACCGTTTTGAGCGAGCGCGGATGGGTTGTCGGCCCCGGGTCGTCGGGCATCGTTGTCGAGCCCGGCACCCAGCGCATCCTTTCGCTGGCGGCGATCGCACCGAATGTGAACAATCCCGTGGTGCACGTCACGAGCACGGGTGGTCAGGTCGTTCCCACGTTGCAACAGACGGTTGTTCGCACCCTCCTGCCGGATGGTGTGGAGCTGATTGCTCAGGGCGCAAGTCCCAACGTCAGCCTGGTGATTCCGGGCGTTCGGCTGTCCGGCATGGCAACGCACCAATCCAGCGAGGGCGGCATGGTGACGAGCGATCAGGAGCCGGCGGTGCGCGTTGGCGTGCCGGGATCGCAGGAATCCGAGGTAACGGTCACGGCGTATGGCGTGAGCGGTGAGCCCGTCACCGTCAAAGCCACCGTCGCGCCCGAGCGCGTCGTCGAACTGCCCTTCGGCAGTTTGTCGGACGGTATTTACACGCTCGTGATTTCAGCCACAGAGCCCGTTGTCGCCGCCGCGAGAACAATCAACTACGCCGATACGGATCCCTTTGCCACCTCAACGGCCACGCCCACCCCCGTGGGAACTTCGACTCCCCGAGCCTCGGGTCGACCCACTCCCACAGCATCGCCCGGTGCCCTGTCGGGCGATACGGCGACGAGCCCCTCGAAGGCCCAGACCGCGGCCTTGGACGATGTCGGCGGTGACGGCCCTGTCAGTGGCGAGCCGGTTGCGCCCGGACAAACCCTGGGATCGGGCGGCGCGGTGGCAGCGTCTCCCCTCGTCGGCGGTGACTTCACGTGGAATGTCGCGACGTTGCCCGTCGTGGGCGACACGCTGCTCAACGTGTCCTCCGGCCCGCATCCCACGCTCACGCTGTTTAATTCCAACGAGACCGACATCACGCTCAAGTTTGCCCAGGGCGACACCGCGCTTCCCGACGTGACCATTCCGGCCAACGGGGTCCGAGCGGTCTCGCTCGCTCCCGGAGCCCGCTACGTGCTGTCATCCGAGATGCCCGTTTATGCCACGGTCTCGTATGCCGCGACGGGACTAGGGGCGTCGATGCCGCTGACGCCGGCCAGTCCGTTGGGTTCGGGAATCAGGGTCTATCCGCGCTAGTTCGGTTGGTGCACAACGATCTAAGGATGAAAGCGATCCGGACCTAATTCCTCGGGACGCCGGCCGAGGTATTCGGCCACGGCACGAAAGACGCACTCCTCAATCGCCATCTGGCGATGCAGATCGTCGTCGACGTGCAGGCGACTCAGCCGTTGGATGGGAACCCTAAACAACACGATGCGCTTCTTTGCCGAGTCCACCTGCCAGCGCGGAATCTCACCGGGAGCTAACGGGGACGCTGGATTGGCAGCAACCTCAAACGTGACGTCGGCAAGTTCGCTGTTCCAGAGCGACCGGAGGTACTGCGCTGTCTGAGCTACGGTCGTAAAGAACTTCTCCGTCCGCCCGTGAATAACCGGAAGGTGCGGTCCGGTGACGGGCGAGCGCATGCCGCGACCGTGACGGTCGGAACTGCGGCCGCGCGTGCGCGCGCGTGATGACGAGAATTCACCCGATCCGCTCGCTGGCATGACCCCATGCTAGCCATGCCTCCTGTCTAGGCTGTGAGACGTGTCGAATCGTCGTTGTGCCAAGCCTCTCTGCTCGCAGGCGGCCGCGGCGACCGTCACCCTCGATTACGAAGGAAGTACTCTCGCTATTGGCCCCCTCGCACCGGACTACGCCGGGGAGGGCTATGACCTGTGTGCGGAGCACGCGCAACGACTCACCCCCGCCCACGGCTGGCAACTCATGAGGCACGTAGAATTATCGGATGACGCCTGATACTCGTGCCCGACTGACCGCCGCAGTCAAGGCCTACGACGTTCGCGGCGTGGTGGGCGAAGACCTCACCGAAGAAATGATCCGAGCTCTCGGTGCTGCCTTTGTCGATGAGGTCGACGCCGCGGGAGAGCTCGTGGTGGTGGGGCACGATATGCGGGATTCCTCGCCCGCTTTTGCGCGAGCATTTGCCGAGGGAGCCGCTCAGCGCGGGGCCAATGTCTCGCTCCTCGGCCTGTGCTCGACCGACGAGACCTATTACGCCTCGGGCGCGTGGAATGCCCCAGCCGCCATGTTTACAGCGAGCCACAACCCGGCCAAATATAACGGCATCAAGTTCTCGCGTGCGGGCGCACAGGGAATCAGCTTGGATACCGGACTTGCGGCTATTCGCGATCGTGCCCTTGACTTCCTCGACGGTGATATTCCCGCTCACTCCACCCCGGGACAGATAGATCAGCGCGATGTTCTTCACGATTACGCCGCGTATTTGCGATCGCTGGTTGACCTCAGTTCGATCCGTCCGCTGCGCATCGTGGTCGATGCCGGTAACGGGATGGGCGGACTCACTGTTCCGGCTGTGTTAGAAACCGCTGCGGGTTTGCCGGCACTCCCGGTGGAGATCATCCCGCTTTACTTTGAGCTCGACGGGACGTTCCCCAATCACGAGGCAAACCCCCTAGAGCCGGCAAACCTTGTCGACCTCCAGCGCGCGGTCGTGGCCCATGGAGCCGACCTGGGCCTGGCGTTCGATGGCGATGCGGATCGGTGTTTCGTTGTTGACGAACTCGGCGAGGCCGTCTCGCCCTCCGCGGTTGCGGCCATCGTGGCGCTGCGGGAAATTTCGCGCGCGAAAGCGCAGGGGGTGACCGACGTCGTGGTTCTGCACAACCTCATCACGTCGAACATTGTTGCCGAGACGATTCGCTCGGCAGGTGCCACGCCCGTGCGCACTCGCGTGGGACACTCCCTGATCAAAGACGAGATGGCGCGCACGTCTGCCGTGTTCGGCGGAGAGCACTCAGCTCACTACTACTTCCGCGAATTCTGGGGAGCTGACAACGGAATGCTGGCGGCCCTCAATGTTCTCGCCGAGTTGGGCGCTCACGACGAACCGATGTCGGCATTGCGCACACGGTTTAGCCCCTACTCGCTCAGCGGGGAAATCAATTCCACGGTGACGGACGTCGCTCTGGCGACGGACCGGGTTCGCTCCGCCTTCGCGACGCGTGCCAGTGAAGACACCCTTGACGGATTGACTATGCTTGGGAGGGTCGCTGCGAATGAACCCTTCTGGTGGTTCAGCGTGCGGCCGTCGAACACCGAACCGCTCCTTCGCCTTAATGTTGAGGCCGCGGATCACGACACCATGAGTCGTATTCGTGACGAGGTTCTCGCTCTCATCCGAAAGGACTCGTAACATGACGCTCACCGCTACGCGCGTATTGCCCGCCACACAGTTTAAGGTTGCCGACCTCGCTCTCGCGGAGGCCGGTCGTCACCAGATTCGCCTCGCCGAGAACGAAATGCCGGGACTCATGGCGCTTCGAGCAGAGTTCGGCGCGTCGGCGCCCCTCAAGGGTGCCCGTATTGCCGGTTCGCTGCACATGACGGTGCAGACTGCTGTGCTCATCGAAACGCTGACCGCGCTTGGTGCGCAGGTGCGCTGGGCATCGTGCAACATTTTCTCCACCCAGGACGAAGCCGCGGCGGCCGTGGCCGTTGGCCCGCACGGTACGGTCGACCAGCCTTCGGGCTCGCCGGTGTTCGCCTGGAAGGGCGAGTCGCTCGAAGAGTACTGGTGGTGCACGAACCAAATCTTCGACTGGAGCTTTGAGGTGGGAGCCGAGGCTGGCCCCAACATGATCCTTGACGACGGTGGCGACGCCACGATGCTCGTTCATCACGGTCGCAACTATGAAGTCGCCGGAGGCGTACCGTCGCCGGACACCGCCGATTCCGCTGAATACGCCGAGGTCCTGCGCTTGTTGGGTCGCGTCTTCGCGGAGAACCCGCGCCGTTGGCACGCCGTTGCCGAGGAACTCATCGGTGTCACTGAAGAGACCACTACCGGTGTCCACCGCCTCTACGAATTGCACAAGAAGGGCGAGCTCCTTTTCCCCGCCATCAACGTGAACGACGCCGTCACCAAGACCAAGTTCGACAACAAGTACGGCATTCGTCACTCGCTGCCCGATGGCCTCAACCGGGCCACCGACGTGCTGATGGGCGGCAAGGTTGCCCTCGTTGCCGGCTACGGAGATGTGGGCAAGGGTTGCGCCGAGGCGCTTCGCGGTCAGGGCGCTCGCGTCATCGTGACCGAGATTGACCCCATTTGCGCCATGCAGGCCGCGATGGACGGCTACCAGGTTGTCCCCATCGAGCAGGTTGTGGGAGAGGTTGACATCTTTGTCACGTCCACGGGCAACAAGGACGTCATCACGGTGGAGCACATGCTGGCCATGAAGAACCAGGCCATTGTCTCGAACGTCGGCCACTTCGACAACGAGATTGACATGGCTGGGCTTGAATCGCTTCCCGGTGCCACCAAGACGAACATCAAGCCGCAGGTTGACGAGTGGAACCTTCCCTCGGGCCGCAGCATCCTCGTGCTGAGCGAGGGTCGCCTCATGAACCTCGGTAACGCCACGGGCCACCCCTCCTTTGTGATGAGTAACTCGTTCACCAACCAGGTGTTGGCTCAGATCGAGATTTTCACTCGCACTGCTGAGTACCCCGTGGGCGTCTACGTGTTGCCCAAGGTGCTCGACGAGAAGGTTGCTCGTTTGCACCTTGACGCCCTGGGAGTTGTCCTCACCAAGCTGTCGCCGGAGCAGGCCGCCTACATCGGCGTTCCGCTCGAGGGCCCGTTCAAGCCTGAGCTCTACCGCTACTAGTCCCGTTCAGGTTTTCATCGGCGAGCTTTCAGCACCGGCGCGCTACGCTAATTCCGATTGGTCCCTAGGGCAGCGGAGGCGATGATGGCTCAGAGTGTTACTGCGTCGAGCCCGCACGTGCTGATTGTGGACGACGACAGCAATCTGGCCGAGATGATGGACATCGCGCTGACTCAAGCGGGCTTTCGCACCACAGTGTGCGGCGATGGCCTGAAAGCCATCGACGACTTCGTGCGCGTCTCGCCCGATCTGGTGCTTCTTGACGTGATGCTTCCGGGAATAGACGGCGTTGAGGTGTGCCGTCGCATCCGCGAAATGTCGGGAACCCCCATCGTCATGATCACCGCCAAGGACGACGACTCCGACATGGTGATGGGACTCGAAATGGGTGCCGACGACTACATCGTGAAGCCGTGTTCGACAAACGTTCTCATTGCACGTGTTCGAGCACGGCTTCGCCCCACTCCCGCCACACTGCTGACGGCACAGACGTACGAGGTGGAAGACATCACCGTCGACACCACGGCACATCGGGTGATGCGCGAGGGAAGGGAAATCAGTCTCACGCCACTCGAGTTTTCGCTTCTGGTCACTCTGGTATCGCAACCGCACCGCGTGCTCACGCGTGAAGAACTTCTTGAGCAGGTCTGGGGCTACCAGTACAAGGCCGATACGCGATTGGTCAATGTGCACGTGCAGCGGCTGCGCTCCAAGGTCGAGCACGATCCGGACAACCCCCTGATTGTGCGAACCGTTCGTGGCGTGGGCTACCGGGCTGGCGGAGACTAGGCGTGCCGGCGCTCTGGGGCCGAATCCGAACCTACGACTATCGCAATCTGCCGCGACTGGCGTGGCACGCGTGGCGCCGTTCGCTTCAAATGCGAACCGTCATCATCTCGGTTACTCTCTCGCTCGTCGCCATCATCATTGTGGGAACGTACCTGTCGTGGAGTATCTCGCAGGATCTCTTCGACTCGCGCCTCAAACAGTCGCTGGCGGCGTCAGCCCGAGCACAGGTGGTCGCCCAGCAAATCTTTGACTCGGCCGACGTGGTCGATCGAGCCGACGTGCAGACCGTGGTCAGCCAGGCCACCGTTGCGGTGCGCGATGCGTCGTCAAGCTCATGGCTCGCGCTTTACCGGTCGGCCGACCAAGATAACAACCCGCTCTCACCGCAGGACTTCACCAGCGCCGAACTCGGCGGGGGAGTGATCACCAACGACCTCCGCGACGCTGTGAGTGCGGGAGCGGGCCGACAGTATTGGCAATCCATCGAGGTTGTCGGCGCGGCGGGAAGTCAACCGGGCGTCATCGTGGGGTCGCTGACGACCATCCCGGGCGTGGGTGATTACGAGCTCTATATCGGTTTCGATTTTTCGCAAGCAGCAGCAACGCTCGCGTTCATCCAACAGGTGCTCTGGTTCTCCGGCATCAGCCTGCTGGTGCTCATCGGTGCCATAGCGTGGTTTGTGGCACGCCTGGTCGTGGTCCCGATCCGCACCGCGGCGGCTACCTCGCGAGAGTTTGCCGCGGGTGGCTTTGACGAACGGATTCCGGTGCAGGGCGAGGACGTGATGGCCACGCTCGCGCAAAGCTTCAACGACATGGCCGACAGCCTTCAGGCACAACTCCGAGAACTCAGCGCGATCTCGGATGTTCGCGAGCGTTTCGTGTCCGACGTTTCTCACGAACTGCGCACGCCGTTGGCCACCATGCGGTTGGCGTCGGATGTGGTCTTTGAGAACCGGGGCAGCCTCGATGCCCCCTCGCGTCGTTCGGTCGAACTGCTGCACAAACAGATTGGGCGGTTCGAGGATCTGCTCACCGACCTACTTGAAATCAGTCGTTATGACGCCAAGACAGCAGCGCTCACCCGTGAGCCGACGAACCTCGTGACCCTCACCGAAGACGTGGTGGCGTCCATGCAAACGCTGGCCGAGGGGCGGGGGTCACCCATCGTGATCTCGTCGCCCGGTGGACACTGCGAGGCAGAGATCGATCCTCGTCGCATTCGCCGCATCATTGTCAATCTTGTGGGCAACGCCGTGGAGCACGGAGAGGCAAAGCCGATCCGCGTGGAGATTGATTCGACAGCAACCGCGGTTGCCGTGGTGGTGGAGGACTCCGGTGTGGGCATGGGCCAAGACGAGGTGACGCATATTTTTGAGCGGTTCTGGCGCGGTGATCCCTCTCGCCAACGCACTCTCGGCGGCACCGGACTCGGCCTCGCCATCGCGTGGGAAGACGCACGCGTCCACGACGGCGCCATCGATGTCTGGGCCGAAGCGGGCCGCGGAGCGCGGTTCAGGCTTACGCTGCCGCGCACCCCGGGGGTTCCGGCGGGCGAATCGCCTCTGGCCCTGGAGCCGACCGGCCAGGGGGCAGAGCGATGACCGGGCGGGAGCTCGACGTGTCGCGGTCGCATCGTTCGATGCGTCACCTCAGACGTCGAGCGGTGGGCTTGGTTGCCGCGGTTGTGGTTGCCGCGGTCGCGCTTGTGGGATGTTCGGGAATTCCGCGCTCAGGCGGTGTGAACGAAGGCGGCGATATCGCTGGCCCGGCCGCTGCGGACATCGAATTTCTTCCCGCGGGGCCCGTGGCCGACGCCGCGCCCGCCGTCATCTTGCGCGGATTTCTTGAGGCCGCATCGAGCCCGCAGAACGACTTTGCCATTGCGCGCCAATTCCTCACCCCTGTCGCGAGCGACACGTGGAACCCGAGCTCCATGACACTGGTTGACTCGGGCGTTCGCCCGAGTAGCGAGCTGAGCGATACATCAATCAGCATCGGCATCGATGCCTCGGCCGTCCTCGACGCGGAGGGCCGATTCACGCAACAGCAGTCACCGGTCCACGTTGACATGACGTATGCCTTTGAAAGGGTGGACGGACAGTGGCGTATCAGCGGTCTTCCGCCCGGAATCGTGATTGACAAGCCCACTTTCCTTCAGGTGTTTCATCAGACCAGCCTCTATTTCCTGTCTCCCGACAATCGACGCCTCGTTCCCGACGTGCGCTGGTTCCCCTCTCGGGCGTCGACCACCACACGCATCGTCAAGGCACTTCTCGCAGGACCCTCGGCGTGGCTCGGTTCGACCGGCGCCGCAACGAGCGCTTTTCCCACGGGCACCACTCTCGTGGCGGATGCGGTGCCGGTGCAGGACGGTGTGGCCATCGTTGACCTGAGTGCGCAGAGCCTCCGGGCGTCCGTGGTGGCAAAGTCGCTCATGAAGATTCAACTCGAGGCCTCGCTCACTCAGGTGTCGACCGTGCGCAGCGTTGACTTGCAGATTCTCGGGAGCACTCAGCGTTCCCAGGGCAC